>JAGRPO010000158.1 GCA_019449455.1 Betaproteobacteria bacterium | reverse complement strand
TCGTGCGCGGGCGACGGCGCCACACGGTGACCAGGGCGACCACGCTCAGTGCCCACACGCTTGTGACCACGGCCACCATGAGCGGCGAGTAGCGGTTGCCAATCATGATGGGCGGCAGCGCTGCCTGACCGGCTGTCGCGAGCAGCGTAAAGAATGTCACGGCGACGATGACGCCCACGCACCCGGAGACGATCGTGCGGCGTCCGGCGATCTCGCCAGGAAGAACGGAGTAGGCAATGACGAACAGTGGGAACCCGGCATGCCAGAACATGTAGAGCCATGCCGTGGACTGCGCGCCAGCGCCTAGAAGCCCCGTGGGGGCAAAGAGGCCGGGGAATGTGAGCGCATGAGAAACCGCCATGAAGGCGGTGAACGTGTATCCCAACGCGAGAACGAAGATCGATCGTGACCGGAAATAGGTGAGTTGGCCGAACAGAAGTGCAGCCGTGATCAGGTCATTCGCGATGAGCGCCGACTGATAGATCGGAATGAATGCCGGGAGGGGCGCAAGGGCCGTCTTCGCGAACGGAGCGGAAGCCAGGAAGATCGCGGTAAAGGCGAGCACGACGACCATTGCGAATCGCCGCTGGCCCGACGTTGCCGATAGTGACGAAGCGGGAGCCTCGAAGCTGTTCACCAGTTCGTCCTCCGCGAATCGCGAGGCACGGCGGCGGGGCTTGCCTGGAACGGCTTGCTCCATCGCAACGCTGAATGCATCGCACCATACAAGAAAAAAAACCCTACACGGAGCACGACAATTGGGGACCACTCGCGACACGCGCGACCATGGACCGATGGCGGCGACTGAGTCACGGACGGGCGCGCGATCTTGTGGAAACGAACTTGCCTGAACTCGCGCTTTTCCGCCGCGAGCGCGCCCCAAGTGAAAGCAACTACCATTTATCCATGTTAGCCTATCGTTATGTTATTCGCGACCATGGATTCACATGTGGATATGGTGGCCTTTGCCCAGGACCTGGCGGCACGGCGTGTTATCGACGCGTTGCGGGCCTTTCGGGGGCGCTTTGACGAAATCATTTGCTCCCTCGAAGGCGGCGGACCGCTTCCCCCCGGCGCGAGGGCGCACCTTCGGATGCTTGTTCGCACGCTGAAGGCGGATCTCGAAAAGGCGGCGGCTCGCGGCACCGCCGAGGAGCATCCGGGAAGTGCTACGCACTACGAGAAGGCGTATTTCTCTCCCGCGGTTTCTCACGCCGCATCAAGTCTGCAGATTTCCCTCAATTCGCACCCGATTGGATGGCGCTGGGTCGCCGTTCTCGAGGAATCGAGGTCGGAGATCGTGTTTCATCTCCACCGTCTCGAGGTGCAACACCCGGATTTGTAGGCTGCGACAGGCGCGGACCCGCAAACGGAACGGGCCCGCCGGTTTGGCGGGCCCGTTTCATTCCGGTTCCGGCAGGCGGTGGCGATGCCGAGCCGCAAGTTCTAAGCGAGGTCCCTCACTTCCGTCGCTCCCCCACAGGCCTTCACGCTCGCAATCCCGTGCTCCATCGCGGACGGGGACGAATACATCACCGAGCGCCCGATCACTTCGGCATTGCTCGCCTTGAGGAGGAAGTACGCGGGGCCGTTGCCCGCCCTTATTCGCTCGAAACGCGCGTCCTCGGCCGCGTGCCTCTGCACGGCTGCGACCCCGTCCACAGCCGCGTCCTTGGATTGGTAGGGTTCGGAGCTCAGGAGCGTTTCGTGGTTGCCGCTCTTCAGGTCGAACGAGAACTTCCCCGTGGCGCCTCTCTGGAGCAGGAAATAGCCGGGCATGGTCTCCTCCTTGTTCCGGAAGATGTTGAGGCCATCCACGGCGGAAAATTTGACCGAGGGCAAAGGAATGCCACGGCGCGGGGCATTCCCTCAGGCCGCCCCCCCTGGCGGGGCCGGCACGGGGGCGCCAGCGGACGGTTCGGCCCGGGGCGGGACGGCCTCCAGCGCCCGCTTGGCCTGCCCCTGGAGCGCCAGCCACGTTCGCTCCCACTCCCCGTTCCGGGGGTGCGTCAGGGCGATCCGCCGGACCACTTCCTCCAGCGCCGCAGCCCTCGCCCGCTCCTGCTCCGCCAGGGCCGTAGCCGCCCGGAAATCGGCCGCGTCCACCAATTCGACCGGCCGGTCCTGGCACACCCCGATGCATTGGGCCGGCCCGTCGATCTTGCCGCAGCCGATGCACTGCCACGCCTTGAAGGTCTCTGCCATCGCGTTTGCCTCCGCCGGCCGGCTTGCGGCCTGTCGAATGGGGTGATAATCTTAAGCCGTATTATAAATACATCTTAAAGACCTGGGCCCGCCATGACCTACGTCGTCACCGAATCGTGCATCAAGTGCAAGCACACCGACTGCGTCGACGTGTGCCCCACCGATGCCTTCCGCGAAGGCCCCAACTTCCTGGCGATCGACCCCGACGAGTGCATCGACTGCACCCTGTGCGTGCCCGAGTGCCCGGTGGAGGCCATCTTCGCCGAGGATGACGTGCCCAAGCCCCAGCGCGAGTTCATCGCCCTGAACGCCGAGTTGTCCAGGATCTGGCCCCCCATCGTCGAGACGAAGGCGGCGCTGCCGGATGCCGACGAATGGGCGAAGGTGAAGGACAAGCGCGCCGAGCTCGACCGCGGCGAGAAGAAGGCCGCGGCCTGAGCCGCCTCCCCGAATCCGATCCGATTCCCCCCGACTTCCAAGGAGCGACTCCCATGAACCAGCCCGCCCACGCCCACGTCCACACCTCCCCGGACCAGATCTACCCGTTCGATGCCCGCGGCGTCGCCAAGCGCTTCCGCCACGCCGCCATCTTCGGCGCGCTCGATTCGCTGCGCCCGGGAGAAACCATGCGCTTCGTGAACGACCACGACCCCCTGCCCCTCCTCGACCAGCTCCGCAATCGCTACGGCGAAGCGGTGACGATCGAATATCGCCAGCGCGACCCCGGCGCGATCGTCATCGATTTCGTGGTCAAGCCGTAACCGGGGGTCAGGTCCCCGTCGCCTCGCGCATCAGCTCGCGCCAGCGCGCGTAGCGCCGGCGCAGCGCCTCGTCGGCCGCGGGCTCGAAGACTTCCTCGGCGGCGCCCTCGTTCCAGTGCTCCGGCCGCCCGGCCGCCAGGTACCCGATGCCTCGCGCGGAGGCCTCGGCGTCGTCGCGCCTGTGCACGGGCAATCCGCTCACCGTGGCCAGCCGCCGGCACAGCCCGTCGAGGCGCGACACCCCTCCGCTCACGCGGATTCGCTTCGCGGGCGGCACGAACTTCCCGATCTCGTCGAAATTGGCCTGCAGCAGGAAGGCCATGCTCTCGACCACCGCCACCGCTTTCTGCCACGGCTCTGCCTCCCCCACGAAGCGCGAGGCGAATTCCGGCTTCCAGAACGGGCCGCCGAGTCCCGCGATGCCATTGAGGAACAGCGGCGGCTCGCCCGGCGCCTCCAGCCAGGCTGGCAGCCGCGCGACCACGTCCTCGATGCCCAGCTCCGCCTTCAGCCACTCGAGCGCCGTGCCCGCGCCGTTTACGTTTCCCTCGAGCGAATAGACCGTGGTCTTGCCGTCGTCGAGGATGATCCCGGTGAGGCTTCTCGGCGCATAGTCGGGGCGCGTGGTCACCGCGCGCTGCATGAACGCGCTGGTGCCGATGTTCACGTAGGCGGAGTCTTCCTCGGGCCAGCCGAAGGCGAACACGGCCGCCGACTGGTCGCCGTTCACCGCCACGAGCGGCACGGTGGTGTCGCCCACGCGCATCGTGCCGTAGCGGTGGCAGGTGGGAACGCACCTCGGCAGGTGTCCCTGCGGCAGGCCGAAGAGCGAGAGCAGCCCCGTATCCCAGTCGCGCGTGTGGATGTTCCAGAGCTGCGTGCGGGCGGCGCACTGCGGGTCGGCCAGCATCGACTGCTCGGCGGTGAGCCGGTAGACGAGGAAGCTAGCCTGCGGGCCCCAGCAGAGCGTGGCCGCCGCCAGCGCCTCGCGCACCGCCGGCAGGTTGTCGTGCGCCCAGCGCAGCTTGCTCGCCCCGTAGTGCGCGGAGAGGAAGAGCCCGGTCTTGCGGTGCACTTCCTCCGCCTGCGGCTCGAACTGCCGCAGCCACTCGTGGGCCCGGCGATCCTGCCAGCTGAACACGGGGGAAAGCGGGCGGCCGCCGCGGGAGTCCCAGCAGGCGCAACTCGCGCGCTGGCTGGCGAGGCCCGCGGCCACCACGTCCCTGCGCCGGTCACCCAGGGGTTCGAGGGCCTGCGTGACGGCGGCGTAGATGGAGGAGACCATCTCCTCGCCGTCCTGCTCGGCCCAGTCGGGCTTCGGCCGGGATAGCCGGATGTCCTTCGAGCCGGTCGCCACCACCGCGCCGCGCGCGTCCAGCACCACCGCGCGGCTCGCGTGCGTGCCCTGGTCTATCGCGAGATAGAGGGGATTGCCGCCCACGGCGCTATAGCCGCGTCAGGCCGGCTCCGCCACCGACGGCAACCCGGCGAGCGCCATGGCGAGTTCCTTCTCGTCGTAGTTGATGTCCTTCAGCTTGCCGTCGAAGTAGTCGATGTAGGCCTGCATGTCGAAGTGGCCGTGGCCGCTCAGGTTGAAGAGGATGGAGCGGGAGACGCCCTCCTCCTTGCACTTGAGCGCTTCCACGATCGCGCCCTTCACCGCGTGGTTCGCCTCCGGCGCCGGCACGATGCCCTCGGCCCGGGCGAACGTCACGCCCGCCTCGAAGCATGCCAGCTGGTGATAGGCCGTCGCGGAGATGAGCCCGAGCTCCTGCAGGTGCGACACCATCGGCGCCATGCCGTGGTAGCGAAGTCCGCCCGCGTGGAAGCCCGGCGGCGTGAAGGTCGAGCCCAGCGTGTGCATCTTCGTGAGCGGCGTGAGGTGCGCGGTGTCGCCGAAGTCGTAGGCGTAGCGCCCGCGCGTGAGGCTGGGGCAGGCCGCCGGCTCGACGGCCACCACGCGCACCTTCTTGCCGCCGCGAAGCTGCTGGCCGAGGAAGGGAAAGGCGATGCCGGCGAAGTTGGACCCCCCGCCGGTGCAGCTCACGATCACGTCCGGGTAGTCGTTGGCCATCTCGAACTGCGCGATGGCTTCCTGGCCGATGACGGTCTGGTGCAGGAGCACGTGGTTCAGCACGCTGCCCAGCGCGTACTTGGTGTCGTCGCGCTGCGCGGCCACTTCCACCGCTTCCGAGATGGCGATGCCGAGGCTGCCGGGGTGGTCGGGGCGCTTGGCGAGGATCTCGCGGCCGGAGTGCGTCTCGGTGGAGGGCGAAGCGATGCAGCGGGCGCCGTAGGTTTCCATGAGCGCGCGGCGGTAGGGTTTCTGGTCGTAGGACACGCGCACCATGAAGATCAGCACCTCGAGGCCGAATACCCCTCCCGCGAAGGCGAGCGAGCTTCCCCACTGTCCCGCGCCTGTTTCCGTGATGAGTCGCTTCACGCCGGCCTGCTTGTTGTAGAAGGCCTGCGCGACGGCGGTGTTGGGCTTGTGGCTGCCCGCGGGCGAGACGCCCTCGTACTTGTAGTAGATGCGGGCCGGGGTCTGCAGCGCCTTCTCCAGGCGCCGGGCGCGGTAAAGCGGCGAGGGACGCCACTGCCGGTAGACGTCGCGAACGGGCTCGGGGATCTGGATCTCGCGCTCGGTGGACACCTCCTGGAGGATCAGCTCCATCGGAAAGAGCGGCGCCAGGTCGTCGGGACCGATGGGCTGCCTGGTGCCCGGGTGCAGCACGGGCGGCACCGGCTTGGGCAGGTCGGCCGCGATGTTGTACCAGACCTTGGGAATGCGTCCTTCGTCGAGGACGTACTTGACGGTGTCGTTCATGGCCTTCTCTCTCCGCGATTGGACGAAGCGTGTCTCGGGCACCAGTTTACCCGGGCCCGTGACACGCTATCGGCCTGCCGGCGGACGGCGCTTGACGCCGATCAACCGGCTTTCGAAGGGAAGCGCCTTACGCGAAGGTGTCGCCCATCAGGGTGCGGAACCAGACGAACATGTCCTCGAAATGGTCCTTGGTCGCCGCGAGGGCCTCGCCCGTGGCGCCCGGAACCACCTTCATGGTGCGGGTGGCCGGGTCATAGGCGAACACGGCCGTGAGCCACGAGGCGGTCTCCCACGTGATGGGCGAGTAGCACGAGGAGTTCGTCACCGGCGAGGGGTCCGGCGTGCCGCCGCCCAGCAGGCGCAGGATCGCGTCGGCGCAGACCTTGCCTTCCTGGTTGCCGATGTGGCCGGCCTTGGGCTGCGTGGTCGCCGAGGCATCCCCGATCACGTGGATCCCCGCCACCGCCGTCGACTCGTAGCTCAGCACGTCCACGCCGGCGAAGCCGCGCGCGGCGTTGGCGACGCCGATGTCCGCGAGGAGCCTCGGGCCGACGTTCGTGGGGATCACGTTCAGCACGTCGCCGCGGAACGGGCCCATCGGCGTGTGGATCGTCTTCGCCGCCGTGTCCACGAACGTGACGGGCGCGTTGGGCACGTAGTCGATGACGCCCCCGTGCGTGACCTCGAAGGCGCGGGTGAAGCTCTCGCGCTCGGCCGTGATGGCCGCATTGGCGTCGAGCACGATCACCTTCGAGCCCGGCTTGTTGCGCTTGACCCAGTCGGCCACCACGCAGGCACGCTCGTAAGGCCCCGGGGGGCAGCGATACGGCGTCGGGGGCACGGTCATGACGAAGGTGCCGCCGATGGGCATGGCCCGGATCTGGTCGCGCAGCAGCGTCGTCTGCGGCCCGGCCTTCCACGCGTGCGGAACGAGGGCCTGCGCCTCCGGGGTCTGCAACCCCTCGGGGTAGGCGAAGTCGATGCCTGGGGCGACGACGAGGCGGTCGTAGTCGAGGACCTGCGGTCCGGAGGCCGTAGCCACGGTCAGCTTCTTCGCCACCGGATCGGCCGCCGTGGCCTCGCCGCGGATCACGGCGATGCCGTAGGCCGAGGCGAGCCTCGCGTAGTCGAAGGCGAGGTCAGACATCTGCACCGAGTTCGTGAGCACGAGGTTCGAAAGGATGTTGGAGGTGTAGCGCGGCTCGCGCTCGACGAGCGTGACCTGCACGCCCGTCCCGCCCCAAAGGCGCAGGAACTTGGCCACGGCGGCGCCGGCCATGCCGCCGCCCACGACCACCACGCGGCCCGTGAGACCGGTCTCCGGAAGCGCGGGTTGCGACGTGGTCGAGTCCGGTTCGCGCCGTCGGTCTTCGTCGTGCTCGTGCTCGTGGTCGTCGTCCGCGAGGGCGAATGCGGGAATGCCGGCAGCGGCGCAATAGGCGGCCAGGCGCGACAGGAACTGCCTTCTGTGCAGGGTCATGTTCTTTCCTTTGTTCTAGCGGGGCTGCTTCGAGAAGTAGTCGGCGATCGCTCGCAGCTGGGCGTCGGTGTAGCCCAGCGCGTGGATCGTCATGATCTCGCCGCGCTTGTTCTCCGCCTTCATCTCGCGAAGGTCGTTGTAGATGTCGCTCGCCGACTTGCCGGCCAGGCGCTCGAAGGTGCCGTCGCCCCGCCCGTCCGTGCCGTGGCATTGGAAACAGTTGGAAGCGAGGAGGCGCCCGGGGGGCGGGGTGGCACCGGTTTGCTGGGCGCCCGCAACCGCGGGACCGAGTGAAGCAAGGGTGATCAGGATCAATTTCTTCATGGGGCTCCTTGGCCAATGGGCGTATGCCCGAGGTGCGCAAAGGGGTGCACACTCGATGCCAAGACTAATTCCCATGCCTTAACAAAGGCTTAACAAATTCAGGGGAATGGGGAGAGTCGCCTGGGAGCGACAGCGGAAATACCCTCCCCGCGCTACCTCGCTGAAAACGCGAGGATTTCCGCGTCGCTGTTCAGCGCCAACCGTGAGTTCCAGCTTTCTTGAACCAGTTCATGTAAGCGGCGGAGGGTCTTTCCCACAATGTAGTCACGCTGCGGCCGAGCCCCGTCCCGCAACCAATAACCGCAAGGAGAATCGCACCATGTCCGTCCTCGCCACGCTGAAACGCAGCGCCCCCGTCGCGGCGGCCGTACTCGCCCTGTCGGTGGCGAGCGCCTTTGCGCAGGAAAAGAAGCCCGAGCACCCGACGTCGGAAGCCGAGATCAAGTACCAGGCAGGCGGCTCGCCCTTGGCCGGCGCCGAAATGCACCAGGACATCAACCCGAAGGCCCCGCCGATGAGCAAGGCGGAGTTCGACAAGGCCCGCCAGATCTACTTCGAGCGTTGCGCCGGCTGCCACGGCGTGCTGCGCAAGGGCGCCACCGGCAAGCCCCTCACCCCGGACATCACGCTGCCGCGCGGCACCGATTACCTCAAGGTCTTCATCAAGTACGGCTCTCCCGCCGGCATGCCCAACTGGGGCACCTCGGGCGACCTGAACGACGCCGAAGTCGACCTGATGGCCCGCTACGTGCAGCAGACCCCTCCCACTCCGCCGGAATTCGGCATGGCCGAGATGAAGGCCACCTGGAAGGTGATCGTGCCGCCGGACCAGCGTCCGAAGAAGAAGCTGAACAACTACAACCTGGACAACATCTTCTCCACGACGCTGCGCGACACGGGCGAAGTGGCGCTGATCGACGGCGACTCCAAGAAGATCATCAGCATCATCAAGACGGGCTACGCGGTGCACATCTCGCGCGTGTCCGCCTCCGGCCGCTACCTGTTCGTGATCGGGCGCGACGCCAAGATCAACATGATCGACCTGTGGATGGAGAAGCCCGACAACGTGGCCGAGATCCGCACGGGGCTGGAAGCTCGTTCCGTGGACACCTCCAAGTTCAAGGGCTACGAGGACAAGTACGCCATCGCCGGCTCCTACTGGCCGCCGCAGTTCGTGATCATGAAGGGCGACACGCTCGAGCCGCTGAAGATCGTCGCCACCCGCGGCATGACGGTGGACACGCAGGAATACCACCCCGAGCCCCGCGTCGCGGCCATTGTCGCCTCCCACTACAAGCCCGAATTCGTGGTGAACGTGAAGGAGACCGGCAAGATCCTGATGGTGAACTACAAGGACATCGACAACCTCACGATGACCGAGATTCCGGCCGCCCGCTTCCTGCACGACGGCGGATGGGATTCCACGCACCGCTATGTGCTGATGGCGGCCAACCAGTCGAACAAGATCGCCATCGTGGACGCGAAGGAAGGCAAGAAGGTCGCGATCGTCGAGGTCGACAAGATCCCGCACCCGGGCCGCGGCGCCAACTTCGTGCACCCGAAGTGCGGACCCGTCTGGGCCACCGGCCACCTCGGCAGCGAGAAGATCTCCTTCATCGGCACCGATCCCGTCAAGCACAAGGCGTTCGCGTGGAAGGTCTGCGAGGCGATCGACGGCCAGGGCGGCGGCAACCTGTTCATCAAGACGCACCCGAAGAGCACGAACCTGTGGGTCGACACGCCGCTCAACCCGGACCCGAAGATCCACCGCTCCATCGCCGTGTTCAACATCAAGGACCTGAAAGCCGGCTTCAAGGTGCTGCCGATCTTCGAATGGGCCGGCATCAAGGGTGAAGGCGCCGGCCGCATCGTGCAGCCCGAGTACAACAAGGCGGGCGACGAAGTGTGGTTCTCGGTGTGGAGCGCGAAGAACCAGGAATCCGCGCTCGTGATCGTCGACGACAAGACGCTCAAGCTCAAGGCCGTGATCAAGGACCCGAGGCTCATCACGCCGACCGGTCACTTCAATCTCTACAATACGCAGCACGACGTCTATTGAAGGGTTGTTCGATGCACCTCCCTGTTAGCCGGCGCAATAACGCCGGCTTTTTTTTTGCGACGGCCGCCTGCCTCGCGGCGGCGGCCCCCCTTCATGCGGCGGCCCTCGAGGCCGTCTCCGCCGACGGTCGCTTTCGCGTCGCGACCGATGACGCCTCCGGCGAGCTGGTCGTGTTCGCGGGCCCCGGCGGCCGCGAGCTGCGGCGCATTCCCCTGCTCGATCGCGGGAGGCGCGCCGGCCGTCTCGCGTGGATCATCGACCTGCCGCGGCGCGGGAGCTTCCTCGCCGGGTTCGCGTCGCTTCCCGAGGCGTGGGAGCTGCCGTACGGCGCCAAGGCCGACCCGGTGTACGACGGGCTCGTGCACGACTACCGCATGGGCGAAGGCATCGCGGAGCCGGGTCCGCTTCCGGTGCGCCGCATCCCGCTCGCCTCTCCCCTTCCCCGCCCCACGCCCGACGAGAAGCAGGTCCATGTCGCGTGGGCCGACCCCGCGCTTCCGGGCAAGCTCAACGTCCTGAATCTCGACGTGCGCCGCATCGTGGCGCAGGTCGACGCCCCCGCCCCGCGGGCGGAGAAGCTCGAGCCCGTGCACGTGATCGGCGCGGCAAGCCGCGTCGACGAGGCGATCGGCTCGGTAGCCGCCACCGTGAGCGTCATCGAGCGCAAGGATTCCTTCCGCGAGGTCGCGGGCAGCCTGCGCGACCTGCTGCGCTACGAGCCGGGCGTGTCGATCGAGAACGGCGCCACGCGCTTCGGCCTCGGCAACCTCAACATCCGCGGCCTCGACGGCAATCGCGTGCAGATGACGGTGGACGGCATCCGCCTGCCCGAGAGCTACCGCGTGGGGAGCTTTTCCAACGCCTCGCGCAATGCCCTCGGCCTCGGGCTGCTGAAGCAGGTCGAGATCGTGCGCGGCCCGGCCTCCGCCATCCATGGCTCGGACGCGCTCGCGGGCGTCGTGGCCTTCACGACGCTCGACCCGGGGCCGTTCCTGCGCGGCGGCAAGGCTCATGGCGGCGAGGCCTTCGTCTCGAGGACCGGCGCCGACGGCGGCGTCGCCCGCGGGGCGGCACTCGCGCTCGATGGCCTCGGGACCCGGTTGCTCGTGGGCTTCGAGCGCACCGACGGCCGCGAGATCGAGAACATGGGCCGCACGGGCGGCACGGGCGCCTCCCGCACCGAGGCCAACCCGCAGAACACGCGCTCCGAAAGCCAGTTGGTGAAATGGGTCATGCCGACCGGCGCCGGATGGCGCTACACGCTCACGGCCGATCGCTACGCGCGCGACGCGCGGACCGACGTGCTCTCCCTCAATCCCCAGTCGTCTCGCACCGTGAGCCTCCTGGGCGACGACCACTCGCGCCGCAACCGCTACAGCGCCGACGCGGTGGGCTACGAAGTCGGGCCGTTCTCGCGCCTCGCCCTCACGGCCTACTATCAGGATTCGCTCACGCAGCAGGACACCGAGGAGACCCGCGCCAACACGACGGCGGCCTGCCTGTCGGCCCCCGGGTCGGTGCGTTGCCTGCGCGAAGCGCGCTTCCGCTACGAGGCCCGCGAGAAGGGGCTCATCGCCATCGGGGAGGCGGAGCCGCGCTGGCTCGGCCTCGAGCATCGCGTCGTCGCCGGCGCGGAGTTCTCGCGCACGCACGCCACCGAGATCCGCGACGGACGGCAGACCAACCTGAACACCGGCGCCGTCTCCAGCGTGGTGGGCGGCGAGCGGCTGCCCGCGCGCGACTTCCCCGTGAGCGACACCGACCGCTTCGGCGCCTTCGTGCAGGACTCGGTGGCGGCCGGCGATCGGCGGCTCACCTGGATTCCGGGGCTGCGTTTCGACGCGTTCCGGCTGCGCCCGCGCGCCGACGAGCTCTTCGCGGCGAGCAGCGGGGGACGCGAGGTGGCTTCCCTGTCGGACGAGGCGATCTCGCCCAAGCTCGGCATCCTCTTCCGCGCGAGCGACGCGCTCACGCTCAACGGCCAGATCGCGACGGGCTTCCGGGCGCCGCCGGCCTCCGACCTGAACATCGGCCTCACGAGCCTGCCATCGGGCTACTCGGTGATCGCGAACCCCGCGCTGAAGCCGGAATCGTCGCGGGGCGCGGAGGTCGGCGCGCGCCTGAAGGCGGGGACGGCCGAGGCGATGGTGACCGCGTTCTACACGCGCTACTCGGACCTCATCGTGTCGAGGGCGGCGCTGCCCTGCCCGTCCGATCCCCGCTGCACGCCCGGCGCCACGGGGACCTTCCAGTCGCAAAACGTGTCGTCGGCGCGCATCTACGGCGTCGAAGCGAAGCTCGCGTGGCGTTTCGCGAAGGGGTGGACCGCGCGCGCGGCGCTCTCGGTTCCGCGCGGCGACGACACCGGCAAGGACGCACCCCTGAACGCGATCGACCCGGCCCGGGTCGTCGCCGGCCTGGGCTACGAGGCAACGCGGTGGGGGACGGCCCTGCATGTGACGCACGCCCGGGAACAGACCCGCGTCGACCGCAGCGTCGGTCTCTCGTTCGTGCCGCCGGCGTGGACGACCGTGGACCTCACCGTCTGGGTGAAGCCCGTTCCATCCCTCGAGATCGCGGCAGGCGTGTTCAACATCGCCGACCGCAAGTACTGGCTGTGGCCGGACGTGCGTGGCCTCACCAATGTGACCGCGGGCTTCGACCGCTACACGCAGCCGGGCCGCAATTTCGGCGCCAACGCGCGCTGGAGCTTCTGAGCGCGGGTTGCGCGCGGGGGCGTCAGTTGAACGCCTCCGCGCGCTTCATGAGCTCGTCGAGGCCCGGCTCGTTGGGATTGCGCGGTTTCCCCGGATGGATGATGGCGACCTGGCAGGTCTCGGCCGCCTCGACGAGCTGGCGGTAGGTCCCGGCGTTCACGTCCTTGATGAAGGCCTGCTTGTTGTCGTTGTAGCCGAACATCTCGGGGTTGATCAGCTGGCACTCGTTGCAGCTCGGGCAGCGGGCGGTCTCGATCCATGGATCGTCGGACGGGGGCTTCTCCTCTGGCGCCGCGGCATCGGCCGCCGCCGGCGCCGCCGATGCTTCCGCGGACGCCGGAGCGGCCGCGTCTGCCGCCGCCGGTGCGGCGACAGACTTGCGAAGCGCGTCCAGCTCCTCGTTCTTCTGCGCCTCCCAGGCCGCCCTTTCGCGCGTAAGCAGCCGCTCGGCGTGCGAGTCGTGGATGCCGCCGTGCTCCTGCAGGCGGTGCCACAGCAGCAGGCAGCGCCGGGTGGCCTGCATCATCCTCGAATCCACGATGACGCGATGCAGGACGTCCTGCGCGTCGACCGCGAGCACGTAGGGGACGCGCTCCGCGGCCTCCCGCTCGCTGGCCGCGAGCCACTCGCCGGCCGGAATCATCGCGGCCGTCCAGCGATCGCGGGGAACGACGGCGAAGTGCTCGGCGTTGCGCTGGTCGCACATCGCGAAGTCGGCGTAGGTGAACGCCACCTTCCCGCTCACGCGCTGCATCGCCTCGTCGGCGTACTCGAAGGGCTCCAGCGCCCAGTCCATGTCGGGGTTGCGGTTGTGGTCCAGGGAAAAGCGCGTCGCCCAATTGTCGCCGCCGGCGGCATCGTAGACGAAGGCCGGAAAGGCCCGGGCTTCCATGGCGGCCGCCGCCGAAAGGTAGCGCGGGATTTCGCCCGCCGCGGCGGGCGCGCCCGCGAAGACGCTGAAGAGCGCCGGGCCGCGGCAGCCCATGCCGTTCTCGACGCGATTGCGCAACCGGTAGAGGCTCGAGCTCGCGGCCTGCAGGACGAACATGCCGCCCAGCCCCATGGCCGTCGTCGCGAGCCGCGCGCTGCGCACGCCGAAGGCGAAGTGCCCGGTGCCGAGCGAGGCTTCCTCGAGGAGGTCGGTCACCTGCACCACCACCTTGACCGGCAGGCCCGAGGACAGCGTGTCCATGAGCCCCGCGTTCTCGGGGGCGCCGTTGCGGTCGGCCGGGATGCACACCAGGTAATCGGGGAAGAGCGCCAGGTCGTCCGCCGTGAGGGAGCGCTCGTTGTAGGCGTCGAAGAACGGATCGTGGTCCGCCTCGTCGTATCCGTTGCGCGCCTCGAGTTCGGCGATCGCGATGGCCTTCACGAGCTCGACCGCCTGCGCGAGCCGCTCGCGGTAGGCCGCGACCGCGGAGGCGATGTTGTCGAAGAGGAATTCGTACGGCGCGTCGCCGCCTGCCGATCCCAGCCGCGGCGCATGGAAGCGCTGCGCCTTGAGGACCGCGAGCGAGCCCTCGATCCGGCGCCGCCGGGCAGCCGGCAGCTCGTCCTTGGGAACGTTGCGAACCACCAGGCGCGACATCGCGCCGAAATCGAAGTCGCCGGCGTGCATCCCGCCGACGCTCGCGCGCAGCGCTTCCGGCTGCTGGCCGGCTTCCGAGTGCGCGTAGGCGGCGCGCAGGATGTCCGAGAGCTTCCTTTGCAGGTTGTCGAGGTGGCCGTGGAAGAGCGCCGCCTTCTGCGCCTGGACGTGGCGCCAGGCGTGGATCATGAAGCGAGCCGGCAGCCGCTCGTCGCAATCGACCAGGTCCCCGTCGATCTTGAGCGTCGACCCGGCGAGCGCGAGAACCTTGGAGACGCTCTCGTCGGCCGCGGAGGCGAGCTTCTCGGCCGCGACCGCCCAGAGATCCGACAGGGTCCCCTCGGTTCCCGAGGCCAGCATGGCGCGCAGTTCGCGCTCCAGCCTGAGGACGTGCTTGCGCAGCCGCTCGCCCTCGATGCCCCGGGGCGCGAGCGACTCGAGGACCTGGTTCACGAG
The DNA here is from genome assembly GCA_019449455.1 of Betaproteobacteria bacterium. Taxonomy (GTDB): domain Bacteria; phylum Pseudomonadota; class Gammaproteobacteria; order Burkholderiales; family Usitatibacteraceae; genus FEB-7. Next base: position 16,915 of record JAGRPO010000158.1, on the reverse strand, counting down.
CACGGACAGCGACGCGCAATAGCCGTCGGCCGTCGCGTCGCCGGCCAGCACCAGCGGAAAATCGTGGCGCAGCCGGGTGAGGTCCCGGTAGCCGGCGAAGAGCGCCGGGCGCATCGTCTTCGCGTCGAGCGCAGATAGCTCGTCGCCCGTGCGCCGGCCCGTCATGTGAAAGACCAACTGGTCCTGAAATTTCGCTGCCATATCCATCGCTGCTCGCCTCAACGGTCGTTGTCGCGTCCTGCGCCTAGGCGGCGCGCTGCTGGCTCTCGTCGTCGGGCCAGATGGTGAACTTGTCGAACTCGGCGTCCAGGCCCTTGCGGATCCCGTCGGCCGTGCGCGGCTTACCGGCGCCGCGCAAGTCCTCGTAGCAGGGCACATCCGGGTTCTGGTACAGGATGCCGACCGGGATCGGGTCCTCCACCGAAGCGATCTCGCGGGCGCGATTCATGTCCAGCGGATCGTGCTCGAGCTGGTTCTTGTAGATGCGCCCCAGGTCCGCGCTCGGCTGCAGGCCGTCCGGATGGGTGAGGAGAAGCGTCTTGCCCGGGTCGTGCAGCCACGGCTCGAACATCTTGGGCAGGAACTCCGGGCAGCGCTGCATGATCCGGATGAAGGAGAAGCCGCGATGGTGGAAGGCCTTGGAGACGATGTCGTAGAGCAGCTCCGGAATCCAGTCCACCGCCTGGGCCACGAAGGAGACGTTCTGCACGCCGAGCGTCACGGTCAGCGGATTGAGGGGCAGCAGGAGCGAGCCGCGCGGGGTGGTGTTGCTCTTGAAGCCGGCCGGCGAGGTCGGCGAGGCCTGCTTTTTCGTCAGCCCGTAGACGTGGTTGTCGTGCAGGATCACGGTGACGTTCATGTTGTAGCGGATCGCGTGGATCCAGTGCGCGGCCCCGATGCTGCAGCAGTCGCCGTCGCCCGTGTTCACGAAGACATGCAGGTCCGGGCGCGCGAACTTCACGCCCTCCGCGATGGGAAAGGCGCGGCCGTGGATGCCGTGGAACCCGTAGGTCTTCATGTAGTGCGGGAAGCGGCTGGAGCAGCCGATGCCGGAGACGAACACCGTCTTCTCGGGCGCCAGGTTCTCGTCGCGGCAGAGCTTCTGGACCGCCGCGAGGATGGCGTTGTCGCCGCAGCCGTTGCACCAGCGCGGCACGCCCCCCTGGTAGTCCTCGAGGTCGTGCTGCTCCTCGTGCAACTTGATGATGCACTGGGTGAGCGGATTGACCATGGCTACTTTCCCTCCTGGAGTTTGGCGCGGATCGCCTTGGCGACGTTGCTTGGCTTGATCGGCTGCCCGCGTGCCTCGCTCAGGCAGTCGATGTCGACCAGGTAGCGCGAGCGCAGGATCATCGTGAGGCCCGGGTAGCGCCGGTTGTCCGAGTCGATCAACTGGTCCTGGAGCTGGTCGCCCCAGGCGTTTTCCACGGTCATCACCTTGCGGAAGCGCTTCATGATCTCGCCGATGCCGGGCGGCAAGGGCTGGATGAAGCGCAGGTGCATCGACGAAACCTTGAGGCCTTCCGCGCGCACCCGCTCGACGGCCTCCTCGATCGCTCCCTTGGAGCTGCCCCACCCGACGACGAGCAGGTCGCCCTCCGGATCGCCGAACACGGAAGGCGCCTTGAGGGATTTCTGCAAGGCCGCGAGCTTCAGGCTGCGCGCCCGCATGCCTTCCTCGTTGGTGGCCGGGTCGTAGGCGACCTTGCTCCACCTGTCGTGGGCGAGCCCGGTGACCGTGTGCATGCCTCCCGGCTGCCCCGGCACGAATCGCCGGGCGATGCCGGTGACGGCATCCCAGTCGTACGGCTTGGCGCCTTCGGGAAGGGGCGACTGGTCCAGCGGCGGCGCGAGCCAGTCCTCGCTGAACGCCGGCCGCGGGAATGGAGCCTGGGCCGTGGAGAGGCTCGCGTCGGAGAGCACCACGACGACCATGTTGAACGTCTCGGCGATCTTCCTCGCGGTGATCATCGAGTAGAAGCAATCCTCGATGCCGCTCACCGCCATCACGACCTTGGGGGCGTCGCCGTGCCCGCCATACATGGCGGCGAGCAGATCGCTCTGCTCAACCTTGGTCGGCAGGCCGGTGCTCGGGCCGCCGCGCTGGACGTTGACCACCACGAGCGGGATCTCGGCCATGACGGCGAGGCCGAGGCCCTCCTGCTTGAGGGAATAGCCCGGGCCGGAGGTGATCGTCACGGCGCACCGGCCCGCGTAGGAGGCGCCGATCGCGAAGGCGCAGGCGGCGATCTCGTCTTCCGCCTGGTGGACGAGGCCGCCCACCTTCTCGAAGCAGTCGGAGAGGTAGTGCGAGGCCGACGTCGCCGGCGTGATCGGGTACATCGCGCAGATATCCATGCCGGAGGCGACGACGCCCAGCGCGATCGCGACGTTGCCGTTCGTGACCACCTGCGCGACCTTGCGCTTTTCCGCCGGGATCACGTACTTGAAGTCGAGGTTGGCCTCGCCCCAGGCGAAGCCGGCCTCGAGCAGCTTGATGTTGGTGTCGATGATCGCGCGGTCCTTCTTGCCGAAGGTGAGCGCCACCTGGTCGCGCGCGAGCTGCAGGTCGAGGCTGTAGATGCTGCACAGCATGCCCAGGACGAACATGTTCTTGCCGCGCCGCGCGTCCGACATGAGGGAGCGGCATTCGCGCTCCAGCGGGATCTCGATCACGCGGAAGCCGCCCTTGGCCAGCGCCGCGACGGCCTCGTTGAACGACTTCACGATCGACGCGTCGCGGCTGTCCCGCCATGCGTTCTCGAGCAGGATCGTGGCCCCGGGCTTGAGTTCGCCCGCGCGCACGCGGCCGAGGATCACCTGCTCGTTGAACGCCACGACGAGGTCGGTTTCGTCGCCGCCGTTGGTCACTTCCTTGGCGCCGATGCGGATGCGGATCCCGCTCGCGCCCGCGACGCTGCGCGCCGGCGGCTGGATCTCCGCGGGGATGATCTCGACCGTCCAGATCCCGTTGCCGCTGCGCGCCGCGATGCCCGCGAGCGCCTGGCCGCAGCGCTGCGCGCCTTCGCCGGAATCGCTGATCACCTCCACGATGTGCTCGGGCAGGGTGACGGCGGGTTTCGCGCCTGCGGGGGGGGCCTTGCCGCCCTTCGCCTGTTTCTTTCGGTCCAGCTGGGCCGTATCGCTCATGGGATCGCCTCGGGGATTCGTGCGTCTGAATGGATGGTTCGTGCCGGGCTAGAGGACCCGTACCCGGGCGAAGTTGTGCTCTTCGACGGGAATGCCGAAGCGCCTGCCGGCCGGATCGTCGGTTTCGGGGGCGTACACGCCGTCGGTGTCGCGCAGGCCCAGGTAGGCCTTCATGCCGCTGGCGGCCTTGCGGCCCGCGCCCATCGCCTGGATCACCGTCGCCGCCCCGGTGACGATGTCGCCGCCGGCATAGACCCCGGCGATCGAGGTGGCGAGCGAGTCGTCGGTCTCGATGTAGCCGCGCTTGTTGAGCTTGAGCTTCGCCGTCTGCCCGAGGATCGGGTTGGCATTGGTGCCGATCGCGAACACCACCATGTCGGTCTCGATCTCGAACTCGCTGCCCGGCACCGGAACGGGCTTGCGGCGGCCGGAGCTGTCGGGCTCGCCGAGCTCCATGCGGATGCAGCGCATCGCGCGCACCGCGTTCTTGGCGTCGCCCAGCAACTCGATGGGGCTCGTGAGCCAGTTGAACTCGATGCCCTCCTCCTCCGCGTGGTGGACCTCTTCCGCGCGCGCCGGCGCCTCGGTCTTCGAGCGCCGGTAGACGCAGAAGACCTTCTCCGCGCCCAGGCGCATCGAGACCCGCATCGCGTCCATGGCCGTGTTGCCGGCCCCGATCACGGTCACGCGCCTGCCGGGCTGCAGCGGCGTGTCGAAGCTCGGAAAATCGCGCGCGCGCATGAGGTTCGCGCGCGTGAGCAGCTCGTTGGCCGACAGCACGCCGTTCAGGCTTTCGCCGGGGATGCCCATGAAGCTGGGATAGCCCGCGCCGGTGCCGATGAACACCGCGTGGAAGCCCATCTCGGTGACCATCTGCTCGATGGTGAAGAGCCGGCCCACGAGGGTGTTGCACTCGAAGCGGATGCCGAGTTTCTTCAGCTTCTCGATCTCGGCGTCGATGACCGCATTGGGGAGGCGGAAATCCGGGATGCCGTACTTGAGCACGCCCCCCGGCTGGTGGAACGCCTCGTAGACCACGACCTCGCAGCCCGCCTTGGCCATGTCGGCCGCGCAGGCCATGCCCGCCGGGCCCGCGCCCACGATGCCGACGCGATAGCCGTTCGGCTCGATGTAGGGGATGTTGGCCCAGTCCTCCTTGATGGCCATGTCGCCGACGAAGCGCTCCAGGCGCCCGATCGCCACCGGCTCGAGGGTGTCGCCGACCGTACACACGCCTTCGCACTGGTTTTCCTGCGGGCAGACGCGGCCGCAGATCGACGGCAGGAGGTTCGTGTCGGTGATGATGTCGTAGGCGCCGTGGTAGTGCTTCTCGGTGATCTTGCGGATGAAGCTCGGGATGTCGATGCCCACCGGGCAGCCGCGCACGCAGGGCTCGTCGGCGCATTGCAGGCAGCGCTCGGCCTCGACCAGCGCCTCCTCTAGGCGATAGCCGAGCGAGACTTCCTCGAAGTTGCGGGCGCGCTCGCGCGGGTCCTGCTCCTGGACCGGCGTGCGTTCCTGCGGGATCGTCCGAATCGTTTTTTTCTTGGCCATGGCTCGCGTTCCTTGTTCCTCAGCCGTCCGTCGAGGGACGATCGTCGATGGCCAGCGCGGGCTCGGGGGGCACCGCCTGGTCCGCACGAATGCGGCAAGTCTCCGTCCAGCGCTCCATCGCTTCCTTCTCGGCCGTCCGGTAGCGGCCCAGCCGAGCCATCAGGTCGTCGAAGTCGACGAGGTGCCCGTCGAAGTCGGGGCCGTCCACGCAGGCGAACTTGACCGTCTCGCCGATCTTCACGCGGCAACCGCCGCACATCCCGGTGCCGTCGACCATGACCGGGTTCAGGCTCACCATCGTCCTTATCTTGTGCGCCCGCGTGGCTTCCGCGCAGCCCTTCATCATCACCGGCGGGCCGATGGCCACCAGCTCCTCGATGTCCGCGTGCTTCGCGATCGCCTGCTTGATGCCCTCGGTGACGAGCCCCTTGATGCCCGCCGAGCCGTCGTCGGTGCACAGGATCAGCTCGTCGCAGCAGGCGCGGAACTTGTCCTCCCAGAAGACCAGCCCGCGGTTGCGGAACCCGAGGATGCCGATCACGTAGGCGCCGGCCTCCTTCCAGGCCCTCGCCTGCGGGAAGATCGGCGCCACGCCGAGGCCGCCCCCGACGCAGACGACCTTCTTCTTGCCCCCGATGTGGCTGGGAATGCCCATGGGACCGACCACCGCGTAGAGGCTCGTGCCCACGCGGCAGTTCTGCTGCATCTCGCGGGTCGTCTTGCCAACCGCCTGGATGACCAGCGTGATGGTGCCGGCTTCGCGGTCGAAGTCGGCGATGGTGAGCGGGATCCGTTCGCCTTGCTCGTGCTCCATCACGATGACGAACTGCCCGGCCTTGGCGGCCTTGGCGAGCATCGGATGGCGGACTTCGAGCAGGAACGTGACGTCCGAGAAATCCTCGCGGGTGACGATTTCGAAGGACGACGACTGGGCCGGTTGCATGGTGTAAACCCTTCATTCGACTGGCGAAAACCTGCCGAATCGCGCCTGCCGGAAGGGGCCCCAGGCCCATTTGGCGGGCGGATCCTGTAGGACTTTGGTGACACTACGTGGCTCGGGGGGGACCCAAGTTGATCTGCCGCAAGTCGGACCGGGGTTTCGCCCGCGGCCGTGACTTCAGTTTCGGGCGGCGAGGCGCGCGCGCGCCGCCTCGAGGGCGGCGTCGAGATACGCGGAATAGAAGTCGGGCAGCAGCATCCCCGACAGGGGCTCGGCGATCGGCTTGCCATCGCCGTCCCAGAAAGCGACCACCGGGACGGCGCGCACGCCATGCGCCTTCGCGATCTGCACGTGGGTGACGCGCTCGCCGGCGAAGCCCGTGATGGACTGTTCGCCGTCGATGTCGATCTGGCGGATGATCGCGCGGGCCGCCTCGCGCGGGTCGCGGAGCATGGGCGCCAGGTGCGAGCGGCGCACGATCTCGCAGTACGGGCAGCCCGGCAGGCTGAAGAGGATCACGATCGGCAGCTTGCGCTCGCGTGCCACGCGACCGTCGGCGCGCAGGTCGAAGGCCAGGGGAATTTCCGTGCGGGGCTCGGCGCCGGCGACCGCCGCGATCGCCATCGCCGGCGCGAGTAGGAGGAACGTCCTGCGGCCGACGCGGTGGCTCATTGGCCCAGCGACTCGCGTTCCATGAGCAGGTAGGTGCCGTACGCATTGACGCGGTTGGCCGCCTCGAAGGCCGGCAGGCTCGCGTAGCGGCTCCAGTCGGTGCGCCTGTACGCGTCCTCGAACGGCACGAAATCGGCGACCGCCCTGCCCATCTCCGCGCGCAGGAACACGAGGTAATCGCGGGTAAGCGCGAGATCCCTGCCCGGGTCGGTCGAAACCTCGCCGTGGCCGGTCACCATGAACGTCGGCTTCAGGTCGATGAGGCGGCCGATGCGCGCGAGCCACGCCTTGCTGTCGGCGGTGCCGACGAAGGGAACGCGCCCGGTGAAGAGGATGTCGCCCGAGAAGACGACGCCCTCCTGCGGGACGACCACCACCAGGTCCTCGGGCGAGTGCGCGGGGCCGAAGTGCTGGACCTCGAAGCGCACGCCGCCCAGCGTGAAGGCCTCGTCGCCGTCCAGCCAGCGGTCGGCGTGCACCAGGGGTGTCTGCGCGTCCACCCACGGGAAGAGGTCGCGCGCGCGCTGCTCGCGCCGGCGCTGCGCCTCGCCGTTGGTGAGGTAGTCGAGCGAGCCGCGGTGGGCCCAGATCTCCGCGCCCGCGTCCTTCAGGGGCTTCAGCCCGTAGAAGTGGTCGGCATGGTAGTGCGTCACGATGACGCGGCGCACGGGCTTCGCCGTCACCTTGCGGATGGCCTCGAGAAGCTCGTTGCCGAGCGCGGGGCTGCCCAACGCGTCGACGACCACGACTCCCTCGTCGGTGACGACGAAACCCGCGTTGGAGTTGAACGCCTCGTTGGCTGCGCTGGCCGCGCCCGGCAGGCCCTGCACGTACCAGGCGCGCGGCGACACGTGCACGGGAGCCAGGCGCGCCTTCAGGGGCGGATGGCCCTGCGCCAGGGCCGCCGTCGCGGCAAGCGCGGCGATCGCCGCCGCGAAATGGCGCGCGCCCATCAGGCGATCCCGGGGTTGCCCTCCATCCCGACGAGTTTCGGGAGGTTGAGCTTCACCGGAGGGATCGCCTTGCGGTCCTTGAGGTACGCCGTGACGACGTCCCAGATGGGCTCGCCCCGGGCGCCTTCGGCCACCGGCGCCCACCCCGCCACCTTGTACTTGCGATCGGCCGCGACGGGCTTGCCGGCGAGGCGCATGTCGGAAATGCGCTTGCCCATCGTCTCGCCGGGCGTGCAGGTGTAGGTGAGGCCGCCCACGCGCACCATGTCGCCGCCCTGCTGGTAGTAGGGATCGGGATTGAAGAGGTTGTCGCAGACGTCCTCGAGGATCGTCTTGATCGTCTCGCCGGTGAACTCGTTCACCGTCGTCTGCGGATAGGTGATGGCCGACCAGTCCATCACGTGCTCGAGCGTGATCGCCTGGCCCGGCAGCAGCGTGGTGCCCCACCGGAAGCCCGGCGAGAACGCGATCTCCGCGCCCTTCACGCGCATGAGCGCATCCAGGATCACCTGGTCGACGGTGCCGTTGAAATTGCCGCGGCGATAGAGGAGCCCCTCGGTGACCGCGAGCTTCTCGCCGAGCTTCGCCTCGTGCGGCCCGCGCACCTTCGCGAGGAGCGCCGACATGGCGGCGTCGGGCGCGAGGAGATTGGCGAAGACCGGGAGAAGCCGGTACTTCCAGCCGGAGACCTTGCCGCCCGCCACCTCGAAATCCATCACGCCGAGGAACTTGCCGTTGCTGCCGGCATTGGTCACGAGCGTGACGCCCTTCGCGTTCTTCACTTGCACCGGCTGCGGCACGCCGTCGTGCGTATGGCCGCCGAGGATCGCGTCGATGCCGGCGACCCGGCTCGCGAGCTTCAGGTCCACGTCCATGCCGTTGTGCGACAGGAGCACGACGACCTGCGCGCCTTTGCTCCTCGCCTCGTCGACGGCCTTCTGCAGTTCCGGCTCCTTGATGCCGAAGGTCCAGTCCGGAACCATGTGGCGCGGGTTCGCGATGGGGGTATAGGGAAAGGCCTGCCCGACGATCGCGACCGCAACGCCGTTGATCTGCTTGATCACGTAGGGCGCGAAGACGGGGTCCCCGAAATCCGCCGTGACCACGTTCTGCGCCACGAAGTCGATCCGGCCCTTGAAATCCTTCTCGACGATCTCCTTCACGCGCTCGGCGCCGAGGGTGAACTCCCAGTGCCCGGTCATGACATCCACGCCGAGCGCCTTGCAGGCGTCCACCATGTCCTGGCCGTTCGACCAGAGCGCCGTGGCGCTGCCCTGCCACGTGTCGCCGCCATCGAGCAGCAGCGCGCCGGGGCGCGAGGCCTTGAGGTTCCTGACCAGCGTGGCGAGGTGGGCGAATCCGCCGACCTTTCCGTACGTCCTCGCGGCCTGCGGGAAGTCGAGATGGGTGAAGGCGTGCGACTGCTCCGATCCCCGCGTCACCCCGTAGGCCTTGAGAAGGTGCTCTCCGACGAGATGCGGCGCCTTGCCGGCCGCGCCCGCGATGCCGAGATTCACGTTCGGCTCGCGGAAGTGGATGGGCATGAGCTGCGCGTGGCAGTCCGTCATGTGCAGCAGGCTGACGTTGCCGAATCGCGGGATGTCGTAGAGCCTCGTCCCGTCCGCCGCGGCCAGCGCCTCGCGCGAGGAAATCGGCAGCCCCGCGGCAGAGGCGATGGCGAGCACGTTGAGGAATTCGCGGCGGTCCATGGAGGGCTTCCGGTCTGGTTGACGGCTCGTTGCTCGACCCCGGCCTCAGAACTCGAGGGAATCGGCGATCGCCTTGATGCCGGCGTCGGCGCAGACATCGTCGGCGTCGCCGCCGGGCGCGCCGGAGACGCCGATGCCCGCGATGATCGAGCCGCCGGCCTGGATCATCTTCCCGCCGCCGAGCGCGATGACGCGCGGCAGGTTGCGGATGCCGGAGGACGGCTGGCCCGGCTGCGTGATCTTCATGAGTTCCGCGGTGTTGGTCCGGAAGGACACCGCCGTCCAGGCCTTGTTGGTCGCGGTGTCCGGCGAGTGCGCCCCGGCGTAACGGTCGCGCAGCACGACCTGCACCAGCCCGGACCGGTCCACCAACGCGACCGACACCTGGTAGCCGTCGGCGCGGCACCTGGCGAGCGCCGCCTGCGCGGCCTTCAGGGCCGTTTCGGGCGTGAGCGCCTTCAGGTTGAAGGTGGCGGAGTCCGCGGCGATGGCGGTGCCGGAGAACAGCGCGAGGGCGACGGCGGCTTTCGCTAGTGCATTAGTCATGACTAATGTTCCTCGATGAAAAAGGGGCGGGTTCGCGCCCGCCCCGGGGTGGGTGGAGCCTCCAGCCTGCCCCTATTTGTTCACCGGGGAGTTGGGGTCCATCAAGAGTGCGACGACATCCTTGATCTGCTGCTCCGTGAGGATGCCGCGGTGGCCGAAGCGCGGCATGCTCGAGCAGGCGGCGTAGGCGTGCGAGTTGAAGACCTTGTTCCAGGCGTACTTCTGGACGTCCGGGCCGAAGCCGCGCACCTTCGCGAAGTTGAAGAGGCTCGGCCCGATCGTGCCGTAGGAGACTTCCTGCTTGGTGAGCTGGTGGCAGGCGTAGCAGTTGGCTCCCGACGGGGCTTTCGGATTGTCGTTGTACTGCCCGCCGCGGCCGGACTGGGCGATCTTCTCGCCGGCCTTCCAGTCGCCCAGGAGCTTGCCGTCGGCCGGATACCTGATCGACGCGAGCTGCTCCTTCTCGATCCTGGCGGCGACTTCCTTGGGCATCTCGTTGCCGCCGGAATAGATCGAGCAAGTGCGCTGCAGGTTGTCCTGGTCCAGCCGGTCGAGCTTGGCCTGCCCGCGCTCCTTGAAACCGGCCTTCATGACCGCGAGGGACCTGGCGGCGATCTCTTCGTCGGAGGGCGTGGTCGCGCAACCCGCCACCAGGGCGGCCAGGGCCGACAGGGCGATGATCTTGGTCTTCATGTCTTGTCTCCCTTCAGCGCTTGATGGACGGCGCGTTGAACGGCGCGCCGTTGGCGTTCTTCGCGAGGAACATCGTCAGGGCGATGGAGGCCTCGGAGGTGAAGTCCAGGTGCGGGAAGCGCTGCTGGCGGAAGCAATCCTCGAGGCGCCACTGGAACGTTCGCACCTCGCCCTGGGAGACGCGGTAGGCCGGCCACGAGGTGTAGGCGCGCTGCGCATCCACCTGCTTGGTGAGGTTGGGCAGGTCCTGGAGGCGGATGCGGATGTTGTCCACGCCGTGGCAGGTCGCGCACGCGAAATCGTAGGGCCCGCCGCGGTGGAAGAAGATCTTGCGGCCGACCTCGTAGGCTTCCGCCTCCTTCGGGTGGCTGGTCTGCACGTTCATCTTGATGCCGCGCGACTCGGACGTGATGTAGGCCACGAGCGCGTCGTTGACGGTCTTGCGGCCGGGGCCGCCGAACGGGTTCTTCTTCGCTTCCTCGGGCGCGATGCCCTGAAGCGTCGACCGGCAGGTGACCAGGCGCGACTCGAGGTCCTCGACCTTGCCGGAATCGGCGAAATACCTCGGCATCTGCGCGTAGGCGCCGCGCACCACCCCAGGCCCGAGGCCCAGGTCGCACTTCTCGAGCGAGGCGTTCTTGGGCCCCGCCTTCTCCTTCCACAGGCTCTCGCCGCGGGCTTCCCACAGCTCCGCCGGGTTGCCGTCACCCAGGGCCTGCCGGTAGCGCTCGATTTCCTCCACCGCGCTGCGCTCCTGCGCGGACGCGCCGCACGCCGTCAGCGCGACGATTGCACAAGCGGCGCGGGCCGCCCTTTCCCAGGTCTGGTTCACGATGCTCCTCCGATATCTCTTGTTGGATTCGACGCTCGAGCTGCTGCTAGGGCTTCAGGTAGACGTAAGCCTCTTTTGCCTGCAGGCGTCCGATCTCCGCCACGCCGGACGGGACGATCTTCGCCTGGGGAATCACCCGGCCCTTGTCGATCTTGCGCGACACGAGCGTGTTATTGCAGACGCGGAACTCCACGCCCTTGGCCTGCAGCGTGTCGACGACGGCGTCGAACGGGTTGCCGTTCTTGTCCTTCGCGCCCTCGAGGAGGAAGTCGATTCCGGGCCCGTGCGTCACGACGACGATCTTCGCGCCGGGCTCGGCGCTCAGGTGGTTCGCCACGTTGCGAAGCGCCGGCACGGCCTTGTCCACGCCTTCGTTGAGGTGATAGACGACTTTGCTGGTGGGCGCCGACGCCGGCGCGTTGTCCGCCAGGGCCGCACCGGTGAACGCGAATGCCATGGCCGCCGCGGCGGCCACCTTCCCCAGGCTGCAGTTCATGGGCTCTCCTCCGTTTGTGCCTTATGGGACCGGCGGGCGTCGAGGCCCGCCGGGGTGCTACGAGATCGTCGCTTCGTCGGTGCGCTTTTCGCCCTTGTTGTCCGTCCAGGTGATCGAGACCTTCTCGCCGGGCTTGCCGCCGGCGAACTTGAAGGACAGGAACGGGTTCTTCGAGACGGCCGGGCCCCACTGCGCGGACAGGACCACCTTCCCGTTGTGCGTGGCCGTCACCTGCTGGATGAAATGCGCCGGGATCGCCGCGCCCTTCGAATCCTTGCGCTGGCCGGTCTCCATCTCGTGGCTCATCAGCACCTTCACTTCGACCTTGTCGCCGGACATCGTGGCCCGGATCTTCATCGGATCTGTCATGGTTTCCTCCTCCTCAATCAGCCGCCGCAGCCACCGAGGGTGACTTTGACTTCCTTGGTGGTGTAGTAGAACTTGCCGTCGGCCTTCACGAGCGCGGTGACGTTGGAGGTCTGCCCCATCTTCACGCGCGTGGTGACGCCGGGCTCGGTGCCCGCCGGGATGTCGAAGCTCGCGGCGAGCGCGCTCGGGTTCTTCTCGACCAGGAGCGCGATCGATTCCGTCTTCGGAAGCCGGCTGGAAATCGTGAACGGGACCACGGCCCCGTTCTCGGCGATGTCGGGAGAGGTGATCACGATCTCCTTGCTCTCCGCGGCGCCCGCCCCGCCCATCGCCTTCACCGTGTCGGCCACGTTCTTCGTTTCGAAGGCGGCCTTGTTCCACGCCTGCGCCCAGGCGCTGCCCGGCTTGAACAGGCCCGCGCTGACCGCAAGCCCCATGACTGCCATGCCCGTGGTGCCCTTGAGCACCTTTCTACGATCGTCGTTCATCACTCGCTCCTTGAGTCCTCTTGAGTCGATGGGTCTCTGCTTTCCCGAGGCCGCCTATTCTGCCCAAACACGCGTATTTCGGGGGTATGCGGCCCCGAGGTCTATCCCCGCATCGGGTAAGGCAATCTACCCGATCGGGTAGGTGGACGGGGTATTGGCCGGCGTTATTCCCTCGGCCGGCACGAAAAAGGGCGGCGGCTGTCGCATCAGCCGGCACTAATATTAGTGGTGCCTGTCCACTTTGCGATACGATTCGCGCATGTCGACCACCCGCGCCAAGTCCGCCCGCCAGGACACCTTCGACCTCACCGGCCGCGGCGAGGACATCAAGGAGGCGAGCGAGGCGCTGAAGGCGATGGCCCATCCCCTGCGCCTGAAGATCCTCTGCCTCGTCGGCCAGGACGAGCTCATGGTCCAGGAGATCGTCGAGGCCGTGGGCACCTCGCAGAGCAACATCTCGCAGCACCTCGCGGTGATGCGCGAGCGCGGCCTCCTCGCCTCGCGCAAGGAGGCCAACAAGGTCTTCTACCGGATCGAGGACGCGCGCATCCTCAAGATGATCGGCATGATGCGCGAGGTGTTCTGCAGCCGCTAGGAGCGCCCGTTGCCGGCGCCCGACCAGCGCGCGGCGGCCTCGTCGTCGCTGCTGCGCGCCTCGACCCATCGCTCGCCCGATAGCGTCGACTCCTTCTTCCAGAAGGGCGCGCGGGTCTTGAGGTAATCCATGATGAACTCGCAGGCGGCGAAGGCGTCACCCCGGTGCGCGCTGGAGACGGCGACCAGGACGATGGCGTCGCCGGGCTCGAGGGGACCGACGCGGTGCACGACCCGCATGTCGATCAGGTCCCAGCGCCCGGCGGCCTCGGCGCAGATTTCCTCCAGGGCCCGCTCCGTCATGCCCGGGTAGTGCTCGAGGGTCATGCGGCTTACTTCGGCGCCTTCGTTCAGGTCGCGCACCAGCCCGACGAAGGTGGCCACGGCGCCCACGTCGCGCCGCCCCTCGGCAAGTGCCGCGATTTCCCGCCCGGCTTCGAATGGTTCCGCCTGCACGCGGACGTGCGCCATGGCTCAGCCCCCCGTGACGGGCGGGAAGAACGCGACCTCGTCGCCGGGCTTCAACGGCGTGGCGAGATCGGCCATGCGCTGGTTGACGGCCACCCGCCACGCCCGGCCGGGGGCGAAGGCCTCGGACCACCGGCCGTCGCGGGAGCGCAGGCGGTCGACCACCGTTCCCACGGTGGGCGTGCCCGGGGGAAGGGCGAAATCCTCGCGGGCGCAGTCGAGGCGCTCGCGCAGGCTGGCGAAGTAGAGTAGCGAGATCATGCCGGGTGACCGCCCATCGCTCATTTCTCCGACACGGAGGCGAGGCGCGCCCGCCCCTGCCGGCCGGACACGAATTCCAGGACGAAGCGGGCGATGGCCGGGGCGTCGTCGAGGCCGAACTGGGGCACCTTCGCCGGCAGCGGCTCGTCGGTGGCTATCGCGATCACGTGCGGGTCGCGGGGAAAGAGCAGCGGCCGGTCGCCGCCGGCGCGGTGCACCTCGATCCGCGGGATCGGGTCGTGCTTCCAGCCCTCGACGAGAACCAGGTCGCAAGGGGAGAAGTGCCGGAGCTGCTCCTCGAGCGTGGGTTCGTCGTCGCCGCGCAGCTCGTGCATGAGGGCCCAGCGCCGCGACGAGCTCACCAGCACCTCGGCGCAGCCGGCGTAGCGGTGCCGGTAGGAGTCCTTGCCGGGCTGGTCCACCTCGAACTGGTGATGGGCGTGCTTGATGAGGGACACGCGCAGCCCCTCGCCCACGAGAATCGGGACGAGCTTCTCGATGAGGGTGGTCTTGCCGCTGCCGCTGTAGCCGGCGATGCCGAGGATCTTCATGGGCGCATCCGGGAGTCCAGCCCGAAATGATAGCCCAACCGCCCCGGCCCGCCCGCCTACCTCTTGCGCCTCAGGCGGCGCACGAGCGCCGGCGCGACCAGGACGAGCACGGCCAGCACCCACAGGGTCACGCTGACCGGGCTCTGGAAGAGGATGCCCACGTGGCCGTCGGAGATCGACAGCGCCCGGCGCAGGTTCTGCTCCATCATGTCCCCGAGCACGAAGCCCAGGAGCAGCGGCGCCATCGGGAACCCGAGCTTGCGCAGCCCCCAGCCGAAAATGCCGAGCGCGACCATGAGCACGAGGTCGAAAGTCGTGGCGTGCACCGCGTAGACGCCCACGAAGCTGATGGCCGCGATGCCGGGAACCAGGATCCAGTTGGGCACGTAGAGCAGGCGCGCGAACAGGCCCACCATCGGAATGTTCATGACGAGGAGCATGACGTTGCCGATGAACATCGAGGCGATGAGGCCCCACACCAGGTCGGGCTGCTGCTCGAAGAGCATCGGTCCCGGCGTGATGTTGTAGAGGGTCAGCGCGCCGACCATCACGGCCGTCGTGCCGCTGCCCGGGACGCCCAGCGTGAGCATGGGCACGAAGGCCCCGCCGGCCGCGGCGTTGTTGGCCGCCTCGGGCGCGGCCACGCCGCGCACGTCGCCCGTGCCGAACGTGCCCTCGCGGTCGGTGAGGTTCTTCTCGACCATGTAGGTGATGGCGCTCGCGATCGTGGCGCCGGCGCCGGGAAGCACGCCGATCGCGAAGCCGATCACGCTCGAGCGCACCGTGCCCCACCAGGTCTCGGCCATCTCCTTGAGGTTGAACATCGCGCGCCCGGTGTTCCTGATGACCACCTGGCCGCCGTGGCTCTGCTCGAGCATCACCAGCATCTCGCTCACGCTGAAGAGCCCGATCACGACGACGATGAACTGGATGCCGTCCGAGAGGTGGACGTCGTCGAAGGTGAAGCGGTAGACGCCGGAGCCCGAGTCGATGCCCACCGTGGCGAGCACCAGGCCGATGAGCGCCGCGAGCAGCGTCTTGATGGGACGCTCGCCCACCATGCCCGCCAGGCAGCTGATGGCGAAGACCATGAGGACGAAGTACTCCGCCGGCCCGAAGGCCAGCGCCCACCGGGCGAGGATGGGCGCGAAGAGCGCGAGCCCGATGGTGGCGACGATGCTCCCCACGAAGGAACTCCACGCCGAGATCGAGAGCGCCACGCCCGCGAGGCCCTTCTTCGCCATGGGGTAGCCGTCGAGCGCGGTCATCAGCGCGCCGGCGTCGCCGGGGATGTTGAGCAGGATCGAGGAGATCCGGCCGCCGTACTCGCAGCCGATGTAGACGGAGGCGAGCAGGATCAGCGCCGTCTCCGGCGGCAGCTTCATGGCGAAGGCGATGGGGAGCAGGATCGCCACCCCGTTGATGGGCCCGAGCCCGGGCAGGAGGCCGACTACCGTGCCGATGAAGGACCCGAGGAAGGCGACCAGCAGGTTGATGGGCCTCGCCGCGACGACGAAGCCCTGCGCGAGGTGATCGAGGGAGTCCATCAGGCGAGCGCCCACAGCCGCCCGAGCGGCAGCGTCACGTCCAGCAGCTTGTCGAAGAAGTACCAGAGGCCGCCGCCCAGCACGACCCCGGCGATGGCCGACTCCCTCCAGCCGCCGTCGAAGAGCCGCCCGATGACCACCGTCGCGAGCACCGTGGCAAGGGGAAATCCCAGCCACTCGAAAAGCATGGCGTAGGCGAGGAACCCGGCCAGCAACAGGAAGGCCTTCACGCGCAAGGCGCCGCGCGGCCAGTCCGGCTCGCGATCGGGCTTCACGAGAAGCCAGGCGGCCGAAGCCGCCATGATGCCCGTGAGCAGCAGCGGGTAGGCCCTCGGGCCGATGGGCTCGTAGCTGAACGGGGCGTCGATCTGCCACGCGAGCCAGGCGACGGCGGCGCAGAAGGCGAGCCACACGGTGGCGAAGATGCGATCGCTCACGGAATGTCGATCCCCGGTCGCCCGGGGATCGCTTTCGTCGGTCGGAGCCGCCGGCCTACTTCTTGACCAGCCCGAACTCTTCGGCCTGCTTGCGGTACTCGCCCACCTGCCTCTTCACGAAGGCGTCGAGCTCGGGGCCCGTGAGGTCGAAGGGCTGCAGGCCGCGTTGCGCGCGCAGGGTCGCGAATTCCTTCGTCGCCATCATCTTCTTCATCATGTCCTGCCACGCCTTGTAGTCGGCATCCGGAACCTTCGGGCCGGTGTAGAAGCCGCGGATGATGGGCCACTGCAGGTCGTAGCCCTGCTCCTTGGCGGTGGAGACGTGCGCGAGCTTGCCCTCGAGCCGCCTGTCGGCCAGGACCGCGATCATCTTGATGTTGCCGGCCTCGGCCTGCGCCTCGTCGGCGGAGACGTCGCCGAACATCACCTGGATGTGGCCGCCCATGAGCGCCGTGGTGGCTTCGCCGTTGCCCTCGAAGGACACCCAGCGCATGGCCTTCGGGTCGATGCCGAGCTTCTTGGCGAAGAGCGCGGCCTTGGTCCAGTCCTGGCTGCCGACCGTGCCGCCGCCGCCCAGCGGGACCTTGGCCGGGTCCGCCTTCATCGCGGCGCCGACTTCGGCCAGGTTCTTCCAGGGGGAGGCCTTGCCCACGGA
>JAGRPO010000157.1 GCA_019449455.1 Betaproteobacteria bacterium | reverse complement strand
GGCGCCATGGGCTATCATGGCCCCCCTTCCTGCAAGCCGACCTCCATGACCGCCACGCCGCGCCTGGTGCTCAAGCCCGGCCGCGAGAAATCGCTGCGCCACCGCCATCCCTGGGTTTTTTCCGGCGGAATCGAACGCGTCGAGGGCCATCCCGGCCCCGGCGACACGGTCGCCGTCATGGCGCACGACGGCGCGATGCTCGCCTGGGCGGCGTTCTCGCCGGATTCGCAGATCCGCGCCCGCGTCTGGTCCTTCGACCCCGGCGCGACGATCGACGAGGCGTTTCTCCTCGCGCGCCTGGAGGCCGCGGTGCGCCGCCGCGACGGAATGCTGGACGCGAAGCACGACGCCTGTCGCCTCGTGCACTCGGAAACCGACGGCCTGCCCGGGCTCGTCGTCGATCGCTATGGCGATGTGGCGGTCGTTCAAATCCTCTCGGCGGGCGCTGAGCGCAGGCGTGCCTTCTGGCCCCAGGCCCTCGCGCGCGTGGCGGGCGTGCGCGTGGTGTACGAGCGGTCCGACGCAGAGGTCCGGACGCTCGAGGGTCTTGCGCCGCGCACCGGCCCCCTGCTTGGCGAGTTGCCCGAGCACGTGCGCCTCGTCGAGGCCGGAATCACCTACGAGGTGGACGTGGCCCATGGTCAGAAGACGGGGTTTTTCCTCGACCAGCGCGACAACCGGGCGCTCGTCGCGTCCCTCGCGGCGGGCACCGAAGTGCTGAACGCCTTCTGCTACACGGGGGGCTTCTCGCTCGGCGCGCTGGCCGCCGGCGCGCGCAGCGTGGTCTCGGTCGATTCCTCCGAGGAGGCGCTGGCGCTCGCGCGACACAATGCCTCGCTCAACGGCCTGGATGCCGCGCGCGCGCATTGGCTGCCGGCCGACGTCTTCACGTACCTGCGGCGCCTTCGCGACGAGGGACGGCGCTTTTCGCTCATCGTCCTCGACCCGCCGAAATTCGCGCCGACGGAAAAGCACGTGCCGCGGGCGGCGCGCGCCTACAAGGACGTCAACCTGTGGGCGATGAAGCTCCTCGCGCCCGGCGGGCACCTTCTCACTTTTTCGTGCTCGGGCGCGGTCGGGGCGGATCTCTTCCAGAAGATCGTGGCCGGGGCGGCAGTGGACGCGCGGGTCGACCTCGAGATCCGCGGGCGCCTGGCCGCCTCGCGGGACCACCCCGTGTCGATCCACTTTCCGGAAGGCGAATACCTCAAGGGACTCTGGCTGCAGGCTGCCTGAGACCGGGCAACGCGAGGTTCCTTCGGCATCGCTCTAGGCTTGCGATCCCTCGCGCCCGGCCTTCCATCGCCGGTACAGCCAGACGAGCGATCCGGCTATCAGCAGCACCGCGGCCACCCGCGTGAGTCCTGCCACCCGCGTGTCCAGGTGCAGGATGCGCCAGCGGCCGAAGATCTCGGCCCAGTCGTGGTCGCCGCCTCCCACCAGCGGCAACGCCTGGACGCGCGCGTCGGCCATGTAGCGCGCGACGTTCAGCAGGTTCTCGCCGAGCCAGACGGCACCCGCCGCGGCGCCGGCTGCATGCCCGCGACGGTGGAAATGAACCGCTACGGCCACGGGAAATGCGAGTTGAAAAAGCGTGCCGCCATAGACGCTCGCGCGGCTGCTGACGAGCCCTGTCAGCGGGTGCCCGGCCTCGTGGAGAGCGAGATTCGCGCTGTCGAGAATCGGCACCCAGCCCTGCTCGCCGAAGGCGTGGAAAGCCAGGCAGACGGCGGCAAACGAAGCGACGGCGACGAGCGCGAACAGTGAGACCGGAACGACGTCGGTCTCGCCTTCGGGCAGCTCATATGGGTGTTTCATCGTCTATGAATAAATCATGTAATCAGCATCATGCAATAGATATTTCATGTATTGGTCGAGGTATCTGATAGCGCTGCCCTGCCTCACCCTGCCCTGCCTGCTCGATTCGGCGCGCGACACCGGGCACGGCTCGATCGGGATCAACGACCTCCACACCCCCGGCGAAGCTGACGCGCGTCAACTAGCGGTAGCCTTTCCGGCATAGGATTTTCCCACTACGTCCGAGACGAGAGGGCACCATGAAAGCCAGAACTTTGCTTGCCGGATTCGCCGCCGCCGTCGCATTCGCCGGGCCAGCCGCGGCCGCCGACGCCATTTGCTACAACTGCCCGCCCGAGTGGGCCGACTGGGGCACGATGCTCAAGGCGATCAAGGCCGACCTCAAGCTCGAGGTTCCGCACGACAACAAGAATTCCGGGCAGACGCTGTCCACCCTCATCGCCGACAAGGCAAACCCCGTGGCCGACATCGCCTACTTCGGCGTGACCTTCGGCATCAAGGCGGGCGAGGCGGGCGTGATCGCCCCCTACACCCCGAAGTACTTCAACGAGATCCCGGCCGGCCTCAAGGCGCCCGACGGCAGCTGGTTCACCATCCACTACGGCACCATCGGATTCTTCGTCAACGTGGATGCGCTGCGCGGCGTGCCCGTGCCGAAGGCATGGAAGGACCTGCTCAAGCCCGAGTACGCTGGACTGGTGGGCTATCTCGACCCGACCAGCGCCGCCGTGGGCTATGCCGCCGCAACCGCGGCCAACCTCGCGCTCGGCGGCACCACGAGCGACTGGGGGCCTGGCATCAAGTACTTCAAGGACCTGAAGAAGAACCGCCCGATCGTGCCGTTGCAGACCTCCTACGCGCGCGTGCTCTCGGGCGAAATCCCGATCATGTTCGACTACGACTTCAACACCCTGCGCGCCAAGTACAAGGACAAGTGCAATTGCGTGTTCGTGATTCCGCAGGAAGGCACCATCGTGCTTCCGTACGTGATGAGCCTGGTGAAGAACGGCCCGCACCCCGAGAACGCCAAGAAGGTGCTCGACTACCTGATGTCGGACAAGGGGCAGGCGATCTGGGCCAACGCCTACCTGAGGCCGATCCGGGCCTCCGCCATGCCACCCGATGTCGCGGCCAAGTTCCCTCCCGCCGAGGAATACAAGCGCGCCAAGGTGATCGACTACGCCAAGATGGAAGCGGGGCAGAACGCATTCCGCGACCTGTACCAGAAAGAGGTCCGCTAGCGTTTCGCCGCACCTGCCCATGCGAGGTCGCGAGAACCGCAACCTGCTGCTGATGGTGGCGCCGGCGATCATCGTCGGCGCCGCTTTCTTTTTGCTGCCGCTGGCCCGCCTGGCGGTGGTCGGCGCCACCGGCAAGCTCGGCCTGGCGGCCTACACGGCGGTGGTCACGAACCCGCAGTACTTCGAGGCCCTCGCCTCCACCATCGTGCTGTCGGTGACGGTCACCGTCGCGACTCTCGTGATCGCCGGGATCACGGGCGTGTTCCTGGAGCGCAACCACTTCTTCGGGCGCGAGGCGCTGATCTCGATGCTCACCCTGCCCCTGGCGTTCCCCGGCGTGGTGGTCGGCTTCATGGTCATCATGCTCGCCGGGCGCACCGGCCTCATCGGCGAACTCACGACGTACTTCGGCGCGGGGCGGCTGGTGTTCGCCTATTCGATCGCGGGTCTCTTCACCGGCTACATCTATTTCTCCATTCCCCGGGTAATCCTCACCATCATGGCGGCGGCGGAAAAGCTCGACCCGGCGCTGGAGGAGGCGGCCAAGTCGCTGGGCGCGAACCCGTGGCGGGTGATCGTGGACGTGATCCTGCCCGCGCTGAAGCCCGCGCTGATCGCCTCGGGCGCGGTGTGCTTCGCCACGTCCATGGGCGCGTTCGGCACCGCGTTCACGCTCGCGACCGACATCAAGGTGCTGCCGATCGTGATCTACACGGAGTTCACGCTGCTGGCCAACATTGCCCTGGCCGCGGCGCTCTCCATGGTGCTCGGGGTCATCACCTGGGCCACGTTGGCGGCCTGCCGGGTGGCGGCGGGGTCGACCGCAGCGGCAGCGGGCTGAGCCGACCATGCGGCGTACCCCCTACTTCTACCTCCAGCTCGCGTTCACGCTGCTGGTTTGCTCGTTCCTGCTCGTGCCGGTGTTCATGTCGATCATCGCGGGGCTGACGGAGAACTTCTTCGTCGGGGTGAAGAGCGGCCTCACCTTGCGCTGGATCGGCGTGGTCTGGGAGCTGTACGCGCCGACAATCTTCCGGAGCATGTACATCGCCCTCGCGACCCTTGCCGTGACGCTCGTCATCGGCGTCCCCGCCGCCTACGTGCTCGCCAAGCGCCCCGGCATGATGACCCGGCTGGTCGAGGAATTCCTGGTGCTGCCGGTCGCCATCCCGGGTCTGGCGATCGCGCTGGCCCTGATCATCACCTACGGCGGGTTCCGCGACTTCCGCACCAGCTGGGGATTCATCCTCGTCGGCCACGTTCTCTACACGCTGCCATTCATGGTGCGCTCGGTGCTCGCGGTGCTTTCGTCGTTCAATTTCCAGGTTCTCGAGGAAAGCGCGGCAAGCCTGGGCGCGGGGTTCTGGCGGCGCTTCTTCGGCATCGTCCTGCCGAACGCCCGCTCGGGCATCGTCGCCGGAGCCCTCACCGTCGTGACCCTGTCGATCGGCGAGTTCAACCTCACGTGGATGATGCACACTCCCGAAACCATGACGCTGCCCGTGGGGCTCGCCGACAGCTACGCCTCGATGCGCCTGGAGATCGGCAGCGCCTACACGCTCGTCTTCTTCGTCATGATCATTCCCCTGCTCGTCGCGCTCCAGCGCTACGGCGTGCAACGGACCGGCACGAGAAAGGCCGCATGAACGGGAAAGCCGGCACGGCGATTCGACTGGCGGACTGCGCCAAGACCTTTCCCAACGGCACGCGCGCGCTCGAGCGGACCTCGCTCGAGATGCGGGGGGGCGAGACGGTCGTGTTCCTCGGCCCTTCCGGTTGCGGCAAGACGACGCTGCTGCGGGTGATCGCGGGGCTGGAGTCCCCGGATCCCGGGGGGCGCGTGTATTTCGACGACGAGGACGTGACCAACCTCCCGATCGAGCGCCGCAACGTCGGCATGGTGTTCCAGTCCTACGCGCTGTTTCCCAACATGAACGTCGCGGACAACATCGCCTACGGGCTCAAGGTCCACGGCGTGGCGCCGGACAAGCGCGCCAGGCGCGTCGACGAGATGCTCGAGATGATGCAGATCGGCGAACTTCGCGAGCGGCGCATCACCGAGCTCTCCGGCGGGCAGCGCCAGCGCGTGGCGCTCGCCCGGGCGATCGCGGTGCAGCCGCGGGTGCTGCTGCTGGACGAGCCGCTCACCGCGCTCGATGCGCTGCTGCGCGAGCGGCTGCGCATCGAGATCGACGTGCTGCTTCATTCCCTCGGCATCACCGCCGCCTACGTCACCCACGACCAGGGCGAGGCGATGGCGATCGGCGACCGTGTCGCGGTGATCAACAAGGGGGCGATCGTCCAGACCGGCACCCCGCGCGAGATCTACTACAAGCCGGCGAGCTCGTTCGTCGCCGATTTCATCGGCACCATGAACCGCGTCGACGGCACGCTGCGGGACGG
The DNA here is from genome assembly GCA_019449455.1 of Betaproteobacteria bacterium. Classification (GTDB taxonomy): domain Bacteria; phylum Pseudomonadota; class Gammaproteobacteria; order Burkholderiales; family Usitatibacteraceae; genus FEB-7. The sequence goes on along the minus strand of JAGRPO010000157.1, from coordinate 1,336 downwards.
TTCCCTGGAACTGCCGGGCGGGCGGATCTTCTGGGGGCAGGAAGGCTCCGGCGCCATGCAGGTGCTCTTCCGTCCCAACGACGCGCGCATCGTCCCCGAGGCCGGGGCGCCGCTACGCGGCGTGGTGGAGCAGGTATTTTTCCTCGGCGACCGCACGCGGCTGCACGTGACCGGCGTCGCCGACCGCGCGGTGGTGGTCGAGACCACGGAGCACGGCGAGTTCCAGGTCGGCCAGGCCATCGGGCTGCGCATCGAGCCGGGCGCGCTGCTGCGGCTGCGCGACTGAAATGCTGATCGCCCAGATCACCGACACCCACATCAAGGCCGCGGGCAGGCTCGCCTACCGCAGGGTGGATTCCGCGGACAAGCTGGCGAACTGCGTGGCGCACCTCAATGCGCTCGACCCGCGGCCGGACATCGCCCTGCTGACGGGAGACCTGGTGGACCTTGGAAGGCCGGAGGAATATGCGCTGCTGCGCGAGATCCTCGCGCCGCTCGGCATGCCGCTCTACGTCATTCCGGGCAACCACGACGAGCGCGGCGCCATGCGCCGGGCGTTCGCCGACCACGCCTACCTGCCGCAGGCGGGCGAATTCCTGCACTACGCCCTGGAAGACTATCCGGTGCGCCTGATCGGGCTCGACACCGTGGTTCCGGGCGAGCCGCGCGGGGAGTTGTGCGCCCGGCGACTTGCCTGGCTAGACGCGGAGCTCCAACGCGCGCCGCATCGCCCGACGGCGCTGTTCATGCACCACCCGCCGTTCCTGACAGGGCTGGCCAACATGGATTGGCAGAATTGCCACAACGGCGAGGCGCTCGGGGCCCTGCTCGAGCGCCACCGGCAGGTCACGCGCATCCTTTGCGGCCATGTCCACCGCCCCATCCACCTTGCCTGGCACGGCGTCACCGCGAGCATCGCGCCGAGCCCGTCGCACTCCTGCGTCTTCGACCTGAATGCGGGAGCCTCGCACGATTTCGTCCTCGAGCCGCCGACCTGCGAGCTGCATTACTGGCGCGAAGACGCGGGCCTGGTCAGCCACATCACCTTCATCGGCGACTACGGCGGGCGCTCTCCGTTCTACGACGAGAGCGGCAAGCTCATCGATTGAGTCCCAACTGCCGCGATTGACACTCGACGACCTCGAGGCTCGGACCGGCACGCAGTTCATTCAGCCTTCGCCTCGCGTCCGCGACGATGATCGGAAAGTATCCGACCTGCGGCAATAAGTGATTCGCGGGAGTGCTAGTGGAAGTCGTGGCTTTCGGTCCGGAGCTCCCCCAGGAGCCGCGAGAGATCCTCGAAACGCCTCGCCAGGACGTGAACCACCAGCCCCTG
>JAGRPO010000156.1 GCA_019449455.1 Betaproteobacteria bacterium | reverse complement strand
GCGGAGATCCGCGCGCGCGCAGGTGCCGAAGCGAGGATCATCCCGCTCGTCGAATCCGCGCTGGGCCTCTGGAGGGCCGAGGCGCTCGCACGCGCGCCGGGGGTCGAGCGGCTGGCGTTCGGCTCCGTCGACTTCCAGCTCGACACGGGCATCGCGGGCGAGCGCGAGGAATTGCTCTTCGCGCGATCGCATCTCGTCATCGCCTCCCGCGTGGCCGGCTCCCTCGCCCCGGTGGACGGCGTGACGGTGGCGATCGACGACGAGGCGCTGCTGCGCGACGACGTGGACCGCGCCCGCCGCCTGGGCTTCGGCGGCAAGCTCTGCATCCACCCGAAGCAGGTGGCGGGCGTGAACGCCGGTTTCCGCCCCCCCGAGGCCGACCTCGCGTGGGCCCGGCGCGTGCTCGCGGCCGCCGAGGCGGCGTCCGGGAACGCCGTGCGCATGGACGGCAAGCTCATCGACCGGCCCATCATCGACCGGGCGCGCGCCCTCCTCGAGCAGGAGGCGGCATGAGCGCCCGCGCCGTCGAGCTCGTCGCCGACGAGCTCGACCTGATGCGCCGCATGCTCCCGCTCGCGGGCGCGCGCGTGGCCGACATCGGCTGCGGCAATGCGCAGATGGCGCGCAGGCTCGTGGAGCTTCGCCTCGTGGCCTCGGTCGCGGGGCTCGAGGTGGACGCGATCCAGCACGCGAAGAACGTCGCCGCGCCCGGCGTGGCGGGCCTCGAGTTCCGCCTCGCCGGCGCGGACGCGATCCCGTTTCCCGACGCGAGCTTCGACATCGCGATGATGTTCAAGTCGCTGCACCACGTGCCGGTCGATCGCATGGACGCGGCGCTCGCCGAGATCCGGCGCGTGCTGGCGCCCGGCGGCCTCGCCTACCTCTCGGAGCCGGTCTTCGCCGGCCCGTTCAACGAGATCGTGCGGCTGTTCCACGACGAAGGCGCAGTGCGCGCGGCCGCCGTCGCGGCCATCGGCCGCGCCGTGGAGCGCGGCGTGCTCGCGCAGGTCGAGGAACGCCACTTCGACGCGCCCATCGCCTTCCGCGACTTCGACGACTTCTTCGAGCGCATCGTGAAGGTGACGCACTCGGACATCTCGCTCGCGGGCGAGCGGCTCGCCGAGGTCCGCCGGCGCTTCGAGGCGCACGCGACTCCGGCCGGGATGCGTTTCGTGAGGCCGATGCGCGTGAACCTCCTGCGTCGCCCGGGCTGAGTCGCCCGCTGCGGGCGCGGACGGCGGCGGGTGGCTAGAATGACGGCTCGATGACCGGGCTCGCCCTCCTTCTCGTCCTCACCTCGGCGCTCGTCCACGCGAGCTGGAACTTCCTGCTGAAGAAGAGCGGCGGCGGCCCCGGCCTCATCACCGCCGCGTGCCTCGTTTCCCTGGCGGCCTACGCGCCCGTCGTGGCGGCGGCGGCCTGGTGGCAGCACTACGACTTCCGGCCCGTGCACCTCGCGCTCATGTTCGCGAGCGGGATGATCCACACCGCGTACTTCCTCCTGCTCGACCGGGCCTACCGCAGCGGTGGCGACCTGTCGATCGTCTACCCGCTCGCCCGCGCCACCGGCCCGCTCCTCACCATCGCCGTGGCGGTGCTGCTGCTGGGAGAGCGCCCGGGGCCGACGGCGCTGGCCGGCGCCGCCCTCGTCGTCGCCTCCGCCCTGCTCCTCACCGGCAACCCGTTCGCCTGGCACAAGTCCGAGGCCCGGCAGGCGGTCGGGTTCGCGCTCCTCACCGGGTTCACGATCTCCCTTTACACGATCACGGACAAGGCGAGCGTGGCCGCCTGGCTCATCCCGCCGCTGGTGTACGACTGGGGCTGCAACTTCTTCCGCTCGCTCGCCCTCGTGCCGCTCGCGCGGCGGCGGTGGCCGGGCGCCATCGGCAAGGCCTGGCGCGAGCGCCGAAAAACCGTCGTCGCCATCGCCCTCCTGTCGCCGCTTTCCTACATCCTCGTCCTCACCGCGCTGGTGTTCACGCCGGTGAGCCTCGTGGCCCCGGCCCGCGAGATCTCGATCCTCTTCGCCGCCCTCATGGGCGCGCATTTCCTCGGGGAGGGGGACCTGCGCCGGCGCCTGGTTGCCGCCGTCGGGATGGCGCTCGGCGTGGCCGGGCTCACGGCGGGGTAGCGGGCCCTCCGGCAGTTATAATCCCCGGCATCCGCGGCCTCGTGCGCCGCAGCACCGGTGACACCGTGTCCTCCCCGATCCCGAGCCCTGCCTGGCAAGCCCTCGAGGCGCACCGCGACGAGATCGCCGCATGGCGCGTGGAGGAGCTCTTCGCCGCCGACCCCGGCCGCGGGCCCGCGTTCACCATTTCCTCCGGCGGCCTCACGGCCGATTTCTCGAAGCAGCGCCTGACCGACGAGACCCTCGCGCGGCTGGTGGCGTTGGCCCGGGAGCGGGACGTGCCCGGCGCCATCGAGCGCCTCTTCACCGGGCAGCACGTCAACGCGACCGAGGACCGGCCGGCGCTTCACACCGCCCTGCGCGGCGACGAGAAGGTGGTCGCCGACGGCGAGGACGTGCTGGCCCAGGTGCAGCGCTGCCGGGAGCGCATGCGCGTCTTCTCGACCGCGGTGCGCGACGGCTCGTGGAAGGGCGCCACGGGCGAGCCGATCCGCCACGTGATCTCGCTGGGCATCGGCGGCTCCTACCTGGGCCCCAGGCTCGTGGTGGAAGCCCTCGCCGCGATCGCCGACGGCCCGGCGGTGCGCTTCGTCGCCAACATCGACCCGGCCGCTCTCGACGACGCCCTCGCGGGCCTCGACCCCGCCTCGACCCTGGTCGTCGTGGCCTCGAAGACGTTCACGACCCAGGAGACGATGGCCAACGCCTCCGCGGCGCGGCGCTGGATCGCCGCCGCGCTGGGCGAGGCGGCCGTCGCCAAGCACATGGTGGCCGCCACCGCGAACGCGGCGCAGGCGGAGCGCTTCGGCCTGCCGGAATGCAACGTCTTCCCCTTCGGCGAGTGGGTCGGCGGCCGCTACTCGGTCTGGTCGAGCGTGGGACTGCCGATCGCCATCGCCGTGGGCATGCCGGCGTTCGAGCGGTTCCTCGCCGGCGCGCACGCGCTGGACCTCGAGTTCCGGTCGACTCCGCTGGAGCGCAACCTCCCGCTTCTCCTCGCGGCCACGGGCGTCTGGAACCGCGACTTCCTCGACATCCCGGTGCACGTCGTGCTGCCGTACGCCCAGCGCCTCGCGAGCCTGCCCGGCTACCTGCAGCAGCTCGAGATGGAATCCAACGGCAAGCGCGTCGGCGCGGACGGCGCGCCGGTGGCCCACCCCACCTGCCCGGCCATCTTCGGCGAGGCGGGCACCCTCGGGCAGCACGCGTTCTACCAGTGGCTGCACCAGGGCACCGGGTCCGCCTCGTGCGACTTCGTCGTCGTCGCCCGCCCCATGGGCTCGCGCGAGACGGAGCACGCCGCGCTCGTGGCCCATGCGCTGGCCCAGTCGGAGGCCCTCATGACCGGGCGCGTCACCGGCAACGCGCACCGCGACTGCCCCGGCAACCTGCCGAGCACGACCCTCGTCCTGCCCTCGCTCGAGCCGGCGGCGCTGGGCGCGCTCGTCGCGCTCTACGAGCACAAGGTCTACTGCCAGTCGATCCTGTGGGGAGTGAACGCGTTCGACCAGTTCGGCGTCGAGCTGGGCAAGGCGATCGCCGGGCGCATCCTGCCCGCCGTCGCCTCCGATCCCCCGTCGCTTCACCCGGCGACGACGCACCTACTGAACGTCGTCCGCAAGGCCGCGCAGGGCGGCACCGCGCGCTGACCCCCGCCGGCGACACGCCATGGCCACCGAGGACTTCAAGCGCGTCGTCGAGACACTCCGCACCGCGGTGGCGCTGACGGACCCGAAGGGCACGGTGGCATTCGCCAACGCCGCCTTCGTGCGCCTCTCCGGCGACCCGGACCACGGCGCCTCCGGCATCGCGCTCGCCTCGCTGTTCCACAAGGAGGACGCGAAGCGCGTGCAGCAGAGCGTGGCGCGCATCGCCGAGGGAAAGACCGCGTCGGCCATCCTCGACCTGCGCGTGGCCGCGGGCGAAAGCTGGGTCCAGCTCGCGCTGCAGCCGGCGCTCGACTCGCGCGACAAGCCCGCGGGCATCGTCGCGGTGCTGCACGACATCGCCGGGCAGCGCGAGACCGAGAGCGCGCTCAACCTCACCTCGGCGCGGCTCATGGCGCTGGTGGAAGCCTCCCCCAACGCGGCGCTCATCGAGAACGCGGCGGGCGAGGTGGAGCTGGTGAACGAGGCTTTCTGCCGCCTGCTGGGACTCGAGAGCGCGGCGCAGTCGCTGATGGGGCTTCCGGCCATCGAGGTCGTCGGGCGGTCGAAGGCCGTGGACGCCAAGGCCCTCTCGCACGCCCACCGCAAGCCCGACGCCCCGGCAAGCATCGCCCTCGCCCGCGCCGACGGCCATCCGGCCACGCTCGAGCGCCAGCCGCTGCTCGTGGACGAGGAGCCGGCCGGCGCCCTGTGGTCGTCGCACGCCGACTCCGGCGGCGGGGCCGCGAAAGCCGACCCCGGAGCCTCCGAGATCGCGCTCATCGAGAAGATCGGCGCGGAGCTCTCCGTGGCGCTCGAGGGGCTTTCCGCGATCTCGATCCGGGCCCAGCAGATGGAGTTCGACCCGGCGCTCGTCGAGCACTTCCAGCGCATCCGCAACTCCACCGAGACGGCGCTCCTCGCCATCGGCGACCTGGTGGACTTCTCGAAGGTCGAAGGCGGCATCGAGCTGGAGAAGGCCGAGTTCCGGCTGCGCGCCGCCGTGGCCGGGCTCGTCAAGCGCGTCGCCCAGCCCGCCGAGGAAAGCGGCTGCCGCCTGCGCGTGAAGGTCGAGCAGGACGTGCCCGACGACCTCGAGGGCGACGTCGAGCGGCTGCAGCTGCTGCTGCGAAACCTGCTGGACAGCGCCTTCGCGGTGTTCCCCGGCACGGACGTCGCGCTCGCCATCTCGCCGGAGTACACGACGGAGGGAGGCATCCAGCTTTCCTTCGCCGTCACCGCCTCCGCGGGAGCGGCCGAGAAGGCCGCGCCGCGCTCGTCGGCCGAAGCGGGCATGGGGGTCGCGGTCGCGCGCTTCATGGTCACCGCCATGGGCGGCAAGCTCGCGGTGGGCAGCCGGCCGGCCGATCCGCTCTACGCATTCACCATCGAATTCCCGGTGCGCCCGGGCCCGCCGCCGCCGCGCCGCCCCACCTTCGTGACCCTCGTGGGCCTGCCGGTGCTCGTGGTGAGCGAGGACCCCGCGCAGCGCCACGAGCTCACGAACCTGCTGCGCGGCTGGCGCCTGACGCCGATGGAAGCCGACAACGCCGCGATGGCCATCGCCCTCCTCGAGCGCCTGCACGACGAAGGCAGCCCCGTGCCGCTCATGCTGGTGACCGACCGGATGGCCGTGCAGGACGGATTCCTCCTCGCCTTCCGCGTGAAGAACCACCCGAAGCTCCTCGACACGCTGGTCATGATGCTCGCCAGCGAGGGCCGGCCCGGCGACGCCATCGCGTGCCGCGAAAACGGCATCGCCGCGTACCTGCGCCATCCGCTGGCCGACAAGCAGCTCCACGACGCGATCGTCGCCGTGACCGGCGCCTCGGTCGACGCGGACGAGACGCCCACGCTCGTCACGCGGCACTCGCTGCGCGAGCAGAGGAAGGGCGCCACCATCCTGCTCGTGGACCCGCACCGCGACAGCCACATGCTGGCCGCGCACATCCTGCGCAAGCGCGACTCCAGCCTCGTCGTCGCCTCCGACCTCGCCGAGGCGGTCGCTTCCCTCGACCAGGACCTCTACGACCTCGTGTTCGTCGACACGAGCCTGGCGGGGCTGGACGGGCCCGATGCGGCCGCGATCCTGCGCAGCCACATCAAGCGCGACCCGCAGGCGTCCAGGATCTACGCCACCAGCGTCGACCACTCGCCCGTCTTCACCAAGGCGAAGCAGGCCGAGGGCTTCGACGGCACGCTCGCGAAGCCCTTTCGCCGCGACAACCTCCTCGCGATCCTGGCCGCGATCGGCAAGCTCCCGGACGAGACGGACTGATCAGCGCGCGGCGAGGATCGCGTCGGCGAGCTCGGCGAATCCCGCCGATCCGGCCGACGGGGTCACGTAACGCGGCAGGGTCTTCATCAGGTCCGCCATCGCGCGCACGTTCGCGACCCCGACCGCGTTGGGAAAGAAGGCGAACATCGGCTGGTCGTTGGGGGAGTCGCCCGCGAACACGAAGCGCTCCTTCTCGCGCTCCACGTCCACGCCGAAGTCCTCCGCCAGCGCCAGGCGCGACGTCGACAGCTTGTCGTAGCCGCCGAACCAGCCGTTCACGTGGATGGAGCTCACCTTGGCGGTGAGGCCCTCCGACTCCATGATCGCCACGATCCGCGCCACCGCGTCGCGGCCGAGCGGGGGCACGTCCTCGCAGAAGTCGATGGCGAGGTCGGCCTCGCGGTAGGGCTGGTCCGAGGCGATGCCGCTGCCGGGAACCTCGGCCAGGATACGCGCGGCGATGGCGTCCATGCGCTGCGCCCGGCGGGCGCGCTCCTCGGGGCCCACCACGTAGCGCTTCACGAGCCTGCCTTCGGCCGCGTCGTACCGGAACCAGAACGCGCCGTTCTCGCCCACCACCGCGTCCACGGGCCACATGCGCGCGATGTGGTCGCACCACCCCGCCGGCCGGCCGGTGACCGGGATCACCAGGAGCCCGGCTTCGCGCAGGCGCTCGAGCGCCGTGTAGGCGACCGCGTGCAGCCGCCCGTGCGTGGTCAGCGTGTCGTCGATGTCGGCCAGCACCGCGCGGACCGCGCGACGCGCTTCGAGAGGAAAATCGGCAAGGGGCTTCACGTAGAACTCGTATGCATCTATCGCGATGATGCCCGCGTAACTCCGTGGGGATCGGGGTGAGGTGGGTTGGGTTTCTTTTTTGGTTTTGGGCCAGCTGACCTTGCTGACGGCAGTGACGCCGGACTTGATGCGACCTGGGTCAGAGGGTCGTGCTCGGAACCAGAGGGAGCTGGCCCAAAACCAAAAAAAAACCCAACCCACCTCACCCCGACCGCGTCTTCGCTCGCCGCCGTGCCGAATCGAGACGCCGCCGATGTCTCGACCGACGCCCCCTCTTCGCTATGCATTACCGAGAACCAAAAGCGTCGAGGCCCCCGCCGCGAAGGCCTCCTCGAAGCCGGCACCGTGGCTATGGCGGCGGATGCTCGCCTACTTGCGGCTGGCGAGGTAGGCGGCGACCGCGGCGCGCTGCGCCTCGTCCATGTGCAGGCCGCACTTGGTGCGGCGCCACAGGATGTCCTCGGCGGTGACGGCCCACTCGTCGGCGACGAGGCAGTCGATCTCGCGCGCGGTGAGGCCGGCGCCGAAATTCTGGCCGAGCTGCTCGACGCGCTGGATGTCGCCGAGGATGTAGCCCGTGCGGCTGCCGTGCCGGCGGACGACGCCGTCCAGGAGGTCGCGCGGGAAGCCCTTGTAGCGGTCGAACACCTCGTCGCGGAAGGCGTTGTAGTTGGGCATGTCGCCGCCGGGCAGGCACGCGTCCTTCGTCCACGGAGCGCCCATGGGC
>JAGRPO010000155.1 GCA_019449455.1 Betaproteobacteria bacterium | reverse complement strand
GGACCTCGGCCTTGCGAAGGCGCGCGACGGCTTCCGCCCAGTTCTTCGCCTCGACGGCCTTGCGGCCCGCGGCGTAGTCCTCGTCGCGTTTGGCGAGATCGGGGTCGGTCTCGACGGGGTCGGCATGCGCGCCCGGCGCGAAGCCGAGCACGCATGCCGCGATGATGCCCGCGGCGATCCCCCTCATCGCTGGGCGAGGACTGCCTTCGCCATCGCGACTTCAGGCCGCTTGCCGTCGCCCTTCGCGGCGAGATCGAGGAGCTTCTTCGCGTACTGCGCCGCCTTCGCGCGGTCGCCCGCCATCTCGGCGGCCTGCGCGGCGCCGGCGAAATTGCGGAAGCGGTTGGGCTCGCGCAGCTGGGACGCCTCGAACTCCTTCAGCGCCAGCGCGGGCTGCTTCTGCTCGAGGAGCATCTCGGCGAGAAGTTCGCGCGCCGGCACGATGCGGGCGGGCGTCACGATGTGCTTCTCGTTCCGGTCCTCGAGATCGGCGGCGGCGCGCATGAGCTTGAGGCCATCGGCCGACATGCCCTTGGCGTGCAAGGTCCACCCGGCGACGGTGAGCCGTTGCACCTCGACCTCCGTGGCCCAGTAGGTGTTCTTCGCGTCCACCAGCTTCTTGTGGAGCGCGGTGAGCGCCTGCGCATCCTGGTCGGCGGCCGCAAGGTCGCCGCTGCGGAGCGCGCCCATCGCGCGGGCGAAATGGGTGATCGCGTCGGTGAACGGGTAGCTCGTCGCCGCTGGCTGCAACTGCATCGCCGCCTTCCAGTCGCCGCGCTCCACGGCGTAGCGCGCCTGCATCGCGGCGGCCGCGTAGAACGCCGTCGGGCGGCCCGTGCTCACGCCGGTCACTTTCAGGGTATCCATGATGACGTCGTGCGCCGCCGAGTCGCGAGCGAGCTGAAGGTAGGCGTACACCGCGTAGTCGGACGCGTGGTAGGTCTCGTCGGCCTCGCCGCCGGACTTCGCGACCTTGGCGGAGCGCAGGTTGGTCTCGGCCGACTCCTCCCAGGCACCCACGCGGGTGAAGATGTGCGACGGCATGTGGAGCGCGTGCGGCGCGGCGGGCGCGATCGATGCGTAGCGGCGTGCCGCATCCAGGCCCTTGTCAGCGATGGGCGGCGCGTCGTAGCTGTGGATGAGGTAGTGCGCGATGCCGGGATGGTCAGGATGCTTCTTGAATTGGGGCTCGAGCATCCCCGCGGCCTTCAGGTAGGCGGCGAAGGTCTGGTCCGCCTGCGATTGCGTCCCGGCGATGTAGAGCGCGGCGAAGATCTGCGCCTCGTCGTCATCCGGATACCGGGCAGCCAACGCCTCGTAGGCCTTCGCGCGCGCAGCCTGCCGCGCCTTCTCGGGGCGGTTGGCGTAGTCCTCGTAGTAGGCGGCGGTGGCCTCGATGTAGTCGCGCTCGCGCTGCGTCTTGGCGCCGATGCGCCGCGCCTCGTCGATGGCTACCTGGGCCTTCTTGGCGGCCGCGGGTGTGGCGCCCGTGCCGGCCAGGGGATTGTTCATGAGAATCGAGGCGTAGCCCCAATGCGCGATGGCGCAGGAGGGATCCCGGGCGGCGAGGTCGGGGAAGGCCCTCTCGGCCGAGGCGTACCAGAACGAGTGGAGCATCGCGACGGCCCGCTCGAATTCGGCCTGCAGTTTCGGATCGCACGAGGTGGGGAAGGTCACCTTGCCGAGCTTTCCGGTTTGGGAGTCGCCATCGTCTGCCGTCCCAGGAGCGGCGGAAAGCGCAAGCGCGGAACCAACCATTGCTGCGAGGAGGTGCATTTTCATTTTGTTGCCTCCGGTGGATGGGTGGAACGGCGATGCTACGCCGACACTCCGCGATAACAACCGGAAGTCTTGTAGGGGATTGGGCGCCCGGGGAAGGCGCGGCCCTTGTCGGGCTACGGCGACTTTCCAGCCGCGTGCAGGGCAAGGATGTCGGCGATGGCGCGATTGAGCGGCGTGGGCACGCCCTTGGCCCGGCCCAGTTCCACCACGCCCCCGGCGAGCCATCGCACTTCGAGCCGGTTGCCCCGCTCGAGGTCGTGGTGCATGGAGGAGGTCATGTCGGGGGACACGTCGTCCGCCAGCTTCAGGCGCACTTCCGCGTAGTCCTCGGCGAGGTCCACGCCTTGCGCGCGGCCGACGGCCACCACCTCGCGCATCACGTCGAGTAGGAAGGCGCGGGTCTGGGGATTCTCGCGGATGGGGCCGATGGTCCTGCGCATGGTCGTCGTGGTTCCCGAGAGCCCCACCAGGAAGACGTACTTCTGCCAGATCTCGCGCAGGATGTGCTCCGAGAGCTCGGCGTTGATGCCGCCGGCGAGACAGGCCGCCAGGAGCGCCTCGCCGCGCGGTGAACGGGAGCCGTCGAATTCACCGAACAGGAGCCGCTGCATGGGCCCCGTCTGGCGGATGACGCCCGGCCGGTCGATGGTCGTCGCGACGTAGCCCACGCCGCCCATGATGTGCGACGTGCCGTAGGCGGCCTTCAGGGTCTGGTCCTTCAGCACGCCGTTCTGGAACGAGACGAGCGTCGTGCCGGGGCCGACCAGCGGGCGGATCTGCTCGAGGGCCGAATCGGTATCCCAGAGCTTCACGCACACCATCACGACGTCCGCGACGCCGATCTCCGCCGGGTTGTCGGTGGCGTCGACGCGGGGGATGTGAAGGGCCGACGGACCCTCGATGCGGAGCCCGTCACTCTTCATCGCCTGCAGGTGCTTGCCGCGGGCGATGAAGTGCACGTCCGCCCCGCCGTGGGCCAGGCGGGCGCCGAAGTAGCCGCCGAGGCCGCCCGAACCCATGATCGCTATTCGCATGTCTGATCCTCTCTCTTCCGATCGGCTTGGCCGTGGAGGCGATCCGAATGGCACCCGCCGGACGACGGGCGACCGCGGATGGTACTCGACTCACGCATGCCGTGTTCCGGGCTTCCGCGAAAGGTAGGGCACCTCCACGAAGCGGTAGGAGGCCGCCGAGATTCCCAGGACAACGACCATCCACGCCAGGAACGAGACGACGGGGCCGGTCCCCGGCAGAAAGGCGTTGAACAGGAGCAGCACCGGCAGGTGGTAGAGGTACGCCGAGTAGCTGACCCGCCCGACGGCTGCGAGGGGCCGCGAGGCCGCAAGGCGCGACAGCCACGGCGACGGCCACGACACCACCGCCGCGAGACCGAGGGCGATGAGGACTGGAAAGGCGACCCACCCCAACGATCCGAGGATGGAAGTGCCGTAGCGAAGCGTGGCGTAGAGCCCGAGCACGGCCGCCACCAGGATCGCGACCGGTATCAGCCTGGCCACGCCGGACGGCGGAGCCGAGCGGCGAAGCATCCACGCCCGCCCAGCCAGGATACCCAGCGCGAAATGAAGCGACCACGCGGGAAGCTGCGTCGCCAGCAGGTGCCGTATCTGCGCTTCCTTCACCCCGACGTGGGCCACCATCTTCATGAAAACGGCAACGAGGAGATCGAGGTCGTTCGCCGCCAGCCATCGCCATCCGGCCGCGATCAGGAAAGCGCCGACGAGGCTCTGCCAGGGCCACTTCACGAAAAGGGGCGCGACGAGGGGCAGCAGCAGGTAGTACTGGAACTCGATCGCCAGCGTCCACAGCGCTCCATTCACCGTCATCGACGCCGACGTCAGCGGATTGGTGTAGTGCAGGAACGTGAAGTGCGCCCCGAGGTTGCCCACGATGTAAGGCGTGGACTGGATCCAGAGGGCCGGGCGCAGGAGCGGCAGCGCCACGAAGAACAGGAACACGAGCTGCACGTAGTACGCGGGCATGATCCGCCGCGCGCGCCGGGCGTAGAACGAACGCCAATCCGGATGCGGCAGCCCCGCATCCGCATGCCGGAACCACGGCAACGTGAGGAGGAATCCCGTGATGAGGAAGAACAGGTCCACGCCCAGGTAGCCGTTGCCCACGAACGCGTGCAGCGGCGCCCAGGACTTCACCGTTGCGATGAAGGCGTCGTCGAACTTGCCGTCGCGCAGCACGAGGTAGTGGAAGGCCATCACCCACAGCACCGCCACGCCGCGCAGCCCCTCGATGGCGGGGATGTCGCCCACTTCCGAGCGCACGCTCTCGGCGGGCTTGGCGAAAGCGGCTTCCTCCGGCGGATCGGCCGCGTTCAAAACCGCAGCCTTTCGGAATAGCCGGTCAGCTCCAGGTATCCGCGCCCCTTCGCCCCGTTCGGCCCCGTGGCGGCGACCGCCCCCTCCCAGTAGAGCGTGCCCGTCGATCCGCGCGCATCCATCTCCTGGTCGTCCATCATCGGCGCCACCACCCACGGCTCGCCCGCGATCTCGAAAGCCATCTCCACGGGCCAGGTCACGCCGGTGCGCGGCGACCGCCAGGTCCGGCGCGGCGCGAATCGCACTTCGTCCTTCCCGAGGGTGCGCACCTTGCCATCGCGCCTCAATGTGCCGGATGCCCACACCGTCCCGCCCGACTTGTCGCGGAGGCGAAACGCCATGAGCGCGCCGCCGCCATCGAGGTTCAGCCCCACCCAGTCCCAGCCCACGGCGTCCCCGGCGAGGATCTCGCTGGACCACTCGTGGTCGAGCCACGCGGCGCCCCTGGCCTCGATCGT
>JAGRPO010000154.1 GCA_019449455.1 Betaproteobacteria bacterium | reverse complement strand
CCGACCTCGCGTTCAACCGGTTCCTGCTGGTGCAGCTGAACGAGCGCCTGGCCCAGTTCATCGCGATGGTGGAGAACCAGCGCCTGCTCGAGCCCGACGCGCGCGTGGCCCGCTCCATCGCCGCCCTCTTCAATCCCGTGCTCTACCCGGCCATGGGCACGGAAGTGCAGGTCTCGCAGGAGGAGATCGGCTACCTCTCGGGGGTCTCGCGCCAGCGGGTGAACCAGGCGCTGCACGTCCTGGAGACCGCCGGGCTCCTCAAGATCGTGTACGGCGGCCTGCGCATCATCGACCTCGACGGGCTGCGCACCTTCGGCAACTAGCATCGTATGGGGACGGTTCCCAGGAACCGTCCCCAAACTCACCGCGCCATGGTCGCGCGGGCGAAGCCGTCGTCGATCCGCATCGCCCCGGCGCGGGCCAGGTCCTCGGCGAGCCGAACGCCCAGCCCCTCGAGCCCATCGCCCAGAAAGCGCTCGTCGAGGTCGCGGTAGCACGGCACACGCGCGACGTAGCCGTCCGCCTCCGAGAGCGCGATGCCGCCGCGGTGCAGCATCGAGAAGACGAACATCACCTTCATCATGTGCCGCGCGGTGCGCCGGGGGTCGTCGGCGAACTGGGCCAGCCGAGAGCGCGCCCGCGCCAGCGCCCCCGCCACGTCCGCGAAGGGCTTCCCATGGCCCGGAATCACCACGCGCGGACCGAGCCGCTCGATGGTGTCGAGGGCCGACAGCGCCGCGTCGACGAAGGGATTCGGGGGCTCGTGGGCCCACACGAACCCCAGCCCGTTCTCCCAGAGCGCGTCGCCTGAGATGAGGATGCGCTCCGCCGGATCGAAGAACACGAGCGCTTCCATGTCGTGGCCCGGCGCCGCGTGCGCCTCCCATTCCCGGCCGGCGGCGCGCAACGCCTCACCGGCCGCGATCGTGGCCTGGTAGGCGAACGGCTCCGCGTACTGGTCCACGTAGTGGTTCCAGCGCTCCTGGATCGACCAGTCGTCGATCGTGGGAACCTCCTCGCGCGGGATCGTGATCGGGCACCCGTAGGCGCGCGCCACGGCCGCATTGCCGCCGATGTGGTCGGAGTGGCAATGGGTGTTCACGAGCGCGGCCAGCGGCTCCGCGCCCAGCATGGCGGGGTCGCGAAGACGCGCGAGGGTCTCGTCGGCGCAGGACTGGTAGCCCGAGTCCACCAGCACGTTGCCCGCGGGCGAGCGCAGCAGCACCTGGTTGCAGTTGAGCCATCCGCGCACGGCGACGCGCACGCTGTCGGGCAGCAGGGACAAGGGGATCGGGCGACGCGATAGGCGAAGGCCGCCATCTTAACGCGGCGGGCGGCCTCGCCGCGCAGGCTATAATTTCGGTCTTCCCCTCCCCATCCCGGTTCCGCCATGCAAATCGAAAACCACCCGTTCCTCATTGCCGGCGGCGGATCGGGGCTGGGCGCGGCCACGGCCCAACGTCTCGTCGCCGAGGGCGCCAATGTCGTCATCGCCGACCTGAACGACGCCGGCGACTGGGTCGCCCGGCAGTTCGGCGGCCAGGGTCGCTTCATCCGCGCGGACGTGACCGACGAGGCGCAGGTCAAGGCGGCGGTCGACCTGTGCGTGTCGGCATTCGGCGCGATTCGCGGCGCCGTCAACTGCGCGGGCATCGCGCCGGGCGAGCGGGTCGTGGGAAAGACCGGGCCGCATTCGCTCGCCACGTTCGAGCGCACGGTGAAGATCAACCTCGTCGGCACCTTCAACGTGATCCGGCTGGCGGCGACGGCGATGAGCGCCCAGCCCGCGCTCGCCACCGGAGAGCGCGGCGTCATCATCAACACCTCCTCGGTCGCCTCCTTCGAGGGGCAGATCGGTCAGGCCGCCTACGCCGCCTCGAAAGCCGGCGTGAACGGCATGACGCTGCCCATCGCCCGGGAACTGGCCCGCTTCGGCATCCGCGTGGTCACCATCGCCCCCGGCATCTTCGACACGCCGATGCTGCAGGGGATGAGCGACGAGATCCGCGCCTCCCTCGGCGCGCAGATCCCCTTCCCCCCTCGCCTGGGCCGTCCGGACGAGTACGCGGCGCTCGCGATGCACATCATCGAGAACGAGGTGCTCAACGGCGAGGTGATCCGCCTCGACGGCGCCATCCGCATGGGCGCGAAATAGCCCGGAAGTCAAGTCGCGCCCGGCCCCCCGTGTCGGCAGGGAGGGCGGTTTAGAGCGATAATTGGTGTTCAGGGCCGCCCACGAGGCGGCCTCCCCGCCCCTTTCCGGGGCCACACCCGATCGGAGCAGACTTGCCGTTCGACATGGACCTACCCGAGGAACTCGACGCGCTCCGCGCCAGCACCCGGCGCCTGTGCGACACCGAGCTCTCCCCGCGCGCGGCGGACATCGACCGGACCAACAATTTCCCCGCCGACATGTGGACCAAGCTGGGCGGCCTTGGCCTGCTGGGCATGACGGTCCCCGAGGAATACGGCGGCACGGGCCTGGGCTACCTGGCCCACATCGTGGCCATGGAGGAAGTCTCGCGCGCCTCGGCGTCCGTGGGCCT
>JAGRPO010000153.1 GCA_019449455.1 Betaproteobacteria bacterium | reverse complement strand
TCCGCGCTGGGCAACGAGATCGCCCTCAGGCCCGGCATGCTCGTGAACGCCGACATCCTGCTCGAGCGCCGCACGCTCCTCGAATGGCTCTTCGAGCCGGTGCTGCAACTGCGGGGGCGCCTCTAGATGACCGGGGTCTTCAGCCGCCGCGTGCCGGTGATCCTGCAGAGCGAGGCGCCCGAGTGCGGCATCGCGGCCCTCGCCATGGTGGCTTCCTACTACGGCTACCTCACGGACCTCTCCGCCATGCGCGTGCGGCTGTCGCCCTCGCTCAAGGGCGTCACGCTCAAGAACCTGGCGCAGATCGCCGAGGGAATGGGGCTTACCGCCCGCGGCGTGCAGGCGCCGCTGGAATCGCTGGGCAAGCTCACCCTGCCGGCGGTGCTGCACTGGGACATGAACCACTTCGTGGTGCTGGTGGCCGTGAAGGGCCGCAAGCTCGTCCTGCACGACCCGGCGCGCGGCCGGCGCGTGATGCCGCTGGAGGAGGCCTCCCGCCACTACACGGGCGTGGCGATGGAGTTCTCGCCCACGGCGAGCTTCAAGCCGCGCGACGAACGCGAGCAGGTGAGCGCGACCCAGCTCCTGGGCGTGGCCCGCGGGATGAAGGGGACGCTCGCGCAGATCCTCGTCCTGTCGCTCGCCCTCGAAGTCTTCGCGATCGCCATGCCCTTCTTCCTGCAGCTCGTGGTCGACCGCGTGCTGGTGGGGCGCGACCGGGACCTGCTCACGGTGCTGGGGGTGGCCTTCGGCGCGCTCGTCATCATCACGGTGGCGGTGACGGCCGTGCGGGCGTGGGTGAGCGTGTACCTGTCCACCAATCTCAACCTGCGGCTGCTCTCGACCCTCTTCGCGCACCTGGTGAAGCTGCCGCTGACCTGGTTCGAGAAGCGCAACATCGGCGACATCGTCTCCAAGTTCAGGAGCGTGGACGCCATCCAGCGCACGCTCACGACGACCTTCGTCGAGACGGTGGTGGACGGCCTGATGGTGGTGCTGACCCTCATCGTGATGGGCTGGTACAGCCTGACGCTGACGGCCGTGGTGATCGGCGCCGCCCTCCTCTACGTGGCGGCGAGGTGGCTCCTCTACTACCCGCAGCGCTACGCCACCGACGAGCAGCTCTCCCACGAGGCGAAGAGCGGCACGCACTTCATCGAGACGCTGCGCGGCATGATGGCCATCAAGCTCAACATGCGCGAGAACGAGCGGCGCTCGGCCTACCAGAACCTGGTGGTGGACCAGATCAACGCCGGCGTGAAGGTGCAGAACGTGGGCATCGCCCAGCGCGGAGCCAGCGCCCTCATCTTCGGCCTGGAGAACGTGGCGATCATCTGGCTGGGGGCCATCGCGGTGATGGACGGCAAGTTCTCGGTGGGGATGCTCTACGCCTTCCTGGGCTTCAAGCTCGTGTTCCTGGGGCGGGTGAACGCGCTGGTGGAGAAGTGGAACGACTTCCGCATGCTCGATCTCCACGCCGAGCGCATCGCCGACATCGCGCTGGCCGAGGAAGAGGTGTCGCACGCGGGCCTGCCGGGGGAGACCGGAGGCGGGCCGATCACGATTGAAGCGAAGGGGGCGAGCTACGCCTACGGGCCGGAGGGGTTCGTGTTCCGCGGCGTGGACTTCTCGGTGGCGCCCGGGGAGACGGTGGCCATCGTGGGGCCGTCGGGGTGCGGCAAGACCACGCTCATCAAGGTGCTGGTGGGGCTGCTCACGCCCACCGAGGGGGCGGTGCTGGTGAACGGACGAAACCTGAAGGACTGGGACCTGGGGCAGTACCGGCGAAAGATCGGCGCGGTGATGCAGGACGACTCGCTCTTCGTCGGAACCATCGAGGACAACATCAGCTTCTTCGACCCCGAGCACGATCCCGCGCTCGTCCGCGAATGCGCGCGACTGGCCATGATCGATGCGGACATATCCGCGATGCCCATGGGGTACAACACGATCGTCGGCTCGCTGGGTGCCGCCCTTTCGGGGGG
>JAGRPO010000152.1 GCA_019449455.1 Betaproteobacteria bacterium | reverse complement strand
GCGATCGCCCCAGGTGCCGCGGGCCTGTTGTCCGCCCACCACTGGGCGGCCTCGTCGATCTGTGCGGCCGCGCGCCGTAATGCTCGCCCCCTCTGCAGTACTTGCAGGCACCGCCTTCGTGGTAGCGCTCGCGCTTCCTGCGGTTGGTCCTTCCCGCGATGTGGCGATCTGTTGCGTGCCCGTCGGTACCCCGGGCTGTTTCTCTTTCCGGTGAACGGAAACCAGCGGCCGATCACGAAGCCGGCGCCCTCCCCGAAGCCTTGAGGCCTTTTTCGAGCCCCGCGAAGGAAAGCGTCGGCAGGGTCATCAGGTAGCGGTATCCCTTGGCCACGAGCTCCTCGACGTTCTTGGCATTGGCGTGGGGATGGCCGCAGACCACGTTGTGCGCCTTGCAGATGGCGAGGATCTCGTCGATCGCCGCCGCGACGGTCGGGTGCTCGTACTGCCGCGGGAAGCCGAGGTCCTGCGACAGGTCGCCCTCCCCGATCAGGACGTAGCCGATCCCCGGCACCTGCTCGAGTATCTTCGGCAGGTTCTTGATCGCCTTGGCCTCCTCGCACTGGATGCCGACGAGGATCTCGCCCTTGGGATTGAGCGGCCAGACGTCGGCGCGGGCGTAGTACTCCTGCGCGGTCAGGCCCCAGTAAGGCGCCGCGTTCTTCGGCGCGTCGCCGCGCTGCCCCGCCGGCTCGTACAGCGGCGCCGACGGCGGGCGCGGATAGCGGCAGGCGGCGACGGCGTTGCGGGCCTCCTCCACCGTGCTCACGTGCGGCCAGATGACGCCGTAGACGCCGATGTCGAGCACCTGCTTCGCGAGGAACTGGTTCATCTCGCCGCCGTTGGCGGGGATGCGCACCATCGGCGTCACCGCGGGCGCGATGCTGCCGGAGCTCGCGATCTGCCTGCGGTCGAGCATGTACTGCATGCAGTTGCGCAGCAGCTGGATGTCGTAGGGGTTGTGCTCCATCTCGAACACCACGGCATCGTAGGGCGCCGCGTTGATCGACTGCGCCATGCCGATCTCGGGCGGCGAGAAGGTGACAAAAGTGGGCTTGCCCTGCTCGAGCGCCCTGATGGCGCCATTGAGGCGAGGTATCTCGGCCATTGCGTCGCTTCCTTTTCGTCGTTTGCGGCGCGTTCGCGCCGCCTGATTGCACAGAAGTCGCTCCACGGGGATTGTGCGAGCCACGGGGACGGAATTGCAATGACGCCGGCCTACCGTGACGACGATCCCCCGTGGCCCATGCGCACGCGGCAAGACTATCGCTTGCCCGGGCCAGTTGCGGGCCCTATCATGGGCCGATCTGCGGAATCCACGGAGGGCGGATAGATTCTCCGGGCGCAGAGCGTCGAACCCATACGGAGGAGGCTACCTTGACTGGAATCCGCTTCAACGCAGGCTTCCGCACGCGCGGCTATGCCTTGCTCTCGACCCTGCTGGCGGTCGCCGTTCTGGCGAGCGCCCCGGCTTCGGCCCAGGACAAGTATCCGAACAAGCGCCTCGACTGGACGATCGCCTTCGGGCCGGGCGGGGGCAACGACATCATGTCCCGCACGCTCATCTCCATCATCGAGAAGTACAAGCTCTATCCCGACAACATCGTCCCCGAGAACCGGGCCGGGGGCAGCGGGGCGAAGGGCTGGGGCTATGTCTTCAGCCAGAAGGGCAACCCGTACCACATCTCCTCGACCAGCGGCAGCTTCATCACCACGCCGCTGCAGGCCAATACGCCGTGGCAGGCGGCGAGCTTCACGCCGATCGCGCTGCTCGCCTCGGACGACGGGGTGATCATGGTGAACGGCAAGTCGAAGATCAAGACCTTCCGCGAGTTCATCGACCAGGCCAAGGTGAAATCGCCTTCGATCGGGGGCATCGGCGCGGTCAACGTCGAGTACATCGTGCCGAAGCTGCTCTCTGAGCGGGCCGGGTTCAAGTTCGATTACGTGGCCTTCAACAAGCAGGGCGAGCTGACGACCGCGTTGCTGTCGGGCGCGATCGACGCGGCGATGTCGAATCCGGGCGAGGTGCTCGGCCTGCTGCAGTCCGGCGACCTGAGGGCGCTCGTCTACACCGGCAAGAAGACGCCCAAGGCGCTCGGCAACCTTCCGACCCTGGCGGAAT
>JAGRPO010000151.1 GCA_019449455.1 Betaproteobacteria bacterium | reverse complement strand
TACGCGTTCATCAATGCGGCCGCGTACCTGGAAGCGCCGGCGCGGTCCCCGGTGCGGGCGGATGCGGCGTTCGTGCTGGGGGGCGATGCGGGGGATCGGGTCGTGCGCGCGGCGGGGCTGCACCGGGAAGGCATGGCGGGCGTCTTCGTGCTCACGGGTGCGGAGGACAGCATCGAGGAAGTAAGGCCGGCCTACCTCTACTGGCGCGCCGCGGTGCTGGTTCGGGCGGGCGTGCCGGAGGATGCGGTGCTGCTCGATTCGGCCAGCTCCAACTCCGAGGACGAGGCGGCCTACGGGCTGCGGCTCGCGAAGGCGCGCGGATGGAAGCGGGTGCTGGTGGTGAGCGATCCGCCGCACATGCGCCGCCTGTCGCTTCTCTGGGGGCGGGCCTTCGCGGGCAGCGGCGTGGAATTCGTCCTCGTCGCCTCCCGCCCACGCTGGTGGGAGCCCGGTCGCTGGTGGCGCAACCGGAAGAGCGCGCAGTTCGTCGTGATGGAATACATCAAGCTCGTCCACACTCTGCTCTGAACTCTGATCGGGGACGGTTCCTGGGAACCGTCCCCAGTACAATTCGGTATGCGCTCGATCTTGTTCGTCTGTACCGCCAACATCTGCAGGTCGCCGACCGCGGAGGGCGTGCTCAGGAAGCTGCTGGCGGCCCGCGGCATGGCCGGGCGCGTCCAGCTCGATTCGGCGGGCACGCACGACTACCACGTGGGCAAGCCCCCCTTCCCTCTCGCCGTGGAGCGAGCCAAGCTGCGGGGCTACGACCTCACGCAGATCCTGGCGCGCCAGATCCGGGGCGGCGACTTCGAGACCTTCGACCTGATCCTGGGGATGGGGCGCGAGCACCTCTCGTACCTTCGGAAGATCGCGCCGACCCGGTGCAAGCACAAGATCGAGCTCTTCCTCGAGTACGGCGACCGCTTCCAGGGCAAGGACGTGCCCGACCCCTACGGCGGCGAGGCGAAGGATTTCGACCTCGTGCTCGACATGGTCGAGGACGGCTGCCGGGGGCTCGCGGGACTGATCGATCGTTAAAAGGGGACGGTTCCCAGGAACCGTCCCCTTTTAGCCCAGCTGGGCGATGACGTCCTTGACGTGCGTGCGGGCAGACCAGCCGAGGACCCGGGCGGACTTGCCGGGGTCGGCGCGGCTTTCGAGGATGTCCAGGGGACGGAACAGCGCCTTGTTCACCGCCACATGCGCCTTCCAGTCGAGCCCGAAGCGCTCGAAAGCCATGACGATGAAATCGCGCAGGCTCACGCTCTGCCCCGTGGCGACCACGTAGTCGTCCGGCCGGTCCTGCTGGAGCATGAGCCACATGGCCTCGACGTACTCCGGCGCCCACCCCCAGTCGCGCACGACGTCGGTGTTGCCGAGCTCGAGCTTCTCCTTCGATCCGGCGGCGATGCGCTTGGCCACCCGCACGATCTTCTGCGTGACGAAGCGCTCGGGGCGCAGGGGCGACTCGTGGTTGAAGAGGATGCCGGTGCAGGCGAAGAGCCCGTACGCCTCGCGGTAGTTGGCCACCTGCCAGTGCGCGGCGCACTTGGCCACGGCGTAGGGGCTGCGGGGATGGAAGGGCGTTTCCTCGGAGGCCGGGGTGCCCTTCACGTCGCCGAAGCACTCGCTCGATCCGGCATTGTAGAAACGCACGCCGCCGCCGAGGAAACGGATCGCCTCGAGCATGTTGAGGGTGGCCGCGCCGATGCTCTCCATCGCTTCCACGGGCTGCTCGAAGGAAAGCCCGACGGAAGTCTGGCCCGCGAGGTTGTAGATCTCCGCGGGCTGCACCTTATTCAGCACCGTGATGACGCTGCGGAAATCGTTGGGCGCCATGGAAACCGTCGAGACGCGCTCGCGGATGCCCAGCGCCGCGAGATTCGAGAAGCTCGTGATCTGCGCGTCGCGAGAGGTGCCGAAGACCTCGTAGCCCTTGTCGAGGAGAAGCTTCGCGAGGTAGGTGCCGTCCTGCCCGCTCACCCCGCAGATCAGAGCCCGCTTCATGCCGATCGCCCCCGCCTGCCCGTCATTCGTGGTGGTCGGGCGCGAGGTAGCCGTGGCGCTTCACCAGCTCGTCGCGCTCGGCTTCGGCCAGGTCCGCGACCATCATCTCGGACACGAGTTCGGCGAAGGTGACCTTGGCCTTCCAGCCCAGCTTCGTGCGCGCCTTGGTGGGGTCGCCCAGGAGCGTCTCGACCTCGGTGGGGCGGAAGTAACGGGGATCGACCCGCACGACGCAGCGTCCCTGGCCGTCGAAGGCGTGCTCCCCGACGCCCTTGCCCTTCCAGGCGAGTTCCATCCCGATCTCCTTCGCCGCCGCGTTCACGAAGTCGCGAACGCTGTACTGCTGCCCCGAGGCGATCACGAAATCGTCCGGCGCGGGCTGCTGCAGCATCAGCCACTGCGCTTCGACATAGTCGCGGGCATGCCCCCAGTCGCGCTTGGCGTCGAGGTTGCCCAGATAGAGGCAATCCTGCAGCCCCAGCTTGATGCGGGCGAAGGCGCGCGTGATCTTGCGGGTGACGAAGGTTTCCCCGCGGATGGGGGATTCGTGGTTGAACAGGATGCCG
This sequence comes from Betaproteobacteria bacterium, assembly GCA_019449455.1. Classification (GTDB taxonomy): domain Bacteria; phylum Pseudomonadota; class Gammaproteobacteria; order Burkholderiales; family Usitatibacteraceae; genus FEB-7. The sequence goes on along the minus strand of JAGRPO010000151.1, from coordinate 25,169 downwards.
TTGCAGGCGTAGATGCCGTAGGCCTCGCGGTAGTTGACCGTGATCCAGTAGGCGTAGATCTTGGCCGCGGCGTAGGGCGAGCGCGGGTAGAAGGGGGTGGTCTCCTTCTGTGGCGTTTCCTGCACCTTGCCGTACAGCTCCGAGGTGGAGGCCTGGTAGTAGCGGGTCTTCTTCTCCAGCCCCAGGATGCGGATCGCCTCCAGGATGCGAAGGGCGCCGAGGGCGTCGGAGTTGGCGGTGTACTCGGGCTCCTCGAAGCTCACCGCGACGTGGCTTTGCGCCGCCAGGTTGTAGATCTCGTCGGGCTGCACCTGCTGGATGACGCGCATGAGACTCATCGAATCCGTCATGTCCCCGTGGTGCAGGAACATGCGCGCGCCCGAATCGTGGGGGTCCTTGTACAGGTGGTCGATGCGGTCCGTGTTGAACAGCGACGTGCGCCGCTTGATGCCGTGGACGATGTAGCCCTTGTCCAGGAGGAATTCGGCGAGATAGGCGCCGTCCTGGCCGGTGATGCCGGTGATGAGGGCGACTTTGGGAGAGGGCATGGAATGGAATTCCCGGTGAATGCCGGGATTCTATCGCGTCCCGTATTTCGGGGACGGTTCCCAGGAACCGTCCCCCTATTTCTTGGAGAAGTCGCCGGCCTTGACGATGGTGAGCTTGGCCGGGTCCAGGTGCTTGCGCAGGGCGGCGTTGACGTCGGCGACGGTGAGCGCCAGGAGGCGCTCCTCGAAGGCCTTGCTGAAGGCGAACGTGCGCCCGTGGTGGAGGTAGAACGCCCACCCGCCGGCCACGGCGCCATCCTGGGCGCGGGTCTGGACGCGCTGCTGGATGGCGCCCGACTTGGCCGCCGCCAGTTCGGCCTCCGTGAAGCCGTCCTTGAGCGCCTTGGCGAGCACTTCCTTGAATCCCGCCTCCACCTTGGCGATGTTCTGCGGCGCGGCGATCGCGTAGCCGGTCCAGCGGGCCGAGCGGTCGATGGCCGGCACGTTGAGGCTCGACCCCGCACTGTACGAAAGCCCCTCCTTCTGTCGCAGCCGGTCCATGAGCCGCGAGTCCAGCCCCGACTCTCCGCCCAGGATGTAGTTGGCGATGTAGAGCGCGGGATAGTCGGGGTCGTCGTCGCGCAGGTCGAGGTTCTGCCGCGCGAGGAAGATGGCGTTCTCCTTGTCGGGCGTGGCGATCGCCAGGTTCGCCGGCGCGACGTCGCCGTGCTTCACGGGCACGTGCGCGAAAGGCCTGGGCGACTTCCATCCTTCGAAGAGCTCCTTCAACAGCGCCGTCGCCTTCGCCTCGTCGAAATCGCCCACGATCGCGATCTCCGCGGCGCTCGCGCCGTAGAACTCGCGGTGGAAGCGCCTCGCGTCCTCCAGCTTCGCGGACTTGATGTCGGCGAGCGACTCCTCCAGCGTCGGGCTGTAGCGCCAGTCGCCGCGCGGATACGCATTGAAGTGCTTCGAGAGCGCTTCCGACGCCCGCGCGTTCGGCTCCGAGAGCGACGCCTGGATCGAGGTGACGGTCTGGTTGCGAAGCTGCTCGAACTCGCTCTCCGGGAACGACGGCTCCTTCAGCACGTGCGCCGCCAGCCGAAGTGCGGCTTCCAGGTTCGGGCGCGTGGTCTGGAAGCTGCCGCCGGTGCCGCCCACCCGGCCGGAGACCTTGAGGCGCTCCAGCTCGTCCGACAGCTGGGTGCGCGTGTATTTGGTCGTCCCGCGCGAGAGCATCTGCCCGGCCACCTGCGCGGCCACCTTCTGCCCGAAGAGGCTCAACTCATCCCCGAGGTTGAGCGAGATCGTCACGTTCACCGTCTCGCCGCGGTTCTTCTTGGCGAGCAGCGCCACCTTGAGCCCGCCGAACTGCAGCCGCGTGGTGCGCGAGTCGATGTTGGCCTGCGTCGGCTCGAACGCCTCGGCCACGCTCGCCTGCGCCTTGCCCTTGAAGTCCTTCATCACCTCCGCCACCGTGGGCGCCGACGGAATCTCGGCGCGCTGCGGATTGTCCTCGGGGAGGTAGAGGCCGACGGTGCGGTTGTCGCGGCGGTAGTAGGCCTTGGCGGCCTTCCCGATCGCCTCCGCGTCCACCTTCGGGAGGTCGTCGCGGGACAGGAAGAAGAGCCGCCAGTCGCCCAGCGCGATGTACTCGGAGAGCTGGACCCCGATGGACTCGTGGTTGGCGAGCGTCTTCTCGAACTGGTTCTCGTAGGATTTGCGCGCGCGGGAAATCTCCTCGGCGGTGGCCGGCGCGGCGCCGAAGCCCTCGATGATGCGGACGAGCTCGTCCCGCACGGGTTCCACCGGATCGCCCTTCTTCACCGCGGCGCCGAAGATGTGCAGGCCCGTGGCCACGCCGGTCAGCGGGAAGCCGAACACCTGCGCGGCCTTGCCCGTCTCGACGAGCGCCTTGTGCAGGCGGCCCGTGGGCGTGTCGGCGAGGACGAAGTTGGCGAACGAGATCCCGTCGCTGTCGGCGTGCAGGCCGGAGGGCACCTTGTAGGCGATGGCCACGAGCTGCACGTCGCCCTTGCGGCGGATCCTGAACTCGCGCTCGCCGTCCTGCGTGGGTTCCACCGTCCACTGGTCGGGGAGCTTGCGCGCGGGCCGGGGGATCTTGCCGAAGGCATCCGCGACGAGCGCGAGCGCCCTTGCCTCGTCGAACTTGCCCGCCACGAGGAGGACGGCGTTGTCCGGCTGGTAGTGCATCCGGTAGAAGGCCTGGAGGTTCTCCTCCTTCACGTTCTCGATGTCGCTGCGGTTGCCGATGGTGGAGCGGCCGTAGGAGTGCCAGTCGAAGGCCACGCTCTGCAGGCGCTTGAGCATGACGCTGAAGGGCGAGTTCTCGCCCATCTCGTACTCGTTTCGCACGACGGTGAATTCGGTGTTGAGGTCCGACTTGCGGATGAAGGAGTTCACCATCCGGTCGGCTTCCATGTCGATGGCCCACTTGAGGTTGTCGTCGGTGGCCTGGAAGAGCTCGAAGTAGTTGGTGCGGTCGAGCCAGGTGGTGCCGTTGGAGCGGGCGCCGCGCTGGTTGAACTGCTTGTCGAGGTCGGGGTTCTTCGGCGTGCCCTTGAAGACCAGGTGCTCGAGCAGGTGCGCCATGCCCGTCTCGCCGTAGTTCTCGTGGCGGCTGCCGACCAGGTAGGTGATGTTCACCGTGATGGTGGGCTTGGAGAGGTCGGGAAAGAGCAGGACCTTGAGGCCGTTGTCCAGGCGGTACTCCGTGATGCCCTCCACGGACGTGACTTTCGCCACGCCCTTGGGCATGGCCGGCTGGGCCAGCGCGGGGGCGGCGACGAACGCAAGGCAAGCGGCGATCAGGCGGAACAAACGCATCTGGCTACTCCTAGAAGATGGGGACGGTTCCTGGGAACCGTCCCCGATACTCACTTGGCGCGGCGGCGGCGGGCTTCGTAGAGGCAGACACCGCTCGCCACGGAAACGTTCAGGCTTTCGACCGAGCCCATCATGGGGATGGATACGAGGTGGTCGCAGGTGTCGCGCGTGAGGCGCCTGAGACCCTCGCCTTCCGCGCCGAGGACGAAGCCCATGGCGCCCTCGAGCTTGGCCTTCCACAAGGTCTGGGGTGCATCGTCGGCGGTGCCCACCAGCCAGATGCCCCGTTCCTTGAGGTCGCGCATCGTCCGGGCAAGGTTGGTCACCACGATGTAGGGAACGGTTTCGGCGGCGCCCGAGGCGACCTTGGCCGCGGCGGTGGTGAGCCCGCAGCTGCGGTCCTTGGGCGCGATCACCGCATGCGCCCCGGCCCCGTCCGCCACGCGCAGGCAGGCGCCGAGGTTGTGCGGATCCTGCACGCCGTCGAGCAGCAGCAGGAACGGCGGCTCGTCGAGGGTCTCCAGCACGTCCTCGATGAACTGGGGCATGTGCATCTCGTCGGCCATCGCCACGACGCCCTGGTGGCGCGCGCCCCCGGCCATGCCGTCCAGGCGCTTGGCGTCGACCGTCATCACGCGCACGCCCAGCTTGTCGGCAAGGGTCTTGAGTTCCTTCATGCGCGCGTCCGACCGGCCCGCGTCCACGAAAATCTCGCGTACCGATTCCGCCTTCTGCTTCAGGCGCCCCTTCACCGCGTGGAATCCCGCCAGCGTCTTCATCGCTTCTCCTTAAGGGGACGGTTCCCAGGAACCGTCCCCTTTTCATTTGCGCTTTTTCTTGGGGCCGTCGGCCTGGCGGGTGTCGAGCTTCGAGTGCTTCTTGTCCTGGTCGCGCGGCTTGTGGACCACGGGCACGGGAACGGAGTGGGGCAGCTCGCCCTCGGCGGAAGGCGAACGGCCCGCCACGTTGGCCAGCACGAAGTCGATCTTGGTCGTCTCGATGTCCACCCGCACCACGCGCACCTTCACGCGGGCGCCGAGCTGGTAGCGAACGCCCGTGCGCTCCCCGCGCAGCAGGTGGCGCTGCTGGTCGTACTGGTAGTAGTCGGCGCCCAGGTCGGAGATGTGCACCAGCCCGTCGATGAAGAGCTCGTCGAGCGTGACGAAGAGCCCGAAGCCCGTCACCCCGCTCACCACGCCCTCGAACTCGTCGCCGACGTGGTCCTGCATGAAGTAGCACTTGAGCCAGTTCTCGACGTCGCGCGTCGCGTCGTCGGCGCGCCGCTCGGTCTCGGAGCAGTGCACGCCCAGCGCGTTCCAGTCGCCGGCGTCGTAGGTCGTCCCGCCGAGCACCGCCTTGATCGCGCGATGGATGAGTAGGTCCGGATAGCGGCGGATGGGCGAGGTGAAGTGGGTGTAGCCCTCGTAGGCGAGGCCGAAGTGGCCGACGTTCTCGGGGCTGTAGACCGCCTGCCGCAGCGAGCGCAGCATCACCGTCTGCAGGAGGCCCCCGTAGGGCTTGTCCTTCACGCGCTCGAGGAGCTGCGCGTAGTCCTTCGCGTGCGGCTCGTCGCCGCCGCCCAGCGTGACGCCGAAGTCCTTGAGCATGGAGCGCAACGCCTCCAGCTTCTCCGGCGTCGGCCCCTCGTGGACGCGGTAGAGCGTGGGCTGGTTGTTGGTGAGCAGGAAATCCGAGGCGCACACGTTCGCGGCCAGCATGCACTCCTCGATCAGGCGGTGCGCGTCGTTTCGCACCACGCGCACGATGCGCTCGATCTTGCCCTTGTCGTCGAAGATCATCTGCGTCTCGACCGAGTCGAAGTCGATGGCGCCGCGCTTGACCCGCGCGCCCAGGAGCGACTTGAAGACGGCGTACAGGCTCTCGAGCGACGGGTTGAGCGACTTGTCGATGGGCGGCTCGGCGAGCTTGCCCTCGAGCACGGCCGCGACCCGCGTGTAGGTGAGGCGCGCGTGGGAGTGGATGACCGCCGGGTAGAACTTGTAGTGGCGCACGACGCCGCCCGTGGTGATCTCCATCTCGCAGACCATCGTCAGGCGGTCGACCTCGGGCTTGAGCGAGCAGAGCTCGTTCGAGAGCGCTTCCGGCAGCATCGGGATCACGCGGCGCGGGAAGTACACGGAGTTGCCGCGGTCGCGGGAATCGCGGTCGAGCGCGTCGCCGGGCTTCACGTAATGGCTCACGTCGGCGATGGCGACCCACAGCGTCCATCCCTTGCCCTTGCCGAGCGGCTGGCAGCACACCGCGTCGTCGAAGTCCCTCGCCGTCTCCCCGTCGATGGTCACGAAGGGGAGGCTGCGCAGGTCCTGGCGGCCCTTGAGGTCCTTGGCCAGCACCTTGTCGCCGTACTTCGCCGCCTGCTTCTCGGAATCGCTCGAGAACTCGGTGGGCAGGTCGTGCTTGCGCAGCGCGATCTCGATTTCCATCCCCGGGTCGGCGTAGTTGCCGAGGATCTCGACCACGCGCGCGATGGGCTCGGCCTTGGGCGTGGGTTGCTGGACGATCTCGGCCACCACCACCTGCCCGTGCCTGGCGCCCTTGGCGCCGTCGGGAGGCACGAGGAAGTCCTGCGCGATGCGCTTGTCCTCGGCCATGATGAACATCACGCCCTGCTCGACGAAGAGCCGGCCGACGATCTTCTGGTTGGCGCGCTCGAGCACCTCGACGATGGAGCCCTCGCGGCGGCCGCGGCGGTCCAGGCCGGTGACGCGCGCGAGCACGATGTCGCCGTGCAGCGCCTTGTGCATCTGCTTCGGGCCCAGGAAGAGGTCCTCGGAGCCGTCTTCGGGCTTCAGGAACCCGAAGCCGTCCGGGTGGCCCAGGACGCGGCCCTTGACGAGGCCCGCCTTGTCGGCGACCAGGATGGCGCCGCGGCGGTTGCGCATCATCTGGCCTTCGCGCTCCATGGCGCCCAGGCGGCGGGCGAAGGCCTCCCGCTCGCCGGATTCGATGCCGAGCAGGGACGCGAGGCGGTCCTCGTCGAGGGGAACGCCTTCCCGGTCCAGCACCTCGAGGATCATCTCGCGGCTGGGAAGGGGGTTTTCGTACTTGGCGGCTTCGCGGTCCCGGTGGGGATCGGCGTGTCGCAGGGTCTTGGTTTTGCTAGACAAAAAAGTGTCTTCCTTCTAAAATTACGGGCTTGGCTGACGCAAGTCAGGCAAAAGCCCAGATGGCGGAATTGGTAGACGCACCAGTTTCAGGTACTGGCGGGTAAAACCGTGGAGGTTCGAGTCCTCTTCTGGGCACCAGAGATTCGTTTCGCGTGAGCGATCGCGGCATCCGGAAGGCCGCCCGCCGAAAGGCCGGGCGGCCTTTTTGTCACCGGGGGAACCAACGCGCGATTTTAACACGCGGGCGGTGGCGGCCGGGACCGACTCCACGCCTACAATGCGGGCGGGGCCAGACGGCATGAAACGATTCTTCCTGCTCTTCATCGGCATTCAGCTCCTGCTCTTCGGGGTGGAGCTGCTCAAGCCCGTGCAGGAGCACGTCGTGCTCCCCTTCACCGCGCAGCTCGCCCGTCTTTGCTCGGCCCTCATCTCGATTTCCGACAAGTCCGCCCTCGCCGTCGGCAAGGTGCTCATCGACCGCGCCACCGGCTTCGCGGTGTCCATCGAGCCCGGCTGCAACGGCGTGGAGGCCTGCATCGTGCTCTTCGCGGCGATCGTGGCCTTCCCGGCGCGGTGGCGCGACCGGCTGGTCGGGCTGGCGGCGGGCTTCGCCGCGGTGCAGGCGCTGAACGTCGTGCGGATCATCAGCCTCTTCTACCTCGGCCAGTGGAACCGCGAGTGGTTCGAATTCGCCCACCACTACCTCTGGCAGGGCCTGATCATGCTCGACGTGCTCGTGGTCTTCCTCGTCTGGGCGCGCTACTTCCCGCAGCGCCTTGCCACGGCCCATGCGGCTTAGCGACTCGCCCCTGCCGCGATTCTTCGCCGTAGCCGCGGTGGCGCTGCTGGTGCTCACGGTGGCGTGGCGGCCGGTTTCGGGGATTGCCGCGGCTCCCGCCGCATGGCTTGCCGCGACCACGATGCGCGCGCTCTTCCCCGACTGGGTCCGGTCGGCCCACGGCGGGGTCGCCCGGCTCGAGGTGGAAACGCGGCTTCGCGTCACGCCCACGGCGCAGCAGCGCGCGCTGGCCGCCGGCGCGGGCCAAGCGGTCGCCGAGGACGACGTGGCCGAACTCGTGCTGGAGGCCGACCCCGCGCAGCCCGGATACGGGCTCCCGATCCTTCTCGCGCTCCTCGTGGCGGCCCGCGGCCGGCGGCTCTTTCGCCGGGCGCTTCTCGGGGCGGCGTGCCTCGTGCCATTCCAGGCCTACTGCCTGGTGACGGAGCTGCTCAAGCAGGCGGCGATCACCAGCGGGGCCGGGGCGCAGACCGGATTCGCCGCCTGGCAGATCAACCTGATCGCCTACGCTTACCAGCTGGGCGCGCTGCTGGTGCCGACGCTCGCGCCGATCCTGATCTGGGTGTGGCTGGACCGCGCGTTCTTCGCCGCCATCGTGCTCGAGGGCTGGCTCGCCCGCTCCCTCGATAAAGGGGACGGTTCCTAGGAACCGTCCCCTTTGCCGAAGGGGTGCTGGATGACGATGGTCTCTTCGCGGTCGGGGCCGGTGGAGATGAGGACGACGGGCGCTCCGGCGAGGGCCTCGAGGCGCTTGAGGTAGGCGCGCGCGTTGGCGGGCAGGGCGTCGAAGGTCTTGATGCCGACGGTGCTCTCCTTCCAGCCGGGGAAATCCTCGTACACCGGCTCGCAGATGGCGAGCGCCTCGGCGCCGACGGGCAGGATGTCGCGCATCTCGCCGCGCACCTTGTAGCCGATCGAAAGTCGCACCGTGTCCAGGCCGTCGAGCACGTCGAGCTTGGTGATGCAAAGCCCCGTGAGCCCGTTGAGCTGCACCGCGCGCTTGAGCGCGGCCGCGTCGAACCAGCCGCAGCGCCGCGGCCGCCCGGTGACGGCGCCGTACTCGTTGCCGCGCACGCGCAGGTGCTCGCCCATCTCGTCGTCGAGCTCGGTCGGGAACGGCCCGCCGCCCACGCGCGTGGCATAGGCCTTCGCCACGCCCAGGATGTAGTGGAGCTGCTGCGGCCCCACGCCGGCCCCCGCGGACGCCTGCCCGGCGAGGCAGTTGGACGAGGTCACGAAGGGATAGGTGCCGTGGTCCACGTCGAGAAGCGCCGCCTGCGCGCCCTCGAAGAGGATGCTCTTGCCGTCGCGGATGAGCGCGTTCAGCTCGCCGGAGACGTCCGCGACCATGGGCTTCAGGTGCTCCCCGAGCGCGAGCGTGTCGTCCAGCGTCTTCTGGAAGTCCACCACGTCGGCCTTGAAGTAGTTCTTCAGCACGAAGTTGTGATAGTCGAGCACCTCGCCGAGCTTCGACGCGAAGCGCTCGCGCGCGTAGAGGTCCTGCACGCGGATGGCGCGGCGCGCCACCTTGTCCTCGTAGGCCGGCCCGATGCCCCGCCCGGTGGTGCCGATCTTCGCCTCGCCCTTGGCGCGCTCGCGCGCCAGGTCCAGCGCCACGTGGTGCGGCAGGATGAGCGGGCACGCCTCCGAGATGCGAAGCCGCCCGCGCACGTCCAGGCCCGCGGCCTCGAGCTCTCCGATCTCCTTCATGATCGCCTCGGGCGAGACGACCACGCCGTTGCCGATGAAGCACAGCTTTCCCGGGTGCATGATGCCCGAGGGGATCAGGCGCACGATCGTCTTCTTGCCGCCGATCACCAGCGTGTGCCCGGCGTTGTGCCCGCCCTGGAAGCGCACCACGGCCGAGACATGGTCGGTGAGCCAGTCGACGATCTTGCCCTTGCCCTCGTCGCCCCACTGCGTGCCGATCACCACGACGTTCTTTGCCATTTCAGTTGCCTTTCAGCGGGACGACCGTCCAGCGGCCCCCCTTGGATTCGAGCGTGCGGTCGCAGCCCAGCTCCGCGCGCGAGGCACCGTGCCCGGGCAGGTCCGCGATCACGGTTTCGCCGGCCGCGCGCAGGCGGGCCACTTCCTCGTCGAGCGCCTTGTCCTCGACGCATGGCGCGAGGATTCCCGCCGGGCGCTCCGTGGTGCCCACCAGCGCGGCGATGCGCCGAAGATCCATGGTGAAGCCCGTGGCGGGCCGGGCGCGGCCGAAGGAGCGCCCGACCTCGTCGTAGCGCCCGCCCCTCGCCAGCGCGTCCGGCGAGTCCGGCGAGAAGGCCGCGAACACCACGCCGCTTTCGTAGTTGAAGCCGCCCAGCTCCGCGAGGTCGAAGCTCAACTCGAGGCCCGGGGCGGCGGCCTGCTTCGCGAGGCGCGCAAGCTCGTCGATCGCCTCGCCGATGTCGGGATTCCTCGGCAGCTCCTTGCGGGCCTGCTCCAGCACCGCCTCGCCGCCGCTCAGTCGCGTCAGGCGCGCGATCGCCTCCGCGCGCTGCTCGCCGAGGAGGTCGTGCATCCCGAGCACCCCCGGCGTGTCCTTCTGCTGCACGGCGTGGAAGAGCGCTTCCGCCTCGTCGTCCGCGAGGTTCGCCCCCGCGGTGAGCGCGCGATAGATGCGCGGGTGGCCGATGTCCAGGTGCAGCTTCGCGATCCCCGCGACGCAAAGCGCGCGCGACATGAGCCGCAGCACCTCGAGATCGGCTTCGAGCCCCGCGTGGCCGTAGACCTCGGCGCCGATCTGTATCGGCTCGCGCGTCGTGGTCATGCCCGCCGGCAGCGTGTGCAGCACGCTGCCGCAGTAGGCGAGCCGGGTCACGCCCTCGCGGTTGAGGAGGTGCGCGTCGATCCTCGCCACCTGCGGCGTGTGGTCGGCGCGCACGCCCAGCTGGCGGCCCGACAGGCGGTCGGGCAGGCGGAAGGTGGCGAGGTCGAGGTCGCGGCCGGTGCCCGACAGGAGCGACTCCGTGTATTCCAGGAGCGGCGGCTGCACCAGCTCGTAGCCGTGCGTGGCGAAGAGGTCGAGGATCGCGCGGCGCAGGCGCTCCACAGTCCGCGCCTCGGCCGGCAGGATGTCCTCGATGTGCTCGGGAAGGAGCCAGCGCCTCATGATTTCTTCCCCTCTCCCTCGGGAGAGCGGCCGGGGGCGGGGGCCTTCATGACACGAGCGCGAACATCGCCAGCCCGACGGCCATCGACACGAGGCCCGCGAAGCGGATCTGCCCGTCCTTCATCTCGGTGAGGCTCCTGAACGTCTCGCGCCAGAGCTTCGGCGCCACGAATGGCAGGATTCCCTCGATCACCAGCATGAGCGCGAAACCCGCGAACAGTACGTCGGCCACCGCCCGGACGCCCTACTTCCCGCGGCCCGGGTTCTTCAGGTACTTGAAGAAATCCGAGGTGGGCTCGAGCACCATCACGTCGCCCTTGGTGCGCAGCGCCGCGCGATAGGCCTCGAGGCTGCGGTAGAAGCTGTAGAACTCGGCGTTGCGGCCGTAGGCTTCCGCGTAGATGCGCGCGGCCTGCGCGTCGCCCTCGCCCTTGATGCGCTGGGCGTCGCGGTAGGCCTCGGCGACGATCACCTGCTTCTGGCGGTCGGCGTCGGCCTTGATCTTCTCGCCCTCGGCGCTGCCGGTGGAGCGCAGCTCGTTCGCCACGCGCTTGCGCTCCGATTCCATCCGCCGGAACACGTCCGACGAGATCTCGGGAACGAGGTCGACGCGCTTGAGTCGCACGTCCACGACCTCCACGCCGATGCCCTTCACGTCCTTGTCCACCTTGTCGGCCACGGTTTCCATGATCTTCTCGCGCTCGCCGGAGACCACGTCGTGGACCGTGCGCTTGGCGAACTCGGCGCGCAGCGCGTCGTTCACCGTCTGCGAGATGCGGGCCTCGGCCGCGGCCGGGTCGCCGCGCACCGACACGTAGTACTGGCGCACGTCGATCACGCGCCACTTCACGAACGAATCCACGAGGACGTTCTTGTTCTCGGTGGTGAGGAAGCGCTCGGCGTCCTTGGAGTCGTAGGTCTGGATGCGCGTGTCGTACAGGCGCACGTTCTGCAGGACCGGCACCATGAAGTACAGCCCCGGGGTGGTCTGCATGGAGACGACCTCGCCCAGCTGGAACTTGATGGCGGCCTTGCGCTGGTCGATGGTGTAGACGCTCATCGACAGCACGAGGAGCGCCACGACGGCGATGACGAGGAATATGGCGGCGGATCGTTTCATCGTCGCACCTTATCGTTCACGGGAGCGCAGCGCGTCGCGCGAGCGCGTGTCGGGCGTCGGCGCGGGCGCGACGGCGGGCTCGGCCGGCGTGGCCATCCGCGGCAGCGGCGCGTCCATGCCCTGCGCGGAAATCGTGCTGCCCGGCTGCGTGAGGCTCATCAGCTTGTCGAGCGGCAGGTAGATGAGGTTCTGGCCGGCCTTCTGGTCGACGATCACCTTGCTGGTGTTGGAGAGGATCTGCTGCATCGACTCCAGGTACAGGCGCTCGCGCGTGACACCGGGCGCCTTCTCGTACTCGGCGAGGATCTGGCGGAAGCGCGAGGCGTCGCCCGTGGCGGTCGCGATGGCCGTCTGCTTGTAGCCGTTGGCCTCCTCGGTCAGGCGCGCGGCCACGCCGCGGGCGTTGGGCACCACGCTGTTGGCGTAGGCCTGGCCCTCGTTCTTGAAGCGCTCGCGGTCCTGGCCGGCGCGGACCACGTCCTCGAAGGCTGCCAGCACCTGCTCCGGCGCCTGCACGTTCTGCAGGTTCACCGTGGTGATGTTGATTCCCGTCTTGTAGCGGTCGAGGATCTGCTGCATCAGCGACTTCACCCGGGAGGCGACCTCGCTGCGGCCCTGGCTCAGCACGAAATCCATCTTGCTCTTGCCCACGACCTCGCGGATGGCGGTCTCGGCGGCCTGCAGGACGTTGTCGTCGGGATTCCTGTTGTTGAAGAGGTAGTCCTCCGGCCCCTTCAGCGTGTACTGGATGGCGAACTGCACGTCGACGATGTTCTCGTCGTCCGTGAGCATGAGCGCCTCCTGCGGCTGCTTGTTCTTGGGAGTGCCGCGGTAGCCCACCTCGACGGTGCGCACGCCCGCGACGTTCACCACCTCGACGGACTCGATCGGGAACGGGACGTGCCAGCGCGGGCCCGGCATCGTGGTCTCGATGTACTTGCCCAGCCGCAGCACCACGCCGCGGCGGCCTTCGTCCACGATGTAGAACCCGCTCGCGAGCCACACGGCGAGGATGAGCACGACGATGAACGCGATCGAGCCGCCGAAGAACGCGTTGCTGGGGCCGGAGAACGGCGGCGTGGGTTCAGAGGGGCCCGAGGGACCGGAAGAGCGCCGGCCGAAGAGGCCGGAGAGCTTCTGGTTGAGCTTCCTCAGCATTTCGTCGAGGTCCGGCGGACCTTCGTTGGGGCGTTTTCCCCACTGGGGATCGTTGGGAGGCATGCGTTTGTCCGGCGGGGAATGGGGAACGAGGACGAAGTGCGGGCCTCGAGGGCCTTTTCAATGCGCTTGCGCGGGTTTTTCAGGCGGCCGAGGCCAATGCGCGCGGATCGGTTTCGCGGGCCACCTCCGCCAGGGCTGCGCGGATCGCCTCGATGCCGGCGCCGGAAACGGCACTCGCCTTGATATTCAAGATCTTACCACAAGGATCGCGCACGACTTCGGACTGCGCGCCGGGAATCCGGTCGATCTTGTTCCAGACGACCAGTTGCGGGATGTCGTCGGCCCCGATTTCGGCGAGCACCACGTTCACCGCGTCGACCTGCTCGTCGTGGCGGGGGTTGGACGCGTCGACCACGTGCAGCAGCAGGTCGGCCTGCACCGTCTCCTCGAGCGTGGAGCGGAAGGCGGCCACGAGGCCGTGCGGCAGGTCCTTCACGAATCCGACGGTATCGGAGACGACGGCATTCACGCCCTCGCCCAGGTGCAGGCGGCGCGTGGTCGGGTCCAGGGTCGCGAAGAGCTTGTCGGCGACGAGGGAGTCGGCGCGCGTGAGGCGGTTGAAGAGCGTGGACTTGCCGGCGTTGGTGTAGCCGACGATGGACACGCGCAGCAGCCCGGAGCGGGTGCGCGCGGCGCGTTGCGTGGCACGGGTGCGCGCGACCTTCTTCAGGCGCTCCTTGAGCTTCTTCACGCGCTCGCCGATGAGCCGGCGGTCGAGCTCGATCTGCTTCTCGCCCGGGCCGCCGGTCTTCGACAGGCCGCCGCGCTGGCGCTCCAGGTGGGTCCAGCCGCGCACCAGTCGCGTGGACAGGTGCTCGAGGCGGGCGAGCTCCACCTGCAGCTTGCCTTCGTGGCTGCGGGCCCGCTGGGCGAAGATCTCGAGGATCAGGTCCGTGCGGTCGTAGACCTGGACCGGGGGGCCGCCCTCGGAGAGGGCGCGCTCGAGGTTCCTGACCTGGACCGCGGTCAGGGCGTGGTCGAAGACGACGTTGCGGGCATCGTGCAGCCGGCAGGCGGCCACGATCTCCTCGACCTTGCCGGATCCGGCGTAGGTGGCCGCATCGGGGCGGTCACGGCGGCCGGTGATCACCTCGCAGACCACCGCCCCGGCGCTCTCGGTGAGGCTCGCGGCCTCCTCGGCGCGATCGGGCGCCCCTCGCTTGCCGATTTCCAGGCACACGAGGATGGCGCGTTCCTTCGCGGGAACGCGGGGGTCAGGCTTCCGGGGCGTGTTCAGAAGGGACCGACACCGGCCTGGCCGGCACGACCGTGGATATGGCGTGCTTGTAGACCATCTGGGTCACGGTGTTCTTGAGGAGGACGACGTACTGGTCGAACGACTCGATCTGGCCCTGCAGCTTGATGCCGTTCACGAGGTAGATCGAGACCGGCACGTGTTCCTTGCGAAGGATGTTCAGGAAAGGATCCTGAAGAAGTTGCCCCTTGTTGCTCATCGTCTTGCCCCTTTTAGTTACGGGTTTCTTTCCGGGCCGGCATTGTGACCCGCAATTGCCGCCGGTCCCGTCTTCCGCTAACCGAACGACTCTACTGGAAAGTGTGGCTCCTTGCCACCCAGGAAAGGACACCCCCCTTCCCCCTTAAGTTCCCCTGCCGGGCGCCCCTTCCCGGCACGGGAGGGTCACGTGTAGATGCGCTTCATGCGCCGCTTGTTGCGCCGGTTCGTGGCTTCCTGGCGCGGGGTGAGGTGGGGGCGCTTCTTGCCCTCGTACGGGTTGGCGCCCTGGCGCAGCTCGACCCGAAGGGGGGTGCCCTTGAGCTTGAAGACCTTGACGAAGGTGTTCTCGAGGTAGCGGCGGTAGCCGTCCTTGATGGCGGCGACGCTGGTGCCGTGGATGACCACCACCGGGGGGTTGGAGCCGCCCTGGTGGGCGTAGCGAAGCTTGGGACGCATGCGCCCGGCGAGCGGCGGGGCCTGCTTCTCGACGGCCGCCTGCAGGGCCCGCGTGAGCTTCGGGGTCGACAGCTTGGCCATCGCCGCGGCGAACGCGCCGTCGACCTCCTTGAAGAGGGCCTTGAGCCCCGTGCCCTGCAGCGCCGAGATGGGCACGAACTCCGCGAAATCGAGGAAGGCGAGCTTCCTCTCGAGGTCGATCTGCGTGTCGTTGCGCTTCTCGGCGTCGATGGCGTCCACCTTGTTGACCGCCACGACCAGCGCGCGGCCCGCCTCGAGGATGTAGCCGCCGATGTGCGCGTCCTGCTCGGAGATGTCCTGGGAGGCGTCCACCACCAGCACCACGACGTTGGCGAGCTCGATGGCCTGCAGCGTCTTCACCACCGAGAACTTCTCGACGGACTCCCACACCTTGCCCTTGCGGCGGATGCCGGCGGTGTCGACGATCGTGTAGGGCCGCCCCTGCCAGGTCGCCTCCACCTCGATCGCGTCGCGCGTGGTGCCCGGCTGGTCGAAGGCGATCATGCGCTCCTCGCCCAGCACGCGGTTCACCAGGGTCGACTTGCCGACGTTCGGGCGCCCGACGATCGCCACGCGGGGGTGGTCCGACTCGGCCTCGGCGTCCTCGGGCTCCACCTTGAACGGGGCCAGCGCGTCCTCGATCAGCTGCCGGACGCCCTCGCCGTGCTCCGCGGAGATCGCGTGCGGCTCGCCCATGGCCAGCTCGTGGAACTCGGCGACGACGATCGACTCCTGCATGCCTTCGGTCTTGTTGACCGCCAGCCAGACCGGCGCGCCGCGCTCGCGCAGCAGCTTCGCGATGCGCTTGTCCTGGGGGGCGAGCCCCGCGCGGCCGTCGACGACGAAGATGACGACGTCGGCCTCCGAGATCGCCTCCTGCGCCTGGCGCGCCATCTCGGAGAGGATGCCGTCCTTCGCCACCGGCTCGAACCCGCCGGTGTCGACCACGATGTAGGGCTTGTCGCCGAGGCGCCCGCGGCCGTAGTGGCGGTCGCGCGTGAGGCCCGGCATGTCGTGCACGATCGCGTCGCGCGTGCGCGTGAGGCGGTTGAAGAGCGTGCTCTTGCCGACGTTGGGCCGGCCGACTAGGACGACGGTGGGTCTCATTTCACGGGCCTCATCCCCCGCCCCGAGGCGCGCGCCTCAGAAGCGGATGAAGGAAACCGTCCCCCCGGCCGTCTGCACGAGGAGCCCGCCATCGGCGCGGACCATCGCGTTCACGGCGACGCCGTCGACCTGGAGGCGGCCGACGAGCGCGCCGTCGTCCCTCGAGAGCACGTGCAGGTACCCCAGCGAGTCGCCCACCACGACCTTGCCGTCGACGACGACGGGGGCGGTGAGCCTGCGGCGAAGCAGCTTGTCCTGCCTCCAGCGCGAGGCGCCGGTGTCGCGGTCGAGCGCGTGCACGTTGTCCTGGTCGTCGGCGAGATAGGCGCTCTTGTCGTCGAGCGCGAGCCCCGTGGCGCTGGAATAGTCCCGCGTCCAGAGCGTGTTGCCGCCCTGGATGTCGAAGCACGCCACCTTGCCCTGGAACGCCGCCGCGCAGATGCGGCCCGCGTCGATGACGGGAAGCCCCGCCACGTCGGCCACCCGCTCGAGCTCGGTGGAGCCGCGCGGCAGGCTCACGGTCACCTCCCACGTGAGCTTCCCGTCGTCCAGGTCGAGGGCGATGAGCTTGCCGCCCGGATAGCCCGCCACCACGTTGGTGGACGTGACGATCACGGACGTCTCCGCGCGCAGGAGCAGCGCCGGCGTGGGACGCTGGTAGACCCACTTGCGCTTGCCGTCGGCGAGCGCCAGCGCGTAGATGCGCCCGTCGCCGGTGCGCACGACGCCCGTCGTGCCGGAGATGACCACGGGCGCCAGCACCTCGCCGCCCACGTTGGCCACCCACTTCTGCTTGCCGGCCAGGTCGAGCGCGATGACCTCGCCCTTGATCGTGCCGACGATCACCAGTTCGTCGGAGCCGGCGGCGCCAGAGGAGAGCTTGCGCCCGGCGTCCAGGCGCGCGACCTGGCGGCCGTTGGCCGCGTCGAGGATGGTGATCGTGCCGTCGGCCGCCGCGGTGAACACGCGGTTGCCGTCCGCCTTCGGCGAGAACCGGAACCCGCCCGCCCTGCCCACGGACGCGGTCCACACGACCTTCGGCGTCACGCTCGCGCGGATCTCGGCGAGCGGCATCGGCTTCTTCGACGCGTCGGTGAAGAGGCCGAAGGTGGGAATGGCGCTGCAACCGCCGAGCGCCAGCACGCAGGCGGCGGCGGCGAGGCGGCCGGCCATCGTCATTGGGAGCCCCCGAGCGCGCCGAGCTTGAGTTCGGTGAGCGAGCGCAGCGGGCTCCTCGGATCGCTCTTGTCGATGGCGAGCTTGTAGGCGGCGCGCGCCTCGTCGATGCGGCCCTGCGCGAACAGGATGTCGCCCTTGAGGTCGGCGGCCATCGCGACCCAGGCCTCGTCCTTGTTGCCGTCGAGCACCTGCAGCGCCTCGGCGTGCTTCTTCTCGTCGAGGAGGACGGCGGCGAGACGGATGCGCGCGATGCCGCGGTGCTCGTCGCGGCCGTTGGCCATCACCCACTCCAGGCGCGACCGGGCGCCCGCGAGGTCGCCGGCGGCGAAGCTCGCCTGCGCGGCGGTGAGCGCGGCCTCCGAGGCGAAGAACGAACGCGGATGCTTGTCGACGATCGCCTGCGCGATGTCGCCGGTGCGCTTCGCGTCGCCGCGCACCTTCGCGAGCTGGGAGGCCATGGCCGCGGCGTCCTCGGTCTGGACGGCGGACCAGTACTTCCAGCCCTGCCATCCGCCCACCGACAGCACGAAGGCCGCCACGGCCCCGTAGACGAACTTGGCGTTGTCTTCCCACCAATGCTGGATGGCGGCTATTCGTTCCTGCTCTTCGAAATCGTAGGATCCTGCCATGGGTGTCGTTCCGGAATGGGGTTCGGGGAGGAGCTTCAGGAGGCGCCGCGAAGGCGCGAGAGCGCCTCGTCGGGTGTTAGGAGGACCTGCTCGCCTTCCCCGCGCAGGGGCTTCAGGGCCAGCTTGCCGGCGGCGACCTCGTCGTCGCCGAGGATTATAGCGAAGCGTGCACCGCTCGCGTCGGCCTTCTTCATCTGCGACTTGAAGCTGCCGCCCGCGCCCAGCACGCACGACAGGCCGGCGTCGCGAAGCCTCTCGCCCACGCGCCAGGCCTCGCGGCTGGCCGCCTGGCCCGCGTGCACGACGAAGGCGTCGGGCTCCTGCGCCGCGCCGCGCCCGAAGGCCTGCATCGTGAGGATGATGCGCTCCATGCCCAGCCCGAAGCCGCAGGCGGGCGTGGGCTTGCCGCCCAGCATCGCGAAGAGGCCGTCGTAGCGGCCGCCGCCGGCGATGGTGGACTGCGCCCCGATGCGGTCGGTGACCCACTCGAACACCGTGCGGTTGTAGTAGTCCATGCCGCGCACCAGTCGCGGGTTCACCACGAACTCGACGCCGGCGTCGGAGAGCAGGCGGCGCGTCTCCTCGAAGTGCCTGGCCGCGCCCTCGCCCAGGTGGTCGAGGAGCTTCGGGGCCGCCTCGATCATCGGCTGCATGGCGGGGTTCTTCGAATCGAGGATCCGCAGCGGGTTCGAGTGCAGGCGGCGCTTCGCGTCCTCGTCGAGGAGATCCGCGTGCTCCGAGAAGTGGGCGATGAGCTTTTCGCGGTGCGCCAGCCGGTCGGCGGCGTCGCCGATGGAGTTCAGGTGCAGCGCGATGGGGCCCACGCCCAGCGTCTTCCACAGGCGGGCGAGCATCGCGATCTGCTCGGCGTCGACGTCCGGGCCCTCGAAGCCGAGCGCCTCCACGTCGTACTGGTGGAACTGCCGCTGCCGGCCCTTCTGGGGCCGCTCGTAGCGGAACATCGGGCCGGCGGTCCACACGCGCATCGGCCCGTTGTAGAGGAAGTTGTGCTCGATGGCCGCGCGCACGATGCCGGCGGTGGCCTCGGGGCGCAGCGTGAGGCTGTCGCCGTTGCGGTCGTCGAAGGTGTACATCTCCTTCTCGACGATGTCGGTGACCTCCCCGATGCCGCGAACGAAGAGCGCCGTGGGCTCCACGATGGGCGTGCGGATGTTGCGGTAGCCGTACTGGCGGAAGACCTCGCGGCAGGCGTCCTCGAGCGCCTCCCACAGGGGCGAGGCCTCGGGCAGGATGTCTTCCATCCCCCGGATGGCCTGGATCTTTTGGCTCATGTTCTTGCTATTCGGCCGAAGAGATTGCGATGGTCTTCTTGCGTTGGGTGGAACGCTTCGCGGCGCCGGGAGCGTAGCGGGCCTTCACGTAGTCCTCGACGATCGCCTGGAACTCCTCGGCGATGCGCTCGCCCTTGAGGGTCACCGTCTTCTCGCCGTCGACGAACACCGGCGCCACGGGCTTTTCGCCGGAGCCGGGCAGCGAGATGCCGATGTCGGCCAGCTTGGACTCGCCCGGGCCGTTCACCACGCAGCCCATGACGGCCACGTGCATGTCCTCGACGCCCGGGTACTGCGATTTCCACGCCGGCATCTGCGCGCGCAGGTATTGCTGGATCTTGTCGGCGAGCTCCTGGAAGAAGGTGCTCGTGGTGCGCCCGCAGCCGGGGCAGGCCGAGACCTGCGGCGTGAAGGAGCGAAGCCCCATCGTCTGCAGGATCTCCTGCGCCACGATCACCTCGCGCGTGCGGTCGCCGCCCGGCTCCGGCGTGAGCGAGACGCGGATCGTGTCGCCGATTCCCTCCTGCAGGAGCACGCCCATCGCGGCCGTGGAGGCGACGATGCCCTTCGATCCCATGCCGGCCTCGGTGAGGCCCAGGTGCAGCGGGTAGTCGCAGCGCGCCGCGAGGCTGCGGTAGACGCCGATCAGGTCCTGCACGGCCGAGACCTTGCAGGACAGGATGATGCGATCGCCCGGAAGCCCGATCTCCTCGGCCTTGGCCGCGCTCTCGAGGGCGGAGACGATGAGCGCCTCGCGCATCACCTCGTCGGCCTCGAGCGGCCGCGCGAGCTTCGCGTTGGCGTCCATGAGGCGCGCGAGGAGCTCGGGGTCGAGCGAGCCCCAGTTCACGCCGATGCGCACCGGCTTGCCGAACTCGACGGCCTTCCCGATCATCGTCGCGAACTGGTCGTCGCGCCTGGCGCCGTGGCCGACGTTGCCGGGGTTGATGCGGTACTTGTCGAGCACGGCCGCGCACTCCGGCACCTGCGCGAGGAGCTTGTGGCCGTTGAAGTGGAAGTCGCCGATGAGCGGCACGCTCACGCCCATGGCGTCGAGCCGGCTGCGGATGGCCGGCACCTGGCGCGCGGCTTCCAGCGTGTTCACGGTGATGCGCACCGCTTCGCTGCCCGCGCGCGCGAGGGCCGCGACCTGATCGGCGGTCGATTTCGCGTCCTCGGTGTCGGTGTTGGTCATCGACTGGACGAGGATCGGCGCATCCCCGCCGACCAGCTTCCCGGCGATTCGGACCTGGCGCGAAGGACGGCGCGGGACGGGGCTCATGCGGGGGTCCTGGCTTTCGCTACGGCAGGGTAAAGCGGGCGACGGCCACGCGCGTGTGCGGCACGAGGTCGACCTCGCGGCCGTTGTAGGTGAGCCGCACCTCGGGCGCATTGCCGATCACCAGGTTGAACGGGGGCCTGCCGACGACGTCGGCGCTCGAGCCGCCGGCATGGGTGCGCGACAGCAGCACCTTGCCGCGGGCGTCGGTGATCTCGACCCAGGCCGCGCCGCGGAACGCGAGGCGAATGGCGCCCTCCCCCGGGCCGGCGGCGCGCAGCGGCTCCGCCGGAGCGGGTGCGGGAGCAGGAGCGAGCGCTGGCGCCGAAGCGGCGACGTCGGGCGCCGCAGCCGCAGTCCTCGCCGGCACGGGCGCCGGGGATTGCGCGACGGGTTGCTCAACCGGCGTGGTGGACGCCTCGGCCACGGGTGCCTCTGCCGGCGGAGGGGCGGGCGCGACCCGGCGGGGTGCCTCGATGGCGGGCTTCTTGACCACGGTCGCGGCCGAGGTCGCGACCCCGTTCGGGCGGATGAAGAGCCACCAGTACATGGCCGCGAAACCCAGCACGACGAGGGCGGCGGCGATTCCCGCGGCCTTCACGTAGGGATTCCCGAGCCGCTGGCCCAGCGGGTCGAAGCGGATGTTCTGGGTGGGAACGACGATCTCGGGCACCCTCTCGCGCGGCGCATCCTCGGTGAGCATGTCCACGAGAGGCTCGGGATCGAGGCCGAGCGTCCGGGCGTAGTTGCGCGTGAAGCCGCGCAGGAACGTGCCGCGCGGCAGGCGCGGGTAGTCCGCGAGTTCCAGGGCCTCGACCTGCGAGACGCTCATGTGCAGGCGTTGCGCGACATCGGCGCGCGCAAGGCCCTGGCGCTCGCGTTCGGCGGCGAGGATCGCCCCGGGCGAGCGCGGCGCTTCGTCGCGCCGCGTGTTGTCGGACGCCGAATCCATCACTTGCCGGGCGCGCCCTTGAGGAGATCGCGGGTCTGCGGCGCGTCGGGGAAGCGCCGGCGCAATTGCTGCAGCATGCTGTCCTCGGCCGCCTTCTCGCCTTGCGCGCGCGCGAGCTTCACGCCGAGCACCAGGGCCGAAAGCGTGGGTTCCCCCAGGCGCATGTAGCGCACGAGGTAGTTCTCCGCCTCCTTGTAGCCGCCCTTCTCGTACATGAGCTCGGCGAGGGAGTAGAGCGCGCCGGCGAGATCGGGCTTGAATACGACGGCGCGGCGCAGGTAGTCCTCGGCCTCGGCGTTCCGGCCGGCCATGCGCGAGCACAGGCCGGCATTGAGCAGCGCCTTCTCCGGCGAGGTGTACATCGTGTCGCCCAGCACGCGCGTGAAGAGCTCCATGCCCCGCGCGTCCTCGCCGCGCAGGCACAGGAACCAGCCGAAGTTGTTCATCACGTCGGGGTCGCGAGGGGCGAGGGCGAGCGCCTGCTCGAACGCCTGGCGGGCCTGCGCGTCCTCGCGCAGCTCCATGAAGATCAGCGCCCGCACGTTCAGGGCCGGGTAGTAGGCCGGGTCGTCCTTCAGGGCGAGGCGCGTCTCCTCCACCGCCACCACGAAATTGCCGCGCTGGTAGTACTGCGCGGCGAGCGACGTGTGCAGCTCCGCCCGGCGGCGCGCGTCGGCGAGCGACGCATCCTGAACCGCGCGCGTCTCCATGGTGGTCTGCGCCACGCAGCCCGCGAGCAGCGCGGCGGCCATCAACGGCAAGAGTCTCTTCAAGCGGCCTCCCGGTGGATTCTGACCGTGCGCTTCTTCATGCGGTTGACGACCTGTCCGGCAAGCTGCCCGCAGGCCGCGTCGATATCGTCGCCCCGCGTCTTCCGGATCGTGGCGACGTACCCCGCCTCGACGAGGATGTCGCGGAAGCGCGCGACGGCCTCCGGCCTCGAGCGCGTGAAGCCCGATTCCGGGAAGGGGTTGAACGGGATGAGGTTCAGCTTGCAGGGCACGTCGCGCAGCAGCTTCGCGAGCGCCTTCGCGTGCGCCGGCGCGTCGTTCACGCCGTCGAGCAGCACGTACTCGAAGGTGATGAAGTCGCGCGGGGCGGCCTCGAGGTATTCCTTGCAGGCGGCCAGCAGGTCCGCGATGCCGTAGCTGCGGTTGATCGGCATGATGCGCGAGCGCAGCTCGTCGGTGGGCGCGTGCAGGCTCACCGCGAGGGCCACGGGACAGCGCGCGGCGAGCTTGCGCAGCTGGTGAACCACGCCGGAGGTGGAGAGCGTCACGCGCCGGCGCGAAAGCCCGTAGGCGTTGTCGTCGAGCATCACCGTCATCGCGGCCACGACGTTCTCGAAATTGTTGAGCGGCTCGCCCATGCCCATCATGACGACGTTGGAGACGGGGCGAACGTCGTTGCCCTCGCTCCTGTCCTGCGCCTGCTCCGCGGCCTGCGCGACCGCCTCTTCCGGCGGAGCGGCCGGCGGCGAGGGTTCCAGCCGGTAGGCCATCCCCTCCTTCGCCATCTCCCGCAACCGCCTGTTCGCGACCCAGAGCTGCCCGAGGATTTCCGAGACCGAAAGGTCGCGGTTGAATCCGGAACGCCCCGTCGAGCAGAACTTGCAGTCGAGCGCGCAGCCGACCTGGGAGGACACGCACAGCGTCCCGCGGTCGTCCTCGGGGATGAAGACGGTCTCGATGCCGTTGCCGATGCCCACGTCGAACAGCCACTTCACCGTGCCGTCGGCCGAGCGGTGCTCGGAGAGGATGGCGGGCGCGCGGACCTCGGCGACCTCCTTCAGCTTCTCGCGCAGGCCCTTGGCGAGGTCCGTCATCGCGTCGAAGTCCGATTCGCCGCGCTGGTGCACCCAGCGGAACACCTGCTTCGCGCGAAACGGCTTCTCGCCCTGGGACGCGAACCAGTCGGTCAGGGCGGGCAGCGTGAAGTCGAGCAGGTTGGTCCGCATGGACGCTTCGCCTGGGGCGCTACCGGCGCCTCAGCGCGGGTAGACCTGGCTCGCGGGGAAGAAGTAGGCGATTTCGACCGCGGCGGTCTCCGGCGCGTCCGAGCCGTGCACGGCGTTCGCGTCGATGGAGTCGGCGAAGTCGGCGCGAATCGTGCCCTTCTCGGCCTTCTTCGGGTCGGTGGCGCCCATGAGGTCGCGGTTCTTCTGGACGGCGTCCTCGCCTTCGAGCGCCTGGATCATCACCGGGCCGGAAATCATGAATTCCACGAGGTCCTTGAAGAACGGGCGGGCCTTGTGGACGGCGTAGAAGCCTTCGGCCTCCTGCCGGGAAAGGTGGACCATCTTCGCCGCGATGACCTTGAGGCCGTTGGTCTCGAATCGGGAATAGATCTTGCCGATGATGTTCTTGGCCACGGCATCGGGCTTGATGATCGACAGGGTGCGCTGAACCGCCATGAAAATCTCCGCTAACTGAATGAAAAGTTTAGCTTTTCATTCTATCACAGCCTCCCTTCTCCCGGCTAGCGCCTGACTGAGGGGACGGTTCCTGGGAACCGTCCCCTTAGGGGTGCCAGGTGGGGGCGAGGCCGGCCGCGGAGGCGGGGGCGCGGTAGTCGGCGGCGATGCCGATGCCGGGCACCCAGACCAGGTGCTCGCCCTCGAAAAGGAAAGGCAGCCGCGGGCGCCTCCAGACGGGCACGCCGCGCTCCTGGAGCAGGTTCTTCAGCGTGCGCGTGGGGCCGTCATCCCGAAGGCGGATGCGCTCGCCGCCCGCGCGGGAGGCGAATCGCCACCGGCCGGAGGCCACGCGCCCGAGCGCGATCCCCTCCCCGACCGCCTCCTGGAACCGCACCTCGCCGCGCCCGTCACCCAGGGGCAGGACGCGCTCCCCGCGCCAGGCCACCTCCCAGGAGGCCGCATCGCGCGGAGCCTCTTCCACGTCGATGCGCCCGCGATGCCGCACGAGCGCGCGCCCGCCGTGCAGGACGAGGACCCGCGCGTCGTCGCGCGCCGACGCGAGCTGGCGCGCCATGTCGGCGAGCCTCGCCTCCCCGGGCATCGCGAGGCCGCGCGCGGAGAGGAAATGGCGCAGCACGTTGGCCCGGCGCGCGGGATCGAGCGCCTCGAGCCCGGCCGCCGAGAGTCCGCCGCCGTCGTCGATACGCGCCGCATCCTCGCGAGCGAGCCCCTCGAGGAGCTCGCTCGCCGCCGCCGCGTGTCGCGCCAGCCGCGCGAGCGACTCGCGATACTGCGGAAAGCGCCGCTCCAGCACCGGCATGACCTCGTGCCGGAGGAAGTTGCGATCGAAGGCGGTGAGCTCGTTGGATTCGTCCTCGACCCAGTCGAGGCCGGCCTCGCGCGCATAGGCGAGCAGCTCGTCGCGCGGCTCGTCCAGGAGCGGCCGCAGCCACACCGCCCGTCCCGAGGCCCTGGCCTGCGCCATCGCCGAGAGCCCCTTCACCCCCGTGCCGCGCAGTGCCTGCAGGAGCACGGTCTCGGCCTGGTCGTCGCGATGGTGCGCGAGCGCCACGAAGTCCGCCCCCGCCCGGGCGAGCGCCGCGTGCCTCGCCGCCCGCGCCGCCGCCTCGAGGCCCGCGGGATGGCCGCGATCGACCGTCACGCGCTCGACCGCGACGGGCACGCCCCGCGACGCCGCGAACTCGACGCACGCCTGCGCCCAACGGTCGGCGTTTCGCGAAAGCCCGTGGTGGACATGCATCGCGGTGAGCGCGAAGCCGGCCTCGCCGCGAAGGCGCACGAGGATGTCGAGCAGCACCGTGGAATCGAGACCGCCCGAGAAGGCGGCGCACAGGGACTGGCCGGGCCGCACGTGCGCCGCGAGGCGCCGGCCCACGCGGGCCGGGAGTCCTTCCGGGGACGACCTTCGCGCAACCATCGGCGATGGGCGCCGGCGCGCGCTACTCCGCCAGTTCCTTGAACTTGCCGTAGTTCACGAGCCGGTCCTGGCGCCGCTCGAGGAGCTGGGTCATCGGCAGGTCCTGCAGCTGGCGCAGGTGGTCCGCGATGGCCTTCTTGAGGTTCTTGGCCGCCTCGGCCGGGTCGCGCTGCGCGCCGCCCAGCGGCTCGTTCACGACCTTGTCGATGAGGCCCAGCGATTTCAG
>JAGRPO010000027.1 GCA_019449455.1 Betaproteobacteria bacterium | reverse complement strand
GTCTCGATGGGCAGGAGCCGGATCGAGGGCGGGCGCGACGGGTCCGAGAGGATCTCGGTGGGGCACATCGTGGCGCGACCGTCTCCCGCCGGCAGCAGCCTGGCGCCGAGGTCGGCGAAGAAGAGCGCGTTGATGAGCTCGCTCTTGCCGCGCGAGACCTCCGCGACGAAGGCGATGGACAGGCGGTCGGAGGCGAGCCGGCGCTCGAGGTGGGCGAGCCGCGATGCCGCATTCTCGTCGGTGAGGCGGTAGGTCTGCGCCCAGCGGCGAAGCTCCGCGAGCGCCGCGGCCATGTCCTCGCGCCATTCCTTGTAGGCGGCGAGGCTGGGTTCGAAGGCGCGGTGATCCATGGCGTCGTCTCCTCGCCTCAGTGCTGGCACGAGGCGCAGTAGAACGTCGAGCGGCCCGCATGGCGGCCGGCGCGGACCGGCGCGCCGCAGGCCGGGCAGGGGCTGCCTTCGCGGCCGTACACGGCGTACTCGAGCTGGAAGTGCCCCGGCTGGCCGTCGCTGCCGACGAAATCGCGCAGCGTGCTGCCGCCCGCGGCGAGCGCGCGGGTGAGTGTCGCGCGAACCGCGCCCGCGAGGCGGTCGAAGCGGCTGCGCGAGATGCGGCCGGAGGCGCGCGACGGATGGATGCGCGCGGCGAAGAGGGCCTCGTTCGCGTAGATGTTGCCGATGCCCGTGACCACGCGGGCGTCCATCAAGAACTGCTTCACCGGGGCGCGGCGGCCGTGCGAGACGCGGTGCAGGTAGTCGCCGCCGAAGGCGTCGTCGAAGGGCTCCACGCCCAGCCCGTCGAGGAGCGGGTGGCGCGCGGGGTCGCGCACCCACAGCACGGCGCCGAACCGCCGGGCGTCGTTCAGGCGGACGATGTCGCCGCTGTCGAGGACGAGGTCCACGTGGTCGTGCCTGCGGACGGGACGGTCCGGCGGGACGAGGGTGAGGCTGCCCGACATGCCGAGGTGGACGAGCAGGTGCCCCGCCTCGAATTCGAACAGGAGGTACTTGCCGCGCCGGTGGATGGCGCGAACCTGCGCGCCGCGAAGGCGAGCCGCGAGACCGCGGGGCACGGGCCAGCGAAGGCGCGGCTCGCGGACCACGACGTCGCGGATGCGGCGGCCTACGACTCGGGGGACAAGGCCCAGTCGCGTCGTCTCGACTTCCGGAAGTTCCGGCATGGGGAAGGGGTGGGAATTTGCGGTCGATTATACGGCCAGCGGCCGAAACGACCGCGCGAAGGCGCGGTCCAATCCACGCGGCCCCGCGTGGGCGGGTCGCCGAAAAGCACTTATGATGGTTGGGCGCGAAAGGCGCGGCACGCAAGGCGGGAGCGAAAGTCGATGGCGAAGGGGTTGACGGGTCTGGTGGTGGCACTGGCCATGGCGGCGACGTACGCGTCGTCCGCGGCCGCGCAGGAGGATCGCGCCTCTCCCCGCGGGCGCGAGAGCGCGATGGTGGAGTTCCTCGCGGCGGAGCTGGCCGCCCAGCGCGGCGAGACGGCCCAGGCGCTCGCTTCCCTTTCCAGGCTTGCGCGCGAGCTGCGCGACCCTCAGATCGCCCGCCGCGCCGCCGAGATCGCGATCCGCGCCCGCGAGATGGAGCCCGCCCTCGAGATGGCGGTCCTGCTGGTCGAGCTCGAGCCCGAATCCACCCTCGGCCGCGACCTCGTGGCCTCACTGCTGGCGGGACGCGGGGACGTGGAGAAGGCGCGCGATGCCATCGCCGCGTTCGTGGAGGCTAGCCCGAAAAGGCCGCACCTCCTCACCCAGCTCGCCTACTTCTTCGGCAAGTTCGCGAACAAGGTCGCCGTGCTCGACGCGACGCGGACCATCACGGATCGCTACCCGAAGCTCGCGCAGTCCCATTACGCGCTCGGGCTTGCCGCGCTCGTCGCGGGCCGGCAGGAGCTCGCGAAGTCCGAGTCGCAGGCCGCGCTCGACATGCAACCGGGCTGGGACCAGGCCGCCATCCTCCATGCCCAGGTCCTGAGGAAGGAGTCCCCGGCGGAGGCCGTCGCGTTCTACCGGGCGTTCGTCGAGCGCCACCCGGATGCCAAGGACGTGCGCCTGCAGCTCGCGCGCGAATACGCGGCCCAGCGGCGCAACGCCGAGGCGAGGCAGGAGTTCAAGGCCGTCGAGCGGCTGGCCGGCACGGACGCGCAGATTCCCTATGCGATCGGGCTGCTCGCGCTGCAACTCGAGGACGCCACGGATGCGGAGACTGCCTTCCGCCGCGCCCTCGGCATGGGCCACCCGGATCCGGGGGCGGTATACCTGGGGCTCGGCCAGGCCGCCGAGCTCGCGAAGCGCCCCGACGAGGCCCTCGACTGGTACCGGAAGGTCGATGAGGGAGACCTGACGCGCGCGCAGATGCGCATCGCCGCGCTCATCGCGAAGCGCGACGGCCTCGCGAAGGGGCGCGAGTACCTGCAGTCGCTCCAGCCGCACACGCAGGAAGACCGCATCCAGGTCATCCAGATCGAGGCGCAGCTGCTGAGGGACGCGAAGGCGTGGCAGGAAACCTTCGACATGCTGTCGGGCGCGGTGGAGCGCTTCCCGGATTCCTTCGAGCTCCTCTACGACCGCGCCATGGCCGCCGAGCGCGTCAACCGGCTCGACGTGCTCGAGGCCGACCTGCGCCGCGTGATGAAGCTCAAGCCCGACTACGCGCACGCCTACAACGCCCTCGGCTACACGCTCGCGGACCGGACCGACCGGATCGACGAGGCCCTCGCGCTCATCGAAAGCGCGCTCAAGCTCTCGCCCGACGACCCGTTCATCCTCGACAGCCTCGGCTGGGTCCAGTACCGCCGTGGCAAGCTCGAAGAGGCGCTCGGTCACCTGAAGAGCGCGTACGCGGCCCGCCCCGACCCGGAGATCGCCGCGCACCTGGGCGAGGTCCTGTGGAAGCTCGGGCAGAAGGACGAGGCGGGCAAGGTGTGGAAGACGGCGCTCGCGGAGCATCCGGACCACGAGGCGCTGCTCGCGGTGATCCAGAAGTTCAAGCCCTGAAGGCCGCCGGCCCGCGACCCGTCCCGTGATCCGTCCCGCTTCGATGGCCGCGGCGCTGCTCGTCGCCGCATGCGCCGGCCTGCCCCCGGCCCCGATTGCGCTCGACGGCATACCCGCCTCTTTCGAAATGGGCGGGCGCCTGTCCGTCGCGCAGGCGGGGCACGGCGAGATCCTTCGCATCCGGTGGGATCACCAGCCGTCCCGGGGCGAATGGGCGCTCGCCACGCCGGTGGGCACGGAAGTGGCGCGGATCGAGCGCGCCGACGGGGGCCTCACGATCTTTCGTCCCGGCGCGCCGCCCGCCTCGGCCGCGAGCTTCGCCGACCTCACGGAAAACCTGCTCGGCGCGGCCCTCGACGAGCGCCTCCTTATCGCGTGGCTGCACGGGCGGGCGATCGCCGGGCCGGAAGGCTGGGCGGTGACGATCGACGAGTCGCAGCGCCTGGGCGACGTGGAAGTGGCGCGGCGCATCACGGCCTCGCGCGGGGACACCGTGGTGAAGATCGTCGTGGACGACTACCGGGCACGGCCCGAATAGACCCATGCGGCTCGACGGCCCCGACTACCCCGCGCCCGGGAAACTGAACCTGTTCCTGCACGTGGTCGGGCGGCGCCCGGACGGCTATCACCTGCTGCAAAGCGTCTTCGCCCTCGTCGATGCCGCCGATCGCCTGCGCTTCGCCGTGCGCGGCGACGGCGAGATCCGGCGGGTGAGCGAGCTGGCCGGGGTGCCGGCGGAGTCCGATCTCGTCGTCCGGGCCGCCCGACTGCTGAAAAGCGAAACCGGGACCGTCCTCGGCGCCGACATCGAGGTGGACAAGCGCCTGCCGCTGGGCGGGGGCATGGGCGGCGGCAGCTCCGACGCCGCCACGACGCTCGTCGTCCTCAACCGCCTCTGGGCGACCGGCCTCGACCGGCCCGCCCTGCAGGCGCTCGGGGCCCGGCTGGGGGCCGACGTCCCGTTCTTCGTCTTCGGGCGCAACGCCTGG
>JAGRPO010000150.1 GCA_019449455.1 Betaproteobacteria bacterium | reverse complement strand
TCGGAGCCTCCCTGCGCGGGCACGGGCGACGGCGATTGCGAAGCCTCGTAGGCCTCGCGGGCATAGACCTTCCAGCCGCCGATGCGCGCAACCTCGTCGTTCACGACCTTCCATGGATTCACGGCCGCGTCCGCGAACGACCGGTAGGCCGAGAATGGCGACCGGTACGCGAGTGGCGCTACGGAGGCTTGCGGGTCGGCGGCGCCCGCCGCGGCGGGGCGCTCGGCCACCGCCGCGGACGCGAGCGTCAGCAGCGCCGCAGCGAAAATGGTGGCAGGAATCTTCATCGTGGAACCCCAGGTTTTCGACGCGTTGCGGGCGAAGGCAATCTTGCCGCCCGCAAGCATTGCATATTCGTTTCCCCACCCCGTCCTTCGGCTGACATCGACATTACAATCCAGTAATGAACGCGACGGCCGGCGACGGGCCGCGCGAGAATGACGGCATTGCTCGACCCCACACAGGAACCGCGGTGAAGATCCTCGTCGTCGAAGACGAACCCAAGACGGGCGACTACCTCAGGCAGGGTCTCGCGGAGGCCGGCTTCGTCGTCGACCTCGCGCGAAACGGCCCCGACGGCCTGCACCAGGCGACGAGCGAGGACTACGACCTCCTGATCCTCGACGTCATGCTCCCGGGCCTGGACGGCTGGGGGGTCCTTCGGGCCCTTCGCAAGGAGGGCCGGATGATGCCGGTGCTCTTCCTCACGGCGCGAAGCCAGGTCGAGGACCGGGTCAAGGGCCTGGAGCTGGGCGCGGACGACTACCTGGTGAAGCCCTTCGCCTTCTCCGAGCTTCTGGCGCGCGTGCGCACGCTGCTGCGACGCGGCCGCGCCACGGAGCCGGAGGTCCTGCGCGTGGCGGACGTGGAGCTCGACCTGCTGCGCCGGCGCGTGCACCGCGGCGGCAAGCGGATCGACCTGACCGCCAAGGAGTTCCTGCTGCTCGAGCTGCTCATGCGCCGCCACGACGAGGTGCTGCCGCGCTCGCTCATCGCCTCCCAGGTCTGGGACATGAACTTCGACAGCGACACCAACGTGATCGAGGTGGCCGTCCGGCGGCTTCGCGCCAAGATCGACGACGGCTACGAGCCGAAGCTGATCCAGACCGTGCGCGGCATGGGATACGTCCTCGAGACGCCGGAAACGCGCTGATGCGCCG
The DNA here is from genome assembly GCA_019449455.1 of Betaproteobacteria bacterium. GTDB lineage: Bacteria > Pseudomonadota > Gammaproteobacteria > Burkholderiales > Usitatibacteraceae > FEB-7. The sequence goes on along the minus strand of JAGRPO010000150.1, from coordinate 539 downwards.
GCCGTCCCTGACGCTGCGGCTCACGCTGCTCTTCGGTTCCGCGTCGACGGCGGTGCTGGTGGTACTGGGCTACCTCGTGGGAATGGCGGTGGAGGCGCACTTCATGCAGATCGACCGCGAGGAGCTGCTGGGCAAGGTGGCGCTCGTGCGCCACACCCTCGCCAAGGTCAGCACGGCCGGGGAGTTCGCGGCCATGCCGGGCCGCGTGGACGACGCCCTCGTCGGCCATTCCCACCTCGGGGTGCGGCTCTCCGCGCCCGACGGGACGCTCCTCTACGCCTCCGCGGAAGTGTCCTTCCCGGCCGAGGACTTCCCGCTGCGCCTGACGGAGGGTCCTCCCGCCTCGCCGTCGATCGCCACCTGGCGCCACGGAGACCACTCGTTTCGCGGGACGATGGCGAGCGTTCCCACGGGCTACCGCGGGATGCCGCAGGTCAACGTCGCCGTCGCCGTCAGCATCGACCACCACATCGCCTTCTTCGACGCGTTCACCCGCAACCTCTGGATATCGATCGCGATCGGCGCGATGTTCACGGCGG
>JAGRPO010000149.1 GCA_019449455.1 Betaproteobacteria bacterium | reverse complement strand
GGGATTTGAACCCCGGACCAACGGATTGTGGTTCCGATCTAGGCGGCGCGGCCGGTCACGGTCGCATTAATGAACCTTCAGGAACCCCCGCATTGCCTCCGCCGTATGCGAGCCCTTTGCCGAAGGCGTGAGGAACTCCTCCGGCACCCCCGCCACCACCACCTTCCCGCCTGCGTCTCCCCCCTCCGGCCCCAAGTCCACGATCCAGTCGGCCTCCGCGATCACGTCCAGGTTGTGCTCGATGAGTATGACTGTGTTTCCGGCATCCACGAGCCGGTGAAGTACTCGGATCAGCTTCTCCACGTCGGCCATGTGGAGGCCGACGGTGGGTTCGTCGAGGACGTAAAGGGTGTGCGCGGAACCGGGACGCCGTCGCGGGTCGTCGATCGTGCGCACCTTTGCCAGCTCCGTCACGAGCTTTATGCGTTGAGCTTCGCCGCCTGAAAGAGTGGGACTCTGCTGACCCAGAGTGAGGTAGCCCAGCCCCACGTCCTGAAGCAGCCGCAGCGCATGGTGGATGGACGGATGCGCGGTAAAGAACTCCACCGCCTCGTCCACGCTCATCGCCAGCACCTCCCCGACCGACTTGCCGCGCATCTGCACCGCCAGCGTCTCGGGATTGAACCGCGCGCCCCCGCACGCCTCGCACAGCACCTTCACGTCCGGCAGGAAGCTCATCTCGATGGTCTTGATGCCCTGGCCCTCGCACGCGGCGCAGCGCCCGGCATCCGGGGCCGCCTTGCCGCGTCCCTTGCCCTTGGCCTTGGCGCCGCCACCCGCGTTGAACGAGAACCGGCTCGCGGTGTAACCGCGGATGCGCGCTTCCTGCGTATCCGCGAACAGCTTCCGGATCGTGTCGAAGAACCCCACGTAGGTCGCGGGACACGAGCGCGGCGTCTTGCCGATGGGCGTCTGGTCCACCTCCAGCACGCGCGACACGCCCTCCCAGCCGGAAACCGACTTGCAGCCGAACACGGACGGAGAAGCCTTCCGATCCCGCGCCGCCCCCACCAGGCGCTCCAGGTTCTCCCGCAGCACGTCGCGCGCGAGCGTGGACTTGCCCGAGCCCGACACGCCCGTAACCACCGTGAGTCGTCCCAGCGGAAAGCGAACGGTGATGTCCTGGAGGTTGTGCAGGTTCGCCCTGGCGACCTCGATGGACGGCGTCTTCCGGTTCACCGGCCGCCGCGGCTGCACGGGGTGCGTGAGCGGCTCGCGAAGGAACTTGCCAGTAATCGACTTGGGATTGCGGGACAGCTCGTCGGCCGTCCCCACCGCCACCACCCACCCGCCGAGCCTTCCCGCTCCCGGCCCCAGGTCGATCACGTGCTGCGCGTGGCGGATGGTGTCCTCGTCGTGCTCCACGACCACCAGGGTGTTGCCCTTGGCGTTGAGCTTGGCCAGCGTGTCGAGCAGGATCCGGTTGTCGCGCGGGTGCAGGCCGATGGTGGGCTCGTCGAGGATGTAGCACACGCCGCGCAGGTTGGAGCCGAGCTGCGCCGCGAGCCGGATGCGCTGCGCTTCGCCCCCGGAGAGCGTGGGCGCGCCACGATCAAGGGACAGATACCCCAGCCCCACCTGTTCCAGGAAATCGAGCCGCGTGGAGAGCTCGGCGAGGATGTCGCGCGCGATCTCCCCCTCGCGCCCGGCCACCTTGAGCTTGTCGAAAAAGCGGTGCGCGGCCGAGATGGGCTGCGCGCTCATCGTGGCGATCGACTGGTCGCGGAAACGCACGGCCAGCGCCTCGCGGTTCAGGCGCTTGCCCTCGCACGCGGGGCAGGCCTCCTCGAGCTGCAGCCACTCCACCCACGAGTCGAGCACGTGGTCCTCTGTGCCGGTCTTGGCCCGCTCGTCGTTCCAGTCGACGCCCTCCAGCTTCACGCCCGTTCCATAGCACGCGGGGCACCAGCCGTGCTTGCTGTTGTAGGAGAAGAGTCGCGGGTCGAGCTCCGGGAAGCTCCTCGCGCACGAGGGGCAGGCGCGCTTGGTCGAAAACACCTGCACCTCGGACGCACCCCAGCCGCCCGCTAGCAGGTGCACCACGCCCTTGCCCGCGTCCGCCGCCTGTTCGAGCGCGTCGCGCAACACGTGTTCGTTCGCCGCATCCACCTTGAGCTCCGCCACGGGCAACTCCAGGGTGTGCTCGCGGAAGCGGTCCAGCCGCGGCCAGCGCTCCGTGGGCAGCCACTCGCCGTCCACGCGCAGGTGCGACACGCCCTTGCCGCGCGCCCACTTGGCGAGGTCCGTGTAAAGGCCCTTGCGGTTGACCACGAGCGGGGCGAGGAGGGCCACCTGCTTCCCGCGATGCTCCTTGAGGATGCGCGCCGCGATCGACTCCAGGCTCTGCGGCTCGATGGGCACGTCGCACTCGGGGCAGTATTGCGTGCCCAGCTTCACGAAGAGCAGGCGGAGGAAGTGGTGGATCTCCGTCTGCGTCGCCACCGTGCTCTTCGAGCCCCCGCGCGAGGTGCGCTGCTCGATGGCCACGGTGGGCGGGATGCCGAAGATCGCGTCCACGTCGGGCTTCGAGGCCGGCTGCACGAACTGGCGCGCGTAGGCATTGAGCGACTCGAGGTAGCGCCGCTGCCCTTCGTTGAACAGGATGTCGAAGGCGAGGGTGGACTTGCCGGAGCCCGAGACGCCAGTGATTACGGTGAACTTGCCGCGCGGCACCTCGACGTCGATGCCCTTCAGGTTGTGCTCGCGGGCGTGGCGCACGACGATGTTGGGGTAGACGGCCGCGCGGGCCGGCAGCATCCGCGGTTCCGCGGCGACGAGCTTCCCCAAGGGCCTCGACAAAGCCGCCTCGTAATCCTTCAGGGCCCGCCCCGTGTGCGAGGCCGTCATCGCCATCATCTGCGCGGGCGTGCCGGCGCCGACCACCTCGCCCCCCGCATCGCCCCCCTCCGGCCCCAGGTCCACGATCCAGTCGGCGGCGCGGATCACGTCCAGGTTGTGCTCGATGACGACGAGCGAATTTCCCGCGGCGATGAGGCGGCGGAAGGCCGTGAGGAGCTTGGCCACGTCCTCGAAGTGCAGCCCCGTCGTGGGCTCGTCGAAGAGGAAGAGCCGCGTGCGGGCGGCAGCCACGGGAGGATGGAGCGCCGCGGCCACCACTTCCGCCGGCCGCTTGGGCAGCATCTTCACCGAACCGCCGCCCACCTCGACCAGGTGCCCTGCCAGCTTCAGGCGCTGCGCTTCGCCCCCGGAGAGCGTGGGCACGGGCTGCCCGAGTCGCAGGTAATCGAGGCCCACGTCCGCCAGCGGCTTGAGGCGCGCCACCACGTCCTTCTCGCCCGAGAAGAAGGCGAGCGCCTCGTTCACCGTGAGCTCCAGCATCTCGGCGATGGAGCGCCCGGCCACCTTCACCTCTAGCACCTCGTCGCGGTATCTCCGGCCGTTGCAGTCCGGGCAGCGCAGGTACACGTCGGAGAGGAACTGCATCTCCACGTGCTCGAAGCCGTTGCCGCTGCAGGTGGGGCAGCGCCCGTTGCCGGAGTTGAAGCTGAAGGTGCCGGCCGTGTAGCCGCGCGTCTTCGATTCCGGCGAGCGGGCGAAGATCTCGCGGATGGCGTCGAAGGCGCCCACGTAGCTCGCGGGGTTGGATCGCGTGGTGCGGCCGATGGGCGACTGGTCCACGAACACCACGTCGTTGATTCGCGCCGCGCCGTGCATCTCGCGGAAGGCGCCGGGCGTCTCCGTGGGCTTGCCCAGGTGCTTGCGGAGGGCCGGGTGCAGCACGTCCTGGATGAGGGTGGATTTCCCCGACCCCGAGACGCCCGTCACGCACACGAGGCGGTTGAGCGGGAACTCGACGTCGACGTCCTTGAGGTTGTGCTCGGTGACGCCGCGAAGCGCGAGCCGCGGCGTTTCGGCGGCTGGCGGCCGGGAGGCCACCCCCGCGTCCGCCCGCTTCCGGCCCGAGAGGTACTCCGCCGTCACCGTCTTCGCCTGCTTCAACTCGTCCGGAGAGCCGAAGAACACGATCTCGCCGCCGCGCTCGCCCGGCCCCGGTCCCATGTCGAGCAGGCGATCGGCCTCCAGCATGATCTGCGGGTCGTGCTCCACCACCACGAGCGAATTGCCCGCGTCGCGCAGGCGCTTCATCACGCCGATCACGCGGCCCATGTCGCGTGGATGGAGACCGATCGACGGCTCATCCAGCACGAAGAGCGTGTTCACCAGCGAGGTGCCCAGCGCCGTTGTGAGGTTGATGCGCTGCACCTCGCCGCCGGAGAGCGTGCGCGACTGGCGGTCCAGCGTGAGGTAGCCCAGCCCTACCTCGCACACGAAGCGAAGCCTCGCGTTGACTTCTTCCAGCAGCAGCTCCGTTGCCTCGTCCAGCGGGGCGGGGAGGGCTAGGCGCTCGAAGAAGGTCCGCGCCCGCTCGATGGGCAGCAGCATCACGTCGTGCAGGCACAGGCCCGGGAGCGCGGCCAGCTCGTCGAGGCTCCACAGCGTGCCGCGCGGGGGGTAACGCTTCTCGGGGACGAGCACCGCGTCGGCTTCGGCCTTCGTTCCCACGCGCCAGAGCATCGACTCGGGCTTGAGGCGCGCGCCGTCGCAGTCCGCGCAGGGCGTGTAGGCGCGGTACTTGGAGAGGAGCACCCGGATGTGCATCTTGTAGGCCTTCGTCTCCAGCCACTCGAAGAAGCGCGCCACGCCGTACCAGTGCGTCTTGCCGGACTTGTGCCAGCTCACCCAGTCCGCGTCGCCCTCGATCACCCAGCGGCGGTGCTCCGGCGGCAGGTCGCGCCAGGCGATGTCCAGCGCCACCCCGCGGCGCTTCGCGTACTTCTCGAGGTCGTCCTGGCACTCGTCGAAGCTCGCCGTCTGGAAGGGCTTCACCGCCCCGTCGCCGAGGGACTTGGACTCGTCGGGGATCACGAGGCCGTAGTCCACGCCGATCACGCGCCCGAAGCCGCGGCACTTCTCGCACGCGCCGATGGGGGAGTTGAACGAGAAGCGCGCCGGCGTCGGGTCCGCGTAGTGGATGTCGCACTCGGCGCAGTGCAGGTCCGTCGAGTAGCGCCACGGCCTGTCGGTCTCCTCCACGAACACGTTCACCCGCCCGACCCCCACCCGCAACGCGGCCTCGATCGCCTCCACCACCCGTGCCTTCTCGGCGCCGCCCAGGCGCACGCGGTCCTGCACCACGTCCAGGCGCGAGCCCTGCCGGCGGTGGATGCGCGCGTAGCCCTGCGCCTCGAGGTGCTGCAGGATCTCGGCCTCGGTGAAGTTCTTCGGCACGTCGATCGGGAAGGTGATCGCAAGGCGCGGATCGCCCGCGGCCGCCGCGCGCCCGGCGAGGTCGGCGAAGATCGACTCGGGCGTGTCGCGACGCACGGGTCGCGCGCAGCCCCGGCAGCAAAGGTGCCCGGCGCGCGCGAAGAGCAGCTTCAGGTGGTCGTTCAGCTCCGTCATCGTGCCGACCGTCGAGCGCGAGGTGCGCACGGGGTTCGTCTGGTCGATGGCGATCGCCGGCGGGATGCCGTCGATCGAGTCGACCTGCGGCTTGTCCATGCGGTCGAGGAACTGCCGCGCGTACGGCGAGAAGGTCTCCACGTAGCGGCGCTGGCCCTCCGCGTACAGCGTGTCGAAGACGAGCGAGCTCTTGCCCGAGCCCGACGGCCCGGTCACGACGACCAGCTCGCCGGCGGGAATGTCGACGTCGAGGTTCTTGAGGTTGTTCTGCCGCGCGCCGCGTATGCGGATGCTGTCTTGCAGCTCGTCGGCCGGCGCAGCCGGGACGGGGGAGGACGAAAGATCGTTCATGTCACCGGGAGCGCAGGCTCCGGAAGGGATCGGCCGCGATCGCGGCCAAATGAGCATTCTAGGCACAAAGGAGGGACGCGCGGGATGCAAGGGCCGGCCTTTCCGGCGATTGTGGATAACCCGCTGGCGGGACCGGCGGCGGCCCCGGTTGCGCTGCGGACGTGTAACGCATACCGTTACACTCCGATCACGCACAGAGGAAGCCCCATGCCCGTCTTTCCGATTTCGAGGCACCTTCTCGGGGTGCTCGTCGCGCTCTGCCTGCCGCAGCTCGCCGCGGCCCAGCCCGCGGCGAGGCCGGACCCCTACGATGCCGCGAAGATGGACCTCGCGCCCGCGCCGGCCCGGGTCTCGCAGGATCGCCACAAGGGAGCGTTCGCGGAGGGCGCCTCGCTCAGCTTCGGGGCGGCGCTCAAGCCCCTCGACCCCTCGCCGGTGAAGGTGGTGCGCCTCGACACCACGCACAAGATCGTCGAGATCGCGCCGGGCGTGAAGTTCGGCGCCTGGACCTTCGGGGACCAGGTGCCGGGGCCCACCGTCCGCGCCCGCGTCGGCGACCGGATCCGGTTCAGCATGACCAACCGCAGCGACGAGCCGGTGCCGGGGGTGCGCCTCACGGCCGCGCCGATGATGCACTCGATGGACTTCCACGCCGCCATGGTCTCGCCGCAGGACAAGTACCGCTCCGTCGCGCCGGGGCAGACGATCGAGTTCGAGTTCACGCTCAACTACCCCGGCGTCTTCATGTACCACTGCGGCACGCCGATGATCCTCGAGCACATTGCCTCCGGCATGTACGGCGCCGTGGTCGTCGAGCCGCGCGACGGCTACCCCACGAAGGCCGACCGCGAGTACGTGATCATCCAGAGCGAGTTCTACGTGAAGCCCGATCCGGGCAAGCGCAAGGTCGGCGGCGCCCCGCTCTACGTCCTCGACAGCAATCGGCTGCGCGAGGCGCGGCCGTCCTACACCGTGTTCAACGGCGCGCACAACGGCATGGTGAGGAACCCGCTCCCGGCCGCGCCCGGCGAGCGAGTTCGGCTGTACGTGATGAACGTGGGCCCGAGCAGGACCTCGAGCTTCCACGTGGTGGGGACGATCTTCGACCGCGTGTGGTTCGAGGGCAACCCGGACAACCAGTTCCGCGGCATGCAGACCGTGCTGCTGGGCTCCTCCAACAGCGCGATCGTCGAGTTCGTCATTCCCGAGAAGGGCGCCTACATCATGGTGGACCACCACTTCGCCAACGCCTCGCAGGGCGCCATCGGGCTCATCGAGGCGGGGGGCAAGGCCGAGGAGCAGGAGATCGAGCACCACAACATCGCCGCCTCCGCCACGCCGAGCGACCCGGATGCCGTGCAGGGCAAGCTCGCGTTCGAGAGCAAGTGCCTCGCGTGCCACTCGCTGGGCGGCGGCAGGAAGCTCGGACCGGACATCGCCGGCGTCACGAAGCGGCGCACCGACGCATGGCTCGCGAAGTGGCTCAGGAATCCGGAGAAGATGCTCGAGACGGACCCCGACGCGAAGGCCATGCTCAAGGAGTACAACAATCTCCCGATGCCCAACCAGAACCTGCCCGAGGCCGAGATCCGCCAGTACCTGAAGTACTTCCACTGGTACGACGAGCGTCCCGCCGCCGGTGCGAAATAGCGCCCGCTTCGCCGCGCCGGTCCTCGCCGCCGTGCTGGCGGCCTTCGCCGGGCACGCGCGCGCCTGCGGCGCCTGCGTGGAGGACAGGGTCGCCGCCGTCTATGACCACGCGGTCGTGGAGGGCGCCGCCCGCCGCGGCCACGGCGTCGCGTTCCTGGCGCTCGAGGGTTCGCTTCCCTTCGACGGGCAACGGGGGCGCGCGGTGCGCGCCGCGCTCGCGGCGGCGACCGGGGTCGATCGCGGCACGGTGCGCGTCTCGCTCGAGAACGCCTCGTGTTCGGCGGCCTTCGACCCGGCGCGCGCCTCCGTGGAGACGATCGTGGCTGAGGTGAACCGGCGCCTGGCCCGCCGCGGCCTCGCCGTCGCGTCCCTGCGCGCAGGCGGCGCGGGAAAGGCGATGCGAGCGGACTGAAGGCCCACGCGTCCCGGGCTTGATCGAAATCAGCCGGGGCGCGGGGCGCGGGGCGCATGCTGGCCTCATCGCCCTCCGAGCGAGGCATTGGCGTGGCCGAACCCGTCTTCCGCATGCGCGACGTCTCCAAGGTCTACCACGTGGGAGACCTCGAGGTCGTGGCGCTGCGCGACGTCTCGCTCGAGCTCTTCGCGGGCGAGTTCGTGGTGCTGCTCGGCCCCTCCGGCAGCGGCAAGTCGACGCTCCTCAACCTGCTGGGAGGGCTCGACACCCCGACCGCGGGCGAGGTCGACTACCTCGACCACTCGCTCTCCGAGGGCGGCGACGAGAAGCTCACGCGGTTCCGCCGCGAGCACGTCGGCTTCGTGTTCCAGTTCTACAACCTGATCCCCAGCCTCACCGCCGCGGAGAACGTGGCGCTCGTGACCGACATCGCCGACAAGCCGATGGATCCGCGCGACGCGCTTGCCCTCGTGGGCCTCGCGGAGCGCGCGGACCACTTCCCCGCGCAGCTCTCGGGCGGCGAGCAGCAGCGCGTGGCCATCGCGCGCGCGGTCGCCAAGCGCCCGGACGTCCTG
>JAGRPO010000026.1 GCA_019449455.1 Betaproteobacteria bacterium | reverse complement strand
TCCAGGCTCGCGAGGCCGCCGCTCGCGATCACGGGGATGGTGAGCGCCTGCGCGAGCCTCACCGTGGCCTCCACGTTCACCCCCTTCAACATGCCGTCGCGGCCGATGTCGGTGTGGATGACGGCCTCGACGCCGTAGTCCTGGAATCGCTTCGCGAGGTCCACCACGTCGTGGCCGGTGAGCTTGGACCACCCGTCGGTGGCCACCCTGCCGTCCTTCGCGTCGAGCCCGACGATGATGTGGCCCGGAAACGCGTCGCACGCCTCGTGCAGGAACCCGGGATTCTTCACCGCCGCCGTGCCGATGATCACGTAGGAGACGCCGTCGTCGAGGAAGCGCTCGATCGTGTCCAGGTCGCGGATGCCGCCGCCCACCTGCACCGGGATATCGGAATCGACCGCGGCGATGATCGCCTTGATGGCGGCCTCGTTCACCGGCTTGCCCGCGAAGGCGCCGTTCAGGTCCACCACGTGCACGCGGCGCGCGCCGAGCCCCGCCCAGTGGGCGGCGGTCTTTCCGGGGTCGTCGGAGAACACGGTGGCGGTCGCCATGTCGCCCTGTTCGAGGCGAACGCAGCGGCCATCCTTGAGGTCGATCGCGGGAATGATCAGCATGGCAACGGTCGGGGCCGGATCCTCACGGCGTCCAGGAAACGAAATTCTCTAGTAGCGTGAGCCCCGCGGTGCTGCTTTTCTCGGGATGGAATTGCGTGGCGAAGATGTTATCCCGCGCGATGGCCGAGGTAAAGTCATGCGGATAGCGCGACGTGGCCGCGGTGAGCGAGGGGTCGCGGGGCACGCAGTAGTAGCTGTGCACGAAGTAGAAGCGGGCCCCGTCGGGGATCCCGCGCCAGAGGGCGTGCGGCCGGGTCTGCCAGGCCTCGTTCCAGCCCATGTGGGGGATCTTGAAGCCGGCGCGCCTCGTCTCTTCGCCGAAGGCGAGGATCTCGCCCGGCAGGATGGCGAGCCCCGGCGTGTCGCCCTCGTCGCTGCGCTCGAAGAGCATCTGCAGGCCGATGCACAGACCGAGGAACGGCTTCGCGCCCGCGGCTTCCCGGACGGCTTCGCCCAGCCCGCTGTCCGCGAGGCACTTCATGCAGTCCGGCATGGCTCCCTGCCCGGGAAAGACGACCCGGTCGGCGGCGCGGATCGCCGCCGGATCGGCGGTGATCACGACCGCCGCCTGCGGCGCCACGTGCGCGAGCGCCTTCTCCACAGAGCGGAGGTTTCCCATCCCGTAATCGACGATCGCGATGCGCTGTGCCATGGAAGGCCCCGGGCGCGGCCCGGGCCCGGAAGGGTTGCCTAGAGGGTTCCCTTGGTCGAGGGGATGACGCCGGTCGCGCGCGGGTCGATTTCCACCGCCATGCGCAGCGCACGGGCGAATGCCTTGAAGATCGTCTCGCACTGATGGTGCGAGTTGTCGCCGCGCAGGTTGTCCAGGTGCACGGTGGCGAGTGCGTGATTCACGAAGCCCTGGAAGAATTCGCGCGTGAGGTCGACGTCGAACTCGCCCACGCGGGCGCGGGTGAAGTCGACGTGGAACTCGAGGCCCGGCCGGCCCGAGAAATCGACCACCGCGCGCGAGAGCGCCTCGTCGAGCGGGACGTAGGCGTGCCCGTAGCGGCGGATGCCCAACTTGCCGGCCAGCGCCTTCGCGACCGCCATGCCGAGCGTGATGCCGATGTCCTCCACCGTGTGGTGGGCGTCGATCTCGAGGTCGCCCTTCGCCTTCACGGTGAGGTCCACCGCGCCGTGGCGGGCGACCTGGTCGAGCATGTGGTCGAGAAACGGGATGCCCGAGGCGAGGCTCGCCTTGCCCGTGCCGTCGAGGTTCACGGCGACGAAGACCTGGGTTTCCTTGGTGTCTCGCTGGATTTCCGCGGTGCGCATGGTTTCAGCCGATCGCCGGGGGCAGCGCCTCGAGGAGACGCTCGTTTTCGTCGGGAGTTCCGACCGTGAACCGGAGACAGTGGTCGAGCAGGGGATGGGAGCCGTGGAGGGTGCGAACCAATATACCACGGGCCTTGAGGCCCTCGAACGCGCGCGGCGCGTCCGGCACCCGCGCCAGGACGAAGTTGGCCGCGGAGGGAAAGCGCCTCACGCCGGCGATGGCGTCCAGGCCCGCTTCCAGCCGCGCGCGGTCGCGCACGATGGCCCTCGTCTGCTCCTCCAGCGCCTCGCGGCGGGCCAGGACGAACTCCGCGGCCGCGGCCGACAGGACGTTCACGTTGTAGGGGAGCCGCACCTTGTCGAATTCGGCCAGCCAGTCGCGCGGGCCGACCGCGAGCCCCAGGCGCAGGCCGGCGAGCCCCAGCTTCGAGACGGTGCGCACCAGCACGAGGTTGGGGTGCCGCCCGACCTCCGGCAGGAAGGAGGCTCCCCCGGAGAACGCGTAGTACGCCTCGTCCAGCACCACCAGGCCCGGCGAAGCCTCGAGGATCGCCAGGATCGACGGCCTCGGGAAGAGGTTGCCGGTCGGGTTGTTGGGGTAGGCGATCCAGGTGAGCGCGGGGCGGTGCCGCTCGATCGCCGCGAGCGTGGCGGGCAGGTCGGGGGTGAAATCGGGGGCGAGCGGGACGCCGACGTAGCCCATTCCGGCCGTGATCGCGCTCATGCGGTACATCACGAACGAGGGCTCCAGCGCGAGCATCGTCGCGCCGGGCCGCGCGAGCGCCACGGCGATCATCTGGAGGATCTCGTCCGAGCCGTTGCCCAGGATGAGGTCCGGCCCTTCGGGGATCGCCATCGCCGCGCGAAGCGCCGCCTTGAGGCGAGGCGCCTCGGGGTCCGGGTAGCGGTTGATCGCGACCCGCGCCAGGTGCCGCCCGAG
>JAGRPO010000148.1 GCA_019449455.1 Betaproteobacteria bacterium | reverse complement strand
CGAGGAGGGCCGATATCAGCCGGACGACGTTCGTGTCCGCCTCGGCGCCGAGCGCGGCATCGATCGCCTGCGCCACCGGCAGGCCGCTCGCGCAGGCGTCGAGAAAGCGGCAGCCGGCGGCATCGAGCGCGATCCAGCACACGCTGTCGTGCGGACGAGCCAGGAGCGCGCCCTCGGCGCGCCACGCGATCTCGCTGTCGTCCGCGCTCTCCTCGCGGTTGCGGCGCCAGATGGTGTAGATCGGCGATTCGGGAAACCACGCCCAGCGCGCCGCGGCGTGGGGATGCAGGATCGCGTCCCCGAGCGCGCCGGGATCGATTCCGGCGAGCGCCCCCCGGTCGAGCGCCGGATCATCGGCGGCGGCGTGCGCCTCGGTCCACAGGCGGTCGAGCCTTGCCACGTCGGCGAGGTACGGCAGTGCGGCGGCCGGCTCGAAGGTGGCGAGAAACGCGGGAAAGGCGGCCCCGTAGCGAAGCAGCGAAGGCTCGTCCGGGAGCGCCACGGCCGCATGCTCGCGCGCCGCGTCGCGGAACCACTCCTCGCCCACGAGACGCGCCACGGACGGGAAATTCGCCTGCAGGGCGTCTACGCATCCCTTCATCACGGTGTTGCGGTAGACCGCGAAGGCGGGCTGCTCCGCCAGCGCGGCGATCGCCGCGTCCGCCGGCGCATGCGGGCTCAGGAGCGCGTTCGCGAAGGCGTCCTGGAAGCGGGCGAGGGCCCCTCTTTCGGCGGCCGCGTTCATGCGGCGAGCGCCTCGGGCCTTGCCAGCACGGCGTGCGCGCGGTCGCGCTCGGCGAGGAGTTCCTCGAACGAGGGCAGGTTGCCGTCGCGCTCGAGGAGCGTGGGGCGCGGCCCGATGCGCGCGACGAGCCGCTCGTAGAGCGCCCACACCGCCGCGCAGACGGGAGCGTCGTGCGAATCGACGAGGAGGCCTTCGCCCAGCGTGGGGTCGGGGGTGTGCCCGGCCAGGTGGATCTCCATCACGGCTTCGCCGGGGAAGGCGTCGACGTAACCTGCCGCGTCGAAGCCGAGGTTCGCCGCGCTCACGAAGACGTTGTTCACGTCGAGGAGCAGCCCGCAGCCGGTGCGGCGCGAAAGCTCCGCGAGGAAGTCGATCTCGCCGCGCTCGTGGCCGTCGATGCGCAGGTAGTGCGAGGGATTCTCGATGGCGATTCGCCGGCCCAGCGCGTCCTGCGCGGCCGAGACGTTGGCGCAGATGCGCGCGAGCGCTTCGCCCGTGCGCGGAAACGGAAGCAGGTCCGGGTGGTACGCGCCGCGCCAGGCGGACCACGCGAGGTGCTCGGAGACGAGCGCGGGCTCGATGCGGTCGGCGAGCGCGCGCAGGCGCCCGAGGTGCCGCGCGTCCGGCGGCGCGTCCGCCGCGAGCGAGAGCGCCACGCCGTGAAGGCTTACGGCGTGGCGTTCGCGGATCGCGTGCAGCCAGGCGAGCCGAGGCCCGCCGTCGACGAGGTAGTTCTCCGGGTGCACCTCGAACCACAGCCCCGCCGCCGGGCAGGCTCGCGCCTCCTCGTAGTGCGGGGGCTTGAGGCCGAGCCCGGCGGTGAGGGTGGGTGTCATGGTTCCGGGTGGTCCCGTGGCGGCCTCAGACCTTGGTCGGGGAGAGCGAGCCCATTCCCGTGGGGGTCTTGATCGACGTGCAGGTGCCCTTCGGCACGTGCTTCCACGCGTTGCCCTGGTAGTCCTTCTTGGAGGTGCCGGCGCAGGTGGTGCCGGGGCCGGCGGCGCAGTCGTTCTTGCCGGCCATCGAGACGCCGTAGCACTTCTCCGTGTTGCCCATGTCCTTCTTGTCCATGTCGGCGGCGAAGGTGGCGCCGGAGGCGAGGGTGGCAAGCGCGATGGCGGCGATGGCGAGGTTGCGGGATTTCATGGTGAGGCTCCTTGTGTTCGGTGAAGGGAAGGTGCCGCGCCCGGTGCCCGAGGCATTCCGGAGCGAACGGTCCGAGGGCTAGTTCGCGCCGGATTGGCGCCCGGTTACGCGGTCGGGCAGAATTCGCCGTTTCCGCGGGAAAATCGCGCCGCCTGTAACCGGATGGGCGCGGCCCGCGAATACATGAGGAGCCGGGAGCGCGTGGGGGCACAGGAAGACCATCTGAAGGACCTCCTGCTCCGCGGGCTCTCCGGCGACGGCGTGGCCTACCACGCGTTCCTGAAGGCGCTGAGCGCGTTCCTGCGCGCGTTCCTGCGGGGGCGGCTGGCGCGCGTGCCCGACGAAGTGGAGGATCTCGTGCAGGAGACGCTGCTGGCGATCCACAACCAGAGACACACCTACGATGCGTCCCAGCCGCTCACGGCCTGGATGCATGCGATCGCGCGCTACAAGATGATCGACTTCCTGCGCCGCCGAGCGGGCCGCGAGGCCATGAACGACCCGCTCTCCGACGACGACGAACTGCTGGCCGCCTCCGACGAGGAGGCGCGGGAGGCGAGGCGCGACCTCGCCACGCTGCTCGAGCGGCTGCCCGACCGCCAGCGGCTGCCCATCCTGCACGTGAAGATCCAGGGGCTGTCGGTAGCCGAGACGGCGAAGCTCACGGGCCTGTCGGAATCGGCCGTGAAGATCGGCGTCCACCGCGGGTTGAAGGCTTTGGCCGCTTTCGTGAGGAAATAGGCGATGAAGACCGACGCACTGATCGCGATGCTCGCCACCAACGCCGCGCCGGTGGAAGCCGGGGTGCTTCTGCGGCGCTACGTCCTGGCGCTGGGGGCCGGCCTGGCGTTCGCCGTCCTGCTCATGGCCGTCGTCCTGGGCGTGCGGCCGGACCTTCCGGAGGCGACGCGGCTGCCGATGTTCTGGGTGAAGGTCGCGCTGCCGCTGTCGCTGCTCGCCATCGCGATCGCCGGCGCCGTGCGGCTCGCGCGCCCCGGCGTGGCGATCGGCCGCGTGCCGGCCGCCCTCCCGGTTCCCGTCGCGGCCATCTGGATCCTGTCGGCCGCCGCTCTCGTCGCCGCCGATCCCGGCCAGCGAATCGCCATGCTCCTGGGCGACTCGTGGCTGATGTGCCCGCTCAACATCGCGATGCTGTCGATGCCGGTGTTCGCGGGCGTGTTCTGGGCGATGCGGGGGCTCGCCCCGACGCGGCTCGCGCTGGCGGGAGCCTTCTCGGGGCTGCTGGCCGGCTCGGCCGGGGCGCTCGTCTACTGCCTGCACTGCCCGGAAATGGCGGCGCCGTTCATCGGCACCTGGTACCTGCTGGGCATGGCGATCCCGGCGGTGGCCGGCGCGCTCCTGGGCCCGCGGCTGCTGCGCTGGTAGGGCGGGCCCGGGGCTCGCGCTAGCGGCGCGACTTGGGCGCGTCGGCGTCGGCGGGCGCCGCGGGCGCGGCCTTCACCGGCTTGCGCTCTCCGCCACGCAGCTCGTCCTCGAGGAATCGGTAGCGGCCGTGCAGGATGCAGCCGCGCATGCCCGGCTCGCAGCGGGCGCCGCGGACGAGCTGGCAAACCCCGTCGGTGTCGTGCGGGCAGGACCAGGAACTCATGGAGTCATTCTCGCCGCAACGCCACGTCATCGCAACGGCGGCGGCCCAGGGGAATGGCTCAGCCGCGTGGCGCCTTGAGGATTTCGAGCACCTCGCGGAAGCGCTCGTGCTCGCAGGTGCGAAGCCACTCGAAGGCGATCATCTCGACGCTCGCCAGCACCGCGCCGGACTGGCGCAGCCGGGCGAGCGCGAGGTCGTGATCGGCGGGAAAGCGCGTTCCGCAGGCGGTCGCCGCCACCCACACCTGGAAGCCGGCGCGCTGCAGGCCGTGCGCGGTCTGCATGAGGCAGACGTGCGTCTCGCAGCCCGCCACGACCACGTCGGTGGGCGCCGGCCGCCCGGCGGGGCGCAGGGCCCCGGCGAGGCCGTCGGCGCAGCCGTCGAAGTGCATCTTCGCCAGCGTCGTCTCGCAGCGGTCGCGGATCATGGAGGAATTGGGACCGAGCCCGCGTGGATTCTGCTCGGTGCCGATCACCGGGATGCCCAGTGCCCGCGCGCAGTCGGCCAGGCGCGCGCCCTCGGCCACGACCTCGAGCCCGCGGTGGATGGCCGGCAGGAGCCGCTCCTGGTAGTCCACCAGCACCACGGCGCAGCGCCGCGGGTCGATCGCGATGTTCATGCGGCGCCCCTCCTCGTCACAGCAGCACGTTCACGATGGCGTTGCCGATTCCCATCAGCGCGGCCCCGGAGATGAGGCCGGCGCAGATGGGCTCGCAGCCCTCGACCCAGAAAGTGTGGCCCTTCGTGCCCGGGGTGGCGTTGCGGCGGCCGGCCAACCAGAAGACCATCGCGCCCACCCACATCGCGAAAGTCGCCTCGGGCGGGAGCACCACGCCCAGGCCGATGGACACGGCCGAGAGCGGGAAGCGTCCCTTGGTCATGATCTTGGCCACCTCGATCGCCAGGGCGCACGCGGCGGCGACGATCATGGACACGACGGCCGACGACGGCAGGCCCGCGATCCCCTTGGTGATGAGGTCGGCCACGCCCTTCCACTGCAGGGCCGCGGGCATGGCGAACTGGTCGGAGACGATGGTGGCGGTCGAGCGCACGCCGTTCGCGTCCGCCGGCAGGAAGAGGAGGAAGTAGAGCGGCACGCAAGCCATTGCCCCGGCGAAGAGGCCGATCACGTGGCCCACGGCCTGCTGGCGGGGCTTGGCTCCCAGCATGTAGCCGGGCTTGATGTCGGAGAGCAGGTTCGCGGCGTTGGAGGCGATCTCCGCCGTCATCCCCGCGGGGATCAGGTTGCTCGCGGGGTTGGCGCGGTCGATGGCGCCCATGGTGAACTGCGTGATCTTCGCGAGCGACCCGGTGGGCGTCCACGAGGTGAGCGCCATCGAGTTCGTGCAGATGATGGTGAGCACGAAGATGAGCGGCAGGGAGACCGCGGCGAGGAGCCACGAGACGCCGAAGAACTCGTGCGTGATCCAGACGCCGAGCGCGCTGAACACCGGCACGCCGGCGGCGGAGACCCAGAGCGGGAACTCGATGTGCGCCAGCACGTCGGTGCCCTCCTTCTTCTTCCCGCGCAGCGACTTGAAGGCGCTCCTGAAGAGCTCCGGCCGCCCCGCAAGGCTCACGAGCGAGCCCACGACCATCATCGTCACGCCCCACCACAGCGACCACTGGTTCACGATCTCGGCGCGGTTGATGGGAATCGCGGCACCGGTGGCCGAGATGCGCGGCACGATGTCCCCGGCCTGGATCATGAGCGGGGCGAGGATGACGAAGTTCACGAACGCGCCCAGCAGGCAGCTCGTGGCGACCGCGATCCCCATGAGGCCGCCCACGCCCAGCATCGCGGCATCCAGCGTGAGCCGCAGCCCGAGCTGGCGCACGTCGGTGCCGAGGATGTTCGGGATCCACAGGTTCGCCTTGGCCGCGGCGGCGTAGTAGTAGGCGTCGAGCCGGTCGTGGAAGACCCACGCCTCCTTGAGGCCGGCCCACTGGTCCATCCGCAGGATCTTCAGCTGCAGGAGCTTCATCCAGCCGTCGCTCACGACCATCTGGTAGAGGCCCGTGAAGAGCGCGGTGTAGCCCAGCAGCTTCGCCTTGTACATGCCCGCGGCGGCCGCGCCCGTGTAGAGCGCGTCGAGCACCACGCCGCAGGCCCGCCCCTCGGGGAACGGGAGCTGCTCCTCGTTGATGAAGCGCCGCTTCATCGGGAAGGCGAGCAGCACCCCGATGATCGAGATGACCACCATCCAGACGATCATCTGCCACCAGGGGACGATGATGCCGGTGACGAGCATGTAGGCCGCGAGGCTGGAGGTGAGGGGGGCGACGACGTAGCCCGCCGCCGTGGCGATGGACTGCGTGCAGTTGTTCTCGAGGATCGTGTAGTCGGCCGCGAGCCCCGCGCCGTGCATGATGCGGAAGATCGCGAAGGCGAGGATCACCGACGTGAGGCCCACGCCGATGGTGATGCCGGTCTTGCCCGAGATGTAGAGCCCCGTGGCCGCCAGCGCCCCGCCCAGCAGGAAGCCCGTCACGCCCGAGCGGATCGTGAGCTGCGGCATGTCGCCGCGGAACACGGTCCTGAGCCACCATTCGTCCTTCTGTCCCCGCGTCCAGGTGCGGACCTGTTCCTCGTCGAGCTGGGTGAGCGCCATGGGTCCTCGTGGGGCCTTGTTGGAATGGGCGGCGGGGCCCGGTGGGGCCCTGCCGGGCGCGAGGATACCCTATCGCAGGCTCAGGCGGCGCTGCGTCTCGGCCACGAACTCCTCCATCTCCGGATCGAGGGCGCTCCTCGAGGAGACGATGCCGACGGGCTCGCCGTTCTCGACGACGGGCACGTGGCGGAAGCCGTTGTCGTGCATGAGGAGCAGCGCCCGGCCGAAGATCTCGTTCGGCTCGACCGTGAAGGGGTTCGCGGTCATCACCTCGCCGATGTGGGTCGTGGCGGCGTCGCGGCCCTCGGCGATCACGCGCACCACGATGTCGCGCTCGGTGAAGATGCCGACGAGGCGCTTTTCCTCCACCACCATCACCGCGCCGACGTTCTTCTTCGCCATGAGCCTCGCGGCCTTGGCAACGGTGGTCCCGGGCGGCGCGACAAGGCGCTTGCCGCGCTCCATGACGCTCTTCACCCGCATGCTGTACATGGGAACACCTCCTTCGGACCGAGGCTAGATGGCCATCCCTGCCGGCGGCTTGACGAGGATCAACTACCGGGGAACTTGCGCCTCGAAGTGGCGGATATCCGTCGCTTCGCGGGGTCTTGCGCGCGGGCGGGGCGCCGTCTGCGCGATAATCCGGGCTGGAGTCACTTGCTGATCGGAACGGCGCGCACATGAGCGGATTGCCCAGATGTCCCCAATGCGGTTCGGAATTCACGTACGAGGATGGACCCCGGTACATTTGCCCGGAATGCGCCCATGAATGGGAGAAGGGCGCGGTGGAGGCGCCCGCCGATGCCGGGCGGGTCGTGCGCGACGCCAACGGCAACGAGCTTCACGACGGCGACTCGGTGACGGTGATCAAGGACCTGAAGGTCAAGGGCTCGTCGCTGGTCGTGAAGGTCGGCGTCAAGGTGAAGAACATCCGCCTCGTCGAGGGCGACCACGACATCGACTGCAAGATCGACGGCATCGGCGCCATGAAGCTCAAGTCCGAGTTCGTCAGGAAGGCGTAGCCGGAAGCATCGCCCGGCCGTCCCCGGGACGGCCCCTCAGGGCCTGGCGGAGGCGAGCAGCCGATCCATGGCGTCGGGGTCGAAGCCGCGCATGCGGCGCTCGCCGACGATGATGAGCGGCACTCCCTTGCCGCCGTACTCCTCGAACTCGCGCCGGCCGGCGTCGGAGGCCTCGATGTCGACTTCCCGGAATCCCACGCCCTTGCGCGCGAAGTACGCCTTGGCGCGCTTGCAGTGCGGGCACCACGCGGTGGAGTACATCGTGATGGAGTCGTTCCGGGGCTTCGAGGTGTCCACGGCCGGCGGGCGCTTGAGCACCTTCGTCCAGGTGTCCACCTCGGCGGGGCCGCCGAAGGACTGGACGCCGATCCGCAGCTCCTGCCTCTTCGCGTCCTCCGGCGGGCGGTCGCCGTAGTGGGTGCGTCCGTCGGGCCCCGTCCACTTGTAGACCTGCGCGGCCGCGGGCAGCACGGCGAACGCGACGAACGCGGCGAACGCGAGGGCGCGGGCGAGCGGGCGCTTCATGGGTATCCCCCGGGAGTGGACTTCGGCCGCTTTTGCAGGGATTCTAGCAGTCGTTTCCCGCGTCCCGGACAGGCCATGGCCGAACTGGTTTTCCGTGAGGATCCCTATGCGCGCGCCTGCCGGGCGCGCGTGGTCGCCGTGACGCCGGCGGGGATCGAGCTCGACCGGACGGTGTTCTATCCCACCGGAGGCGGCCAGCCGGGAGACACGGGCACGCTCGTGCGCGCCGACGGGGCCGTGATCCGGATCGACGGCGCGGTGAAAGGGGAGGGGGCGGACGCCGTGGTGCACGTTTGCGCGCCGGGCGAGGCGGCCCCGCTTCCGGGCGAGGAGGTGGAGGCCCGCCTCGACTGGGACCGGCGCTACCGCCACATGCGGTTCCACACGGCGCTGCACCTGCTGTGCGCCGTGGTCCCCGCGCCCGTCACGGGGGGGCAGGTCGCCCACGACAAGGCGCGTCTCGACTTCGACATCGAGATGGACCGGCTGGTGAAGGAAACGATCGAAGGGGAATTGAACCGTCTCGTGGACGAGGCCCACCCGGTGCGCCCGCGCTGGATTTCCGACGCCGAGCTGGATGCGCGCCCCGAGCTCGTGCGCACGATGTCGGTTCAGCCGCCGCGGGGCCAGGGGGGCGTCCGGGTCCTCGAGATCGAGGGGGTGGACCTGCAGCCCTGCGGGGGCACCCACGTGGCCAATACCCGCGAGGTGGGCCGGCTGGCGGTGGCGAAGATCCGCAGCGAAGGAGCCCGCAACCGGCGCGTCGTCCTCGGTTTCGCCTGAAACACGTCCGTTTGCGCCAGGACAGGTTCGCCCGCGGATCGTCCGTGATAGCCTCGAACCAGGATCGCACGGAACTCGCGAGTCCCCCATGGCCGTAACGCCCCACGACCCCCGCCAAGGCAACACCGCCGACGTCCTCGACGACCCGGCGGCGCATGCGGCGCTGTTCAACGCCTTTCCCAGCCTCGTGTGGTGCGCCGACGGCGAGGGCGGGTGCAGCTTCGTGAACCAGGCGTGGGAGGACTACACGGGACGCAGCCTCGCGTTCGAGCGCGGCACCGGCTGGCTCGACTCCGTCCACCCGGACGATCGCGACGCGCTGCGCCGGCAATGGTCGGAAGCCTTCGGCTTGCGCAGGCGCATGGAGTCCGAATTCCGCCTGCGCCGTGCCGACGGCGCCTACGGCTGGGTGCACCATTCCGCCGAGCCCGTCACCGACGAGTCCGGCCGGCTCGCGGGCTACCTGGGCACCTGCCACGACATCAGCGAGCGGCGCAACGCCGAGCTCGCGGCGCGCGCCCGGGCCCAGGAAATCCGGCTGCTGGCCGACAACGTTCCGGTCCTGATCTCGCACTTCGGCCCGGACCTGCGCTGCCTGTTCGCGAACAAGGCCTACGCCTCGACGTGGGGCTGGAAGGTGGAGGAGGTCCTCGGGCGCACCGTCGAGGAGATCATCGGGGCCGAGGGCTTCCGCGAGGTCGAGCCCTACATCCGCCGCGTGCTCAAGGGCGAGACGGTCACCTACGAGCGCACCCTCCGGGACGAAGACGGCGGCGCGCGCGTGATCGAGGTCAACCTGCTGCCGCAACTGGACGACGACGGGAAGGCGCACGCGGCGTTCGTGCTGATTTCCGACATCACCCGCCACCGGCTCTCCGAGCAGGCGGTGCGCGAGAGCGAGGAGCGGCTGCGCAAGTTCTCCGACGCCACCCACGAGGGGATCGTCTTCCACGAAAAGGGCGTGATCACCGACTGCAACGACGCGGGGCTTCGCCTCATCGGCTACCGCTACGATGAGCTGGTCGGCAAGCCCGTCCTCGATTTCGTGGCGCCCGACTCGCGCGACACGGTCCTCAACAACATCCGCATGGGCTACGAGCGACCCTACGAGGGGGCCATCGTGCACAAGGACGGCACGCGGATCGCGGTGGAGCTCACCGGCAAGGTGATGCCCTTCAGGGGCAAGCACTACCGCATGACGGTGCTGCGCGACATCCGCGACCGCAAGGAGGCCGAGGCGCGCATCCAGTTCCTGGCCCACCACGACACGCTCACGGGGCTGCCCAACCGCGTGCTCCTCATGGACCGGCTGGAGTTCATCCTCGCCTCGGCGCGGCGGCGCGAGTCGATGGTGGGGATCCTCTTCATCGACCTCGACAACTTCAAGACGGTGAACGATTCCCTCGGCCACGCCGCGGGGGACGCGCTGCTGCGCCTGGTGGCCTCGCGCATCGAGGGCACGGTGCGCTCGGTCGACGTGGTCGCGCGCCTGAGCGGCGACGAGTTCCTGGTCGTCCTTCCCGACCTCGAGAGCGAGCAGTCGCCGGTCGCGGTGGCCGAGAAGCTCCTCGTGGCGGTGAGCGAGCCCGTCATGCTCGAGGGCCAGAGCCTGTCGGTGAGCCCGTCGATCGGCATCGCCGTCTTCCCGCGCGACGGCCAGAGCGCCGACACCCTCATCAAGAACGCGGACGCGGCGATGTACCTCGCCAAGGACCGCGGGCGCAGCAACTACCAGTTCTTCAGCGAGCGGCTCTCGCAGGCGGCGTTCAACACGCTCTCGCTCGAGACGCGGCTGCGGGAGGCGATCCGCGAGGAGGCCTTCGAGATCCACTACCAGCCGCAGGTGCGCGTGGACACGGGCCGGCTGGTGGGCGTCGAGGCCCTCGTGCGCTGGCCGCAGCAGGACGGCGGCATGGTGATGCCCAACGACTTCATCCCGATCGCCGAGCAGCGCGGGCTCATCATGCCCATCGGCGCCTGGGTGCTGCGCAACGCCTGCCGCCAGAACCGGATGTGGCAGCTCTCGGGGCTGCCGCGCGTGCCGGTCGCGGTGAACCTCTCGGCCATCCAGTTCAAGCAGAAGAACCTGGTGGACGAGGTGGAGCGGATCCTCGCCGAGACGGGGCTCGACGCGGCGTCGCTGGAGTTCGAGCTGACCGAGAGCATGCTGATGGAGGAGTCGCCGGAGCTCATGCGAACCGTCGACCGGCTGCGCGCGCTGGGCGTGAAGCTCGCCATCGACGATTTCGGCACCGGGCACTCGTCGCTGTCGACCCTGAAGCGCTTCCCGATCGACAAGCTCAAGATCGACCGCAGCTTCGTGCGCGACATCGCGACCGATCCCGACGATCGCGCGATCACGGCGGCCATCGTCGACCTCGCGCGCAACATGGGCATCACCTCGATCGCGGAAGGCGTGGAGACCGAGGCGCAGCTCGATTTCCTCCTCGACCGCGGCTGCGACGAAATGCAGGGCTTCCTCGCCAGCCCGCCGTTGCCGGCCGCGGCCGCGGCCGCCTGGCTGGCCGCCCACCGCGACGAGCCGGGGGCGCCGTCGGTCACCGTGCCACGAAGCGCATGACCGCGATCGCGGCGGCGGCGAACGCGGCCCCCGCGATGAAAGTCGCCTGAGGTCCCAGGGTCTGCCACAGGGCGCCGGCGAGCACGCTCGCGGCGAGCATGGCCGCGCCGCAGGCGAGATTGAAGACGCCGAACGCGGTGCCGAGCCGCTCCGGGGGCGCGCTCGCCGCCACCATCGCCGCCAGCAGGCCCTGCGTGAGCCCCATGTGCAGGCCCCAGAGGGCCACGCCGGCCGCCAGGGCGGGGATGCCCGTGGCGAAGGCGAGCGCGAGGTCCGCCGCCACGAGCGCGGCGACCCCCGTCGCGAGCAGCCCGCGCGTGCCGAGCCGGTCCATGAGCCGTCCCGCCGGATACGCCGTCACCGTGTACACGGCGCTCATCCCGACCATGACCAGCGGCGTCCACGCGAGCGCGACCCCCAGGTTCTCGGCCCGCAGCACGAGGAAGGCTTCGCTGAAGCGCGCCAGCGTGAGCGTCGCGCCCACCGCCGTGACGCGCCAGAACGCCTTCCCCATCCCGCGCGCGGCGCGCCACGAGAACGGCGCGGCGGGCGCGGCGCCCGCCTTGCGCTCCGGCTCGCGTACGACTAACGCGATGAGCAGGAAGGAAAGGGCGCCGGGAATCACCGCGATCCAGAACACCGCGCGGAAATCGTCCGACCACGCGAGCATGAGCGCCATCGCGAGGAGCGGCCCCGCGAGCGCGCCCACGGTGTCGAGCGACTGGCGAAGCCCGTAGGCGGCGCCGCGGGACGCGGGCGGGGTCACGTCCGCGATGAGGGCGTCGCGCGGCGCGCCGCGGATTCCCTTGCCGATCCGGTCGACGAAGCGCGCGCCGAAGACGAGCCAGGGCCCGGTGGCGAGGGCGAACAGCGGCTTCGCGAGGGCGCCCAGCCCGTAGCCCGCGGCGGCGACCCACTTGCGGTGGCGCAGGGCGTCGGAGAGCGTCCCTGAGAACACCTTCACCGCGAGCGCGGCGGCCTCGGACACGCCCTCGATCACGCCCACCGCCAGCGCGGTCGCGCCGAGCCCCACGGTGAGGTAGAGCGGCAGCAGGCTGTGGATCATCTCCGAGGAGATGTCCATGAGCAGGCTCACGAAGCCGAGGACCCAGACGGTTCTCGGCACGGCGGAAGGGGCTTTCATCGGGGCGGGGGGAGCCCATGCATCGTAGCCCCGGGAGTCCCGCGTGGCGAGCGCCGCCGCGGCCGGTCGGTTAGGATGGCCGCCACATCCACCTGGGGAGGCCCCGATGCCGGAATCCGACGCGGACGAAAAGAAGAAGGCGACCGAGGAGCCGCCGCCGGCGGACAGGCTCGTCGTCACGCGGCATCGCGCGCGGCTCGGCGGCCGCGACCTCGACTACACCGTCACCTGCGGCACGATCGTGCTGAAGGAGGAGTCGGAGAAGGACGGCAAGGCGGAGACCGACAAGGCGCGGGCGAGCGTGTTCTTCGTGGCCTACACGCTCGACGGCGCCGAGCCCGAGTCGCGCCCGGTGACCTTCTCGTTCAACGGCGGGCCGGGATCGAGCTCGGTGTGGCTCCACCTGGGGCTGCTGGGCCCGCGGCGAGTCGAGCTGGACGACGAGGGCCGCGCGCCGCCGCCGCCCGGACGGCTCGTCGACAACGAGCACTCGCTCCTCGACCGCTCCGACCTCGTCTTCATCGACCCCGTGGGCACCGGCTACAGCCGCATGGTCGCGGGCGAGAAGACCGCCGAATTCCACGACTACAAGCGCGACCTGGAGAGCGTGGGCGAGTTCATCCGCCTCTACTGCTCGCGCTACGCGCGCTGGGCGAGTCCCAAGTACCTCATCGGCGAGTCCTACGGCACCACGCGCGCGGCGGGGCTCTCGGGCCACCTGCTGGAGCGCCACGGCATGTACCTGAACGGGGTCATGCTCATCTCCTGCGCGCTCGACTTCACGGTGCTGCGCTTCGACACCAACAACGACCTGCCGCCGGTTCTCTTCCTGCCCACGTTCGCGTCCACCGCGTGGTACCACCGCAGGCTCCCCGCGGACCT
>JAGRPO010000147.1 GCA_019449455.1 Betaproteobacteria bacterium | reverse complement strand
TCGCTCACCCGGCCGCCGCCCCGTCGAGGAAATCAGTGCTTCGCTTCGCCGATGAGGCGGTCGAGGCTCGGGTCGGCGCGGTGGTTGGCGGCGTTCCAGCGCATCACGAGGAACATCGCCACCGACACGAAGGCGCCGAACATCACGATGATCACGTTGATGTGCAGGTCGAACTTGATCATGACGGCGTAGAGCGCCAGCATCACCAGGATGCTCACGTTCTCGTTGAAGTTCTGGACGGCGATGGAGTGGCCGGCCGACATGAGGACGTGGCCTCGGTGCTGCAGGAGCGCGTTCATCGGCACCACGAAGAAGCCCGCCATCGCGCCCACCAGGATGAGCAGGAGGTAGACGAGCGGCATCCACGTGACCCCGATGAGGGTGATCACGACGAAGCCCATGCCGATTCCCACCGGCAACACCGCCACGGCGCGCTTGAGCGGGATGATGCGGGCGGCGAGCACCGCGCCCAGCGCGATCCCGATGGCCGAGACGCCCTGCAGCATGGCGCCCTGCGCGAGCGGCAGCTTGAGGTGCTGTTCCGCCCACTTGAGCACGATGAACTGGAGCGTGGCCCCCGCGCCCCAAAAGAGCGTGGTCACCGCGAGCGAGATCTGGCCCAGCTTGTCCTTCCAGAGGGTCGTGAAGCAGTGCGCGAAATCGACGACGAGCTGCACCGGGCGGTGCTGCTGGTGGGGATAGCGGGCCCCGGTGTCGGGGATCGCGAGGTTGAAGAGGGCGGCCACGAAGTAGACCACGGCGATCACCAGGATCGCGGCCTCGGGCGGCGAGTCCACCCCGGTTTCGATGAGCGGGAAGTCGACCGAGAGCAGGATCGCCGACACCCTGGGCCCGATAAGGATGCCCCCCATCACCGTGCCGAGCACGATCGAGCCGACCGTGAGGCCCTCGATCCAGCCGTTGGCCACGACGAGCTGCTCGGGGGGCAGGAGCTCGGTGAGGATGCCGTACTTGGCCGGCGAGTAGGCGGCGGCGCCCAGTCCCACCACGGCGTAGGCGGCCAGCACGAACCAGTAGGGCGCGAGCCCCGGGATGATCACGAGGTCGTGGAAGAAGAGCAGCGCGCAGCCCGCGATCTTGATCGTGTTCGTCGCGAACATGACGTACCCCTTGGGCATCGAGTCGGCGAAGGCGCCGACGAAGGCCGCGAGGATGACGTAGGAGACGGTGAAGAAGAACTTGAGCAGCGGCGTGAGCCAGGCGGGCCCCTCGAGCTGCAGGAGGAGGGCGATGGAGGCGATGAGGAGGGCGTTGTCGGCCAGGGAGGAGAAGAACTGCGCGGCCATGATCGTGTAGAACCCCCGCTTCACCTTCCCTTCTCCCTTTCCGCCCACCAGATGCGGAACTCGCGCTCCGGAAGCGGCCGGCTGATGAGATAGCCCTGGACGAGATCGCAGCCCATGCGGCCCAGCTCGGCGCGCGTGGCTTCCTCCTCGACGCCCTCGGCGACGGCGCGCAGGTCGAAGTTGTGCGCGAGGTCGATCACGGAGCGCACGATCTGGTGGTCGCCACGGTCGGCCAGCAGCCCGCCCACGAACAGCCTGTCGATCTTGAGCTCGTCGACCGGGAAGCGCTTCAGGTAGGCGAGCGACGAGTAGCCGGTGCCGAAGTCGTCGATAGACAGTTGCACGCCGGTGCCCTTGAGGCGCGTGAGCATGGCCATGGTGCGCTCGGCGTCGCCGATCATGGAGCTCTCGGTGATCTCCAGCGTGATCCTCTCCGGCGGCACGCTCCACGTGCCGAGCGCCTGCTCGACGATGTCGGGCAGCTCCGCGTCGACGAGGGTGCGCGCCGACAGGTTCACGCTGAACCGCGGCACGATGCCCTCCTTGGCCATGTGCGACGCGGCGCG
>JAGRPO010000146.1 GCA_019449455.1 Betaproteobacteria bacterium | reverse complement strand
GCGAGGCCGACGACGGGTCGGTTTCGACCAGGTGCTGGACGTTGGCCAGCGTGTTGAAGAGGAAATGCGGCTCGACCTGCGCCTGCATGAGGGCGAGCTGCGCCTGGAGGACGTTCTTCTCGAGCTGCACGCGTTCGGCCCGGGCGCGGGCGAGCTCCGCCTCGTGGCGCAGTTCGCGCTCGCGGAAGACGTAGACCCAGACCGCCATGGCGCCGAACCCGATGCCCAGCCCCATGGTGATGAGCACCCCGTAGAAGCGCTCGGTGAACATGCCAGCGAGGTCGCGGCCCTTGACGATGCCGGCGAGCAGCGTCCCGAGGAAGGAGCCGACGACGATCGACAGCACCTGCACCGTCCAGCGGGGAAGGCGCCGCTGGCGCAGGTTCGTGGCGGCCGTGAAGAGCACCATGCTGGTATAGCCCACGCACAGCGAGCTCACCAGGAGGTCGAGGTAGGTGTTGGCGAAGAACCAGACCGTCGCCGCCGCCGCCCAGACGCACAGGATCGACACCAGCAGCACGCGCTTGAGCGTGAGTCCCTCGAAAAGGTAGGCAAGGCGGTTCACGGCGGCTGGTGTCGAGTGGAAGTCGCCGGAAGCGTATCAGTTGCCGGCGGCGCTCACCCGGTCGCGAGGCTTCCAGCGGCCTGCGATGCCGGGACGGGACGCCGCGGGCGCGGTTGCCTGCCGGGATGACGACGGGCGCGGAGATGCCCCGTTTTGCAGGCGGGCAATCCAGGGCAAGGGCATCGGGCGGGCGGATCGGTTCATGGCATGGTTTCCTGAAAGCAGACACTACGTGGCGCGGCGCGCCCTGGCCACGCGCCTGCGACGAAACGCGCCGACGCGGCATCGGGACGCGCCATCGAGCGATGGGGACAGTTCCTGGGAACCGTCCCGGAAAAAAACCCGGCCGGAGCCGGGTGGGGGTTGGGACGAAAGCGGGATTCACGCACCGAGGACGACTCCCCCTACGGTGATGGCGAAGGTAAGCGCAAACCAGCCGGCGACGATCGCCGTCACGGCCGTGGAGACGCCGAAAGCGTGCGGCGGGATGACCCGGTCAATGCTTTCCATGGCGCTTCGCCTACGGGCGGAAGACGAAGGGAAGCGCGACTTCCAGCGACGGGCCGCCGGCGGGGCGGACGGAGGCGGTGCGCGTGGTCGGCGCGGCCGGGGCGGCGGCACCGGCGCGTTCCCCGGTGACGATGAGCTTCATGCGGCCGTCGTCCGTGAGGGTCACGCCCTGGTCGTGCGCGGCGTGCCGGGTCAGGTGCGCGGCGGCGTTGTGCGTGGTCACCATCCAGGCCACCAGCAGAGCGGCGGCGACGGCGCCCAGCGAGGCGACGCCCATCATGTCCAGCTTCTCGAGTTTGCTCACGGTCACACTCCTTCACGGCTCGGCACCCGGCGGGCGCTTACGACTTGGCGCCAGATTAATGAGGCGTGAAGGGGGGCTGAAGCGGAAAGCGACGAAATGCGGAAAGGACGCCGCGAAACGTCGCCGGAGGGGGGGTATGCCGCCGTGGGAGGCGGGTTCCTGCCGGCGGATGGGGGTCAGGCGGGGCCTATCCCCGGGCGAATGCGTCCTGCCGGGCGTCCCGGACGAGCTGCGGCGCGAAAGAGCCCACCAGCATCCCGACCAGCGAGGCGAAGAGGCCCCACATCTGCGGCGGAACGTCGGCGTCCGCGTAGAACTTCTCGCAGATTGCCCACACCGCCAGGCCGACCAGGGACGAAACCAGCGCCCCCTGGGTGGACGCGCGGTGCCAGTAGATCCCGCAGGCGAGCGGCACGAAGGCGCCCACCAGCGTCACCTTGTAGGCGTTCTGCACCATCTCGTACATCGTGCTGGTGTTGTTGAGGGCGAAGATGAGGACGCCGGCGGTGAAGAAGAGGAGGGTGACGCGAAGGGCCAGCAGGAACCGCTTGTCGCTCATCTGGCCGAAAAGGGGCTTCACCACGTTCTCGGTGAAGAGCGCCGTGGGTGCCAGCAGCGCCCCGGAAGCCGTCGACAGGATCGCCGAGAGGAGCGCCCCGAAGAACATCACCTGCGCGAAGAGCGGCATGTGCAGCAGCACCATGGTGGGGAGGATGAGCTGGACCTCCCGGCCCCCCGTCTTGAGCAGGCCGTTGACTACCTCCGGATTCACCATGAGCGCCGCGTAGGCGAGATACATCGGCACGAAGGCGAGGGTGAAGTACGCGGCCGCGCCGAGCAGGGAGCCGCGCACCGCCGTGTTCTCGTTCTTCGCGCTGGTCACGCGCTGGAAGACGTCCTGCTGCGGGATGGAGCCGATGGCCAGCGTGGCCCAGGCCGCCACGAAGGCCCACCATTCCTTGCTGCCCCCCGTGGGCCAGAACTGGAACTTGCCGGCCGCGGAGGCGTGGGAAATGACCTTGCCCATGCCGCCGGCCATGTCGGTCGCGAGGATCGCCACGTAGATGAGGCCCGCCACGATCACCACGGACTGGAAGAGGTCCGTGAGGGCCACCGACCACATCCCGCCCATGGTCGTGTAGACGAGCACGACCATCGCGCCGATGAGGATGCCCTGGTCCAGCGTGATGGCGCCCTGCGACAGGGAATTGAAGACGATGCCCAGCGCCGTGAGCTGCGCGGAGGTCCAGCCGAGGTAGGAGAGCGTCACCGCGAGGCTGGTGAGCACCTCGACTCCCTTGCCGTAGCGCTTCTTGTAGAAGTCGCCGATGGTGAGGAGGTCGAGCCGGTAGAAGGCGCGGGCGAAGAAGAGCGCCACGAAGATGAGGCAGAACGTCGCCCCGAACGGATCGGCCGGAATGCCTCCCAGGCCATCCTGGACGAAAGTGGCCGACACCGACAGCACCGTCTCCGCCCCGAACCACGTCGCGAATACCGTGGCCATGTTCATGTAGAGCGGCAGGTTCCGGCCCGCCACGAGATAATCCTTGGCGTTCGTGACAAAGCGGGCAGCGTAGACGCCGATCGCGATGGTGACCGCCAGGTAGGCGACCGTGAAAATGACGAGAGTGGTCATGGTGCGCGGGGGCCGGGAATTCGAATTGCGGGCGAGTCTAGCAAAAAGGGTGCTGCACCGCAGTACGAAAAGGGGACGGTTCCTGGGAACCGTCCCCTTTTCCGTTACTTGATGCCCGCCTGCATGAACGACTGCATGAACTGGCGCTGGAAGAGGAGGAAGGCGACGAGCAGCGGCGAGACCGCCATGAGCGTCCCCGCGCTGATCACCGCCCAGTCGACGCCGGATTCGGGCGCGCCGAAGATCGCGAGGCCGACGGTGAGCGGGCGCGTGTTGATCGAGTTGGTGATGATGAGGGGCCAGAGGAAGTTGTTCCAGTGGTAGCTCACCGAGACCAGCGCGTAGGCGAGGTAGGTCGGCCGCGCGAGCGGGACATAGACCCGCCAGAGGACCCCCATCATCGAGCAGCCCTCGACGCGCGCCGCATCCTCGAGCTCGCGCGGGATCGTCTTGAAGGTCTGGCGCATGAGGAAGATGCCGAATGCGCTCGCCATGTACGGCAGCCCGATGCCGAGGATGGTGTCCACGAATCCCAGCTTCGCCATCGTGAGGTAGTTCTCCACGATCAGCACCTCGGGCATCACCATGAGCTGCACGAGCACCAGCCCGAAGGCGACGTTGCGCCCGGCGAAATCGAAGCGCGCGAAGGCGAAGCCCGCCAGCGTGCACAGCACGAGCTGCGCGGCGAGGACCATCGTCACGAGGATGATGGTGTTCAGGAAATGGCGCGGGAACGGCGCGTAGGTCCACGCCTTGCGGAAGTTGTCGAGCGTGAGCGTCCCGAAGAGGTCGAAGTGCGTGGCCATCGCCGCCGAGTGGAACGCCGCCCAGAACGCGTAGGCGAGCGGCGCGATCCACAGGACGGCGAGGAGCCAGGCCGCGGCCGTCTCCAGGAGCGGGAGCTGCCTGTCCAGCACCCTCATCGGTAGTGCACCCGCTTCTCGATCAGCTGGAACTGCACGATCGCCATGGCCGCCAGCAGGGCCAGCAGCACCACCGTGAGCGTCGAGGCGTAGGACGTCTCGAAGAAGCTGAACGCCACCTGGTAGATGTAGTAGAGGAGGAGGTTCGACGCGTTGTCCGGGCCGCCCTTGGTGAGGATGAAGAGGTGGTCCACCAGCTTGAACGAGTTGATCGTCGCGTTCACCAGCACGAAGAGGGTCGTGGGCATGAGGAGCGGGAACGTCACGCGGCGGAAGTAGTACCAGCGCGAGGCGCCCTCGATCTTCGCGGCCTCCTCGAGCTCCGGCGACAGCGATTGCAGCGCCGCGAGATAGAAGATCATGAAGAAGCCCGCCTCCTTCCACACCGTCATCACCGCGAGGCAGGCCATCACCGTGCTCGGGTCGCCGAGCCAGTTGTGGCTGGGCATCCCGAAGACCGCGGCGACCTTGTCGATGAGGCCGATCTGGGGCGTGTAGAAGAAGAGCCACAGGTTCGCCACCGCGACCATCGGCAGGATGGTCGGCGTGAAGTAGCTCATGCGCACCAGCGCGCGCGCCGGCAGCTTGTCGTTCACCCAGATCGCCATGAGCAGCGCCAGCGCGATCGAGGTCGGGATCGTCCCGGCCGCGAAAGCGAGGTTGTTGCGCAGGACCTGCCAGAAGATCGGGTCGTCGGCCAGCAGCGCGTAGTTCGCGAGGCCGACGAACCGGGAGGGCCGCACCACCGTGCCCGTCGAGAAGAAGCTGTCGATCAGCGTCGCGACAGCCGGATAGTGCGTGAAGCCGATGAGCAGGATGGCTGCCGGGGTCAGCAGCAGCCATCCATACACATTCCTCATCGGGGGGTCAGCGGTAGGATTTCAGCAGCTTGTCGGCTTCCGTTTGCGCCGCCTTCAGCGCGTCGGCCGGCTGCTTCTGGCCGGTGAGCGAGGCCTGGATGGCGTCGTCGAGGAGCTTGCGCACCCGGCCCGTCTGGAACGTGGAGAGCTCGGGGGTGGCGTACTGGAACTGGTCGCGCGCGACCACGGCCGGCGGGAACTCCGCGGCGTAGGCCTTGAGCTTCGGCGTGTCGTAGGCCGCGGGCGAGATGCCCACGTAGCCGGTGGCCATGCTCCAGTCGGCGGCGCGCTCGGGCGCGGTCATGAACTGCACGAAGGCGAGCGCGGCCTTGCGCTCCTCGGGAGTGGTCTTCTTGAAGAGGTAGAAGTTGCCGCCGCCCGTGGGCGAGCCGCGCTGCTTGGAGGCCGGCAGCATCGCGACGCCGAACGGGAACTTGGCGCTGCCCTTCACCGCGGTGAGGTTGCCGGTGGTGTGCCACATCATCGCGGTCTTGCCTTCGGTGAAGGCCTGGCGCAGCGTCCCCCACTCGACCGTGCCCTCGGGCATCACCTTGTGCTTCGCGCCCAGGTCGCGCCAGTACTGGAGCGCGGCGATCACGTCCGGATGGGCGTAATTGGTCTTGTTGCCGTCGCGGTTCATGAGGTCCTGGCCGTTCTGGCGCGCGAACGCCTGGAACATCCAGTACGCGTAGCCGGTGGAGGGCACCATCACGCCCCAGCGAGACACGTTGCCGGAGGCGTCCTTCTTCACGAGCTTGCCCGCCATCTGCGTCATCTCGGTCCAGTTGGCCGGGGCCTTCTCGGGGTCGAGGCCGGCCTCCTTGAACGCGTCCTTGTTCCAGTACATCACGATCGTCGAACGCTGGAACGGGATGCCGTAGGCCTTGCCCTTGTAGGTGCCGTTCATCATCAGCGCCGGGTAGAAGGACTTGATCCAGGCCTTGTCCGCGGCGGAGGTGGCGACGTCGTCCCAGGGAATGATCACGTCCTGCTCGATCAGCTCGTAGATGTCGATCGAGAAGAGCACCGAGATCTGGGCGGGCTGGCCGGCCTTGAGCGCCGCGAGCGCCTTGATGCGCGCGTCGTCGTAGTTGCCGGCGTAGATCGGCTTCACCTTCACGCCGGGGTTCGCCTTCTCGAATTCCGCGGCGTAGCCGTCGATCACCTTGGTGAGCGGGCCGCCGACGGCGATCGGGTAGTAGAAGGTGATTTCCGTGTCTGCCCACGCCGCCTGCGCAAGACCGATGAGCGCTGCCGTGGCTATTGCGAGTATCGACCGCATGTCGTCTCTCCCTTGTCGAGTGAAGCTCGGACTTTCCCTTTTACAGCGTAGTGACCCGGCCCGGGCGGGCGGTTGACTCACGTCAATCGGCCGCCACGGCGAGGCGGCCGGGCTGCAGTTCCTCCGCCGCCCGCATTCCGGTCGCCGCGTCGAACAGGTGCAGCGACCCCGGCTTCCAGGCGAGCCGCACCTGCGTGCCCGCGGCCTGCGCAAGCTGCCCCGGCGCCCGCATGAACAGCGTCTCCTCGCCGACCCGCACGGTCAGGATCGTGTCGGCGCCATGGTATTCGGAGCTCGTGACGGTTGCGGCCACGCCGCCGGAATTCGCGAGCCAGACGTGCTCCGGCCGCACGCCGAGCGTGAGCCCGCCGCCGCGGCCGGGAAACAGCGTGTCCTGCGAGCCGCGCACGACGGCGCCGCCCGGCCCGTCGGCGAGGGCGAGGAGGTTCATTCCCGGCGTGCCGATGAAGCGCGCCGCGAATATCGTCGCCGGCCTGGCGTAGAGATCCTCGGGCGAGCCCTCCTGCTCGATGCGGCCCTCGCGGATGAGCACGACGCGGTCGGCCATGCTCATCGCCTCGACCTGGTCGTGCGTGACGTAGACGACGGTCATCCCGAGGCGCTGCTGCAGCGCGCGGATCTCCACCCGCATCCCGTGGCGCAGCTGCGCGTCCAGGTTCGACAGCGGCTCGTCCATCAGGCAGATGTTGTTCTCCGCGATGATCGCCCGCGCGAGCGCCACGCGCTGGCGCTGCCCGCCGGAGAGTTGCTGCGGCTTGCGGTCGAGGAGGTCCGCGAGCCCGACGACCTCCGCCACCTGCGCCAGGCGCTTCAACCGCTCGCCTTCCGGCATCCGCCTGACCTTGAGGCCGAAGACGATGTTCTCCTGCGTCGACAGGTGCGGAAAGAGGGCGTACGACTGGAACACCATGGAGACGCGGCGCTTGTCCGGCGACAGGCGCGTCACGTCGCGTCCGTCGATGAGGATCCTGCCTTCGGTCACGTCCTCGAGCCCCGCGATGAGCCGCAGCAGCGTCGACTTCCCGCATCCGGAGGGCCCCAGCAGCACCACGAACTTTCCGGTCTCCGCGCGGAAGCTCACGGCATCGACGGCCGTCATCCGGCCGAAGCGCTTCGTCACTTTCTCGAGAACGATCTCCGACACGCGTCTCCCTCGCAGTGCGCAGGCCAGGCAGACCCGATTCTATTACGCCCCGGGGTCCCGGGGCGTCCAGTCGCCTGCGCTTGCGCACCGCCACCCCCGGGGAGGAACCGGGTAACGGTCGGTAACCCGCCTGCGCCCGAGTTGGAACAAAATGCCGGACTCCAACGATCACGATTGCCGATCACCGCCATGAACCGCTCCTTCGCCGCCGCATCCGGCATCGCGCTCTTCCTCGGCTGCGCCGCCGCGCACGCCGCTTCCCGCATCGTGCCGGCGCAGCCCTACGCCTTCGACCCCGTCAACCTGCGCATGACCGTG
>JAGRPO010000145.1 GCA_019449455.1 Betaproteobacteria bacterium | reverse complement strand
TCCTGGACCAGGTGGAGCGCGAGGCCATCCAGAAGGCGCTCGAGGCCACGCGCTTCAACAAGACCGCGGCGGCGAAGCTGCTGGGCATCACCTTCCGCAGCCTTCGCTACCGGCTCGACCGGCTCGGCATCGACTGACCGGGGATCGGGGCGCAGGACAGTCCATGCCGATACCGGCGGAAAGGCAGTGAAATGACGGCGCGGATCCGCACCATCGACCTCGACCGGTTCGCGGAGTGCCTTCCCGGGCTCGCCGACCTCCTCATCGACGCCGTCGATTCCGGCGCCTCGATCGGCTTCTGGGCGCCGCTCGCGCCGGCCGACGCGGTGCTCTACTGGCGCGAGGTGATGCAGGGCCTGGTGGACGGGAACCTCGTTCTCCTCGTCGCCGAGGACGCGGGCGAGGTCGTGGGCAGCGTGCAACTGCTCCTGTCCGGCCGGCAGAACGGCCACCACCGCGCCGAGATCAGGAAGCTCATGGTGCGCAACTCGCACCGCGGCCACGGGCTCGGACGGGCGCTCCTTTCGGCCGCGCACGTGGAGGCGTCCTATCGCGGCCGCACGCTCCTCATCCTCGACACGCGCACCGGCGACGCGGGCGAGCGCCTCTACGTTTCCATGGGCTACAGCCGCGCCGGCGAGATTCCCGGCTTCACGATCGAGCCCGACGGCGCGCGGCACGGCGTGTCGTTCTTCTACCACGTGCTTCCGTGATCGACCTCGAGGAGACCGCCGCGCCGCCGCGGTTCCTCGTGGACATCGCGGGCATGTGCTCGGGCGCGCGGTGGATCCCGTCGCCCAACCACGATGCGCGGCCCGACGATGCGGGCGTGGACCTCGTGGTGATCCACAGCATCTCGCTGCCGCCGGGGGAATTCGGGGGCGGGTGGATCACCGACCTCTTCCTCGACCGGCTCCACCCCGGCGCGCACCCGTACTTCGCGGGGCTGGCGGGCGTGCGCGTGTCGTCGCACTTCCTCATCCGCCGCGAGGGCGAGGTGATCCAGTACGTGCCTTGCGAGCTGCGCGCCTGGCACGCCGGCGCCTCGAGCTGGAGGGGCAGGGAGCGCTGCAACGACTACTCGGTGGGCATCGAGCTCGAGGGGACGGATTACGGGCCGTTCACCGACGAGCAGTACGCCTCCCTTGCCGAGCTCACGAGGGCTCTCTTCGCGCGCTATGGCGCTCTCGAGCTCGCGGGGCACTCCGACATCGCGCCGGGTCGCAAGACCGATCCGGGGCCGCATTTCGACTGGGCGCGCTACCGCGCTTCCGTCAACGCCTGAACCCACCGGGACCACGACCATGGACTTCGCACCCTCCCCCAAGGCAGCCGACTTCATCGCGCGGATGGAGGCGTTCATGCGCGACCACGTGCTTCCTGCCGAGCCGGGCTACGTGGACGAGCTCGCGGGCGGCTCCGACTGGCGCCGCTGGAAACAACCCGCCATCATGGAATCGCTCAAGGAGCGCGCGCGGCGAGAGGGCCTGTGGAACCTCTTCCTGCCGCACGCGGGGCTGGGCGCCGGGCTGTCCAACGCCGACTACGCCCCGCTCGCGGAGCTCACAGGCCACTCGCTCATCGCGCCCGAGGTGTTCAACTGCAACGCGCCGGACACCGGAAACATGGAGGTGCTGGCGCTCTACGGCTCGGACGAGCAGAAGGAACGGTGGCTGCAGCCCCTGCTCGCCGGCGAGATCCGGTCCGCGTTCTGCATGACGGAGCCGGAGGTCGCCTCGAGCGACGCGACCAACATGCGCGCCACCGCCGTGCCCGAAGGCAACGAGGTGGTGCTGAACGGCCGCAAGTGGTGGAGCTCCGGGCTGGGGCACCCGAACTGCCGCGTGGCGATCTTCATGGGGCTGTCGGATCCGTCCGCCGACAAGCACCACCGGCATTCGATGGTGCTCGTGCCGCTGGACGCCCCCGGCGTGACGATCGAGCGCATGGTGCCGTGCTTCGGGGTGTACGACGAGCCCTTCGGCCACGGCGAGGTCAGCTTCGCGAACGTGCGCGTGCCGAAGGCGAACGTGATCGCGGGCATCGGCAAGGGGTTCGAGATCGCGCAGGGGCGCCTGGGCCCCGGGCGCATCCACCATTGCATGCGCGCGATCGGCGCGGCCGAGCGGGCGCTCCAGCTCCTCTGCGCGCGCGCCGACAACCGGGTCGCCTTCGGCAAGCCCCTGGCGCAACTGGGCGGCAACGCGGACGTCGTCGCGAACGCGCGCATGGCGATCGAGCAGGCGCGGCTGCTCACGCTGAAGGCGGCGTGGCTGATGGATACCGTGGGCGCCAAGGGCGCCATGAGCGAGATCTCGCAGATCAAGGTGGTCGCGCCCGGCATGGCGCAGCGGGTGATCGACGCCGCGATCCAGGTGCATGGCGGCGCGGGCGTCTCCGACGACTTCCCGCTCACCGCGCTCATGGGCTATGCGCGCATCCTTCGCATCGCCGACGGCCCCGACGAGGTGCACCGGGCGCTCATCGCGAAGCTCGAATTCAGGAAGCAGCGCGCGAAACGCGAAGGCAACGGCGCGGCGCCATGACCGGCGCCGATTCCCTCCTCGACCGCGCCGGGGACGTTCGGGCGGGCGAGGAGCTCGACGTCGCGAAGGTGGATGCGTTCCTCAAGTCGCGCATCCCCGGCCTCGAAGGCGCGCCCGCGATCGGCCAGTTCGCCCGCGGCGCCTCCAACCTCACCTACCAGGTCCGCTACCCCGGCCGCGACCTCGTGCTTCGCCGCCCGCCGTTCGGGCACAAGGCGAAGAGCGCGCACGACATGGCGCGCGAGGCGCGCGTGATGAAGGCGCTGAAGCCCTTCTACCCGGTGGTGCCCGCGGTGCTCGCGGTAGGCGACGACCTGTCCGTGATGGGGTGCGAGTTCTTCGTGATGGAGCGCATCGCCGGCATCATCGCGCGCCAGGACCTGCCGGCGGAGCTGGGGTTCGACGCCGCGATGACGCGCAAGCTCTGCATCAACGTGATCGACAAGCTGGTGGAGCTGCATTCCATCGATCCGGCCGCTTCCGTCTCCCCGGGAAAAGGGGCGGGAGACGAGGGGCGCGACCTGCGCGCGCTCGGCAAGGGAGAGGGCTACGTCGAGCGCCAGGTGGAGGGCTGGAGCCGGCGCTTCCGCGACGCGCGCACCGACGACGTGAGCGACTTCGAGGCCGTCATGGCGTGGCTCGCGGCCCATCGCCCGCGGCGCGAGGTCGCCATCCGCGCGATCCACGGCGACTTCCGGTTCGACAACGTGGTGCTCGACCCCGCGGACCCGTTCAAGGTGATCGGCGTCCTCGACTGGGAGATGGCCACGCTGGGCGACCCGCTCATGGACCTGGGCAACTCGCTCGCCTACTGGGTGGAGGCGGGAGACGACGAGTACTTCCGCATGACGCGCCGGCAACCCACCAATGCGCCGGGCATGCTCACGCGCGCCGAGGTGATCGGGCACTACGCGCAGCGAACGGGCCTTCCGGTGGCCGACTTCGGCTTCTACACGGTCTTCGGTCTCTTCCGCGTGGCGGTGATCGTGCAGCAGATCTGGCGCCGCTATCGCGATGGCGCCTCGAAGGACCCGCAGTTCGCCCGGTTCGGCCCGCTCGTCACCTACCTCGACGGCCGCTGCCGCCGCCTCGCGGGCGTCTGACATCGTGCGGCCGGGTTAAGCTGGCACCGGGAGGAGCCATGAAGGAGTTTGCGGGAAAGGTCGCGGTGATCACCGGCGCGGCCGAGGGGATCGGCAGGGCCGTCGCGGAGGAGGCCGCCGCGCGCGGGATGAAGCTCGTGCTCGCCGACGTCGATGCCGCCAGGCTCGATGCCACCACGTCGGAGCTGCGCGCGAAGGGCGCCGACGCGGACGGCCTGCGGACCGACGTGTCGAAGCCGGGCCAGGTGGACGACCTCGCCGCCCTCACCTTCGCCCGGTTCGGCCGCGTGCACCTGCTCGTCGCCAACGCGGGGGTGGCCTGCGCCAAGCCGGTCTGGGAAACCACTCCCGGCGACTGGGAGTGGGTGATGGGCGTGAACCTCTACGGCGTCACGAACGCGCTGCGCGCCTTCCTGCCGCGCATGATGGCCGGCGGCGACGAGGGCCACGTCGTGGCCACCGCATCCATGGCCGGGCTCCTGTCGCTGCCCAGCATGGCCGCCTACAACGCGAGCAAGCACGCGGTCGTGACGGTGATGGAAGGGCTGCATCACGACCTCACCCTGCGCGGATCGAGGATCGGCGCCTCCGTCCTGTGCCCGAGCTGGGTGAAGACGCGCATCTCGCTCTCCGAGCGCAACCGCACGGCGGGCGAGCTGACGAAGCCCGAGGCGCTCGACCCCGTCGCGGCGAAGGTGGTGGGCTCGGTTCACAAGGCCGTGGCCAAGGGCATCGAGCCATCGCAGGCCGCGCGGGCCCTTTTCGCGGCCGTCTCCGAGGGGCGCTTCTACGTCTTCACGCACCGCGATTCGAAAGCGGGCGTGAAGGCGCGCTTCGAGGACATCCTGAGCGACCGCGTGCCCACCCTCGTTCGCCTCTGATTTCCCTTACGCAAAAAATGTCTTTGCGGGTGCTTGCGCCTGCGGTTTTCATTTACTAGACTTTGTGGCCACGCTCGCCTGTAAACACTAGATCTTGTGGGCAAGCAAGTGGACAACCTGTGGGTATCTCCGGGGGTAGTTTCCGGTTTTGTTCATGGGAATCAGGGTCTTGGCAGCTAAACCGAGCCCCGACTTTTCGACAAGCGCCCGCCGCCCCGCAATCGAGCCGCGGGCCAAAAACAGTTTCTTACAAGGAGAGGTCCATGCGCCTGGCTTCCGATATCGATCCCGTGGCCCCCCTGTCCAACCCGGTCCTTGGCGAGGAGGGCGGCGGCTCGCCGGAGAGATACGCGGACTTCAAGGTCATCCGCCGCAACGGCGCCGTCGTGGGCTTCGAGCCCGACAAGATCGCGGTCGCCGTCACCAAGGCGTTCCTCGCGGTCGCCGGCGGCGCCGCCGCGGCGAGCGCCGGCGTGCGGGACAAGGTCCACGGCGTGACCCAGGCGGTCGTCAATGCGCTCGTGCGCCGCCATCCCTCGGGCGGCACGTTCCACATCGAGGACATCCAGGACCAGGTGGAGCTCGCGCTCATGCGCGCCGGCGAGCACCAGGTCGCGCGCTCCTACGTGCTCTATCGCGAGGAGCGCGCCCGCGAGCGCGCGGCCCGCGCGCAGGAGGCCGCCGAGGACCGCCAGCCGAAGCTGCACGTGACGGTGAACGGCGCCAGGGTGCCGCTCGACCTCGCCTCGCTCGAAAGGGTCATCGTCTCCGCGTGCCAGAACCTCGGCGACGCGGCCGAGCCGAAGAGGATCCTCGACGCGACGCTGCGCGACCTCTACGACGGCGTGCCCATCGAGGAGGTGCACAAGTGCGCCATCCTCGCCGCGCGCATGCTCGTCGAGCAGGACCCGGCCTACACCTACGTGTCCGCGCGCCTGCTGCTGCACACGATCCGCCGCGAGGTGCTGGGCGAGGAAGTCATCCACGAGCAGATGGCCTCCCGCTACGCCGAGTACTTCCCCACCTTCATCCAGCAGGGGATCAAGGCGCAGCTCCTCGACGAGAAGCTGGGCACGTTCGACCTCGCGCGCCTGGGCCAGGCGCTCAAGCCCGAGCGCGACCTCAAGTTCGACTACCTGGGCCTGCAGACGCTCTACGACCGCTACTTCCTGCACATCCACGACCACCACATCGAGCTGCCGCAGGCGTTCTTCATGCGCGTGGCCATGGGCCTGTCCCTCAACGAGGTGAACCGCGAGGAGCGCGCGATCGCGTTCTACGACGTGCTCTCGACGTTCGACTTCATGTCGTCGACGCCGACGCTCTTCAACGCCGGCACGCAGCGCTCGCAGCTTTCCTCCTGCTACCTCACGACGGTGGCCGACGACCTCGACGGCATCTACGAGGCGATCAAGGAGAACGCGCTGCTGTCGAAGTTCGCGGGGGGGCTGGGCAACGACTGGACGCCGGTGCGGGCGCTGGGCGCGTACATCAAGGGGACCAACGGGAAATCGCAAGGAGTGGTCCCCTTCCTAAAAGTAGTGTCGGACACCGCCGTGGCGGTGAACCAGTGCTTCGCCCCCGAAACGGGCGTCTACACGGCGGACGGTCTCAAGGCGATCAAGGACGTCAAGCCCGGCGATCTCGTCCTCGGCAAGAGCGGCCAGTACCGCGAGGTGGAGCGCCGCTTCGCCTACAACCAGAAGGACGCGATGGTCGGCGTGAAGGTGAAGCACGCCATCGATCCGCTGCTGGTGACGAGCGCGCACCCCTTCTACGCGATCCAGGGCGTGCCGATGGAGCAAGCGAACGCACGCACGCTCGCCTGGCTCGCCAAAGGCAAGGTGAAGGCCGAGTGGATCGAGGCCGCGCAGCTTCGTGAGGGCGATTACGTGGCGCAGGTGATCCCGACGGAGATCGTTCACGCCGCCGGGCTCACGGAAGAGGACGCACGGTTCTACGGAATTCTGCTGGGTGACGGCCACCTGTCGAAGGACGGCTTCGAGTGGGGCGTGTCCGGCAATCCGCAGAGGGACGAGCACCTCGCCTTCGCGCGTTCCTACCTGGCCGAGCGCGGCATCCATTTCTGGGAGGCGGCCCGCGGTGATAACTACGGGCAAGTCCGCTGGGCCTCCGGCCGGGGCGTGGTGCGCGACGGCACCACGGGCCGGATCGTCGGCGCGGGCGCCGCGACCATGCCCTTCACGCACGAGGACCTCTACGACGAGGCGGGCAAGAAGCGAATCGCCCGCCGCTTCACCCACCTCCCCAGGCCACACACGCTTGCCCTTGTTCAGGGTCTCCTCGAGACCGACGGCGGTGTTTCGCGCGGCAAGGAGATCTACTTCACCAATACCTCGAAGCCGCTCATCGATGGCCTGCGCTACCAGCTGCTGCGCATGGGCGTGCCGACGGCCGGCCAGTACCGCGAGCGCGCGAACGAGCACTCGGCCACGCGCTCGGACGGATCGACGGCCATCTTCAATGGCGTCA
Organism: Betaproteobacteria bacterium; assembly: GCA_019449455.1. Lineage (GTDB taxonomy): Bacteria > Pseudomonadota > Gammaproteobacteria > Burkholderiales > Usitatibacteraceae > FEB-7. Next base: position 2,373 of record JAGRPO010000145.1, on the reverse strand, counting down.
CGAAATCCTACGATCTGCGCATTCCCGCCGTCCCGGAAATTGCCCGCCTCGTCGGCTGCAGGGCGATCACCAAGAAGAACTGGCTCGAGATCGAGGGCAAGCTGTTCTCGCGCGTGACGAAGGTCGAGCCCATCGAGACCAAGCCTTTCGTCTTCGACCTCAAGGTGGAGACCGACGAGTCGTACATGACCGAGGCGGGCCTCGCCCACAACGGCGGCAAGAGAAAGGGCGCGGTCTGCTGCTACCTCGAGACCTGGCACCTGGACATCGAGGAGTTCCTGGAGCTGCGCAAGAACACCGGCGACGACCGCCGCCGCACGCACGACATGAACACCGCGAACTGGGTTCCGGATCTCTTCATGAAGCGCGTGATGGAAGGCGGGGAATGGACGCTCTTCTCGCCCTCCGACTGCCCGGACCTGCACGACAAGGTCGGCAAGCCCTTCGAGGAGGCCTACACGCGCTACGAGGAGAAGGCCGCGCGCGGCGAGCTGAAGCTCTTCCGCAAGATCCCCGCCCTCACGCTCTGGCGCAAGATGCTCTCGATGCTCTTCGAGACGGGCCACCCGTGGATCACGTTCAAGGACCCGTGCAACGTGAGGAGCCCGCAGCAGCACGTGGGCGTGGTGCACTCCTCGAACCTGTGCACCGAGATCACGCTCAACACCAACGCCCAGGAGATCGCCGTGTGCAACCTGGGGAGCGTGAACCTCGTCGCCCACCTCAAGGACGACGGGCAGGGCGGCAAGACCCTCGACCATCCCAAGCTCAGGAAGACGATCGCCACGGCGATGCGCATGCTCGACAACGTGATCGACATCAACTACTACGCGGTGAAGAAGGCGCGCGACTCCAACTACAAGCACCGCCCCGTGGGCCTGGGGATCATGGGCTTCCAGGACGCGCTGCACGAGCTTCGCGTGCCCTACGCCTCCAACGCCGCCGTCGAGTTCGCCGACCGCTCGATGGAGGCGGTGTGCTACTACGCCTACCTCGCCTCCACGGAGCTCGCCGAGGAGCGCGGCCGCTACTCGAGCTACGCGGGCTCGCTCTGGGACAAGGGCATCCTGCCGCAGGACACGCTCAAGCTCCTCCTCGACCAGCGCGGCGGCTACGTGGAAGTGGACATGTCCGAATCGATGGACTGGGCCTCGTTGCGCGCGCGCATCCGGCAGCACGGCATGCGCAACTCCAACTGCGTGGCCATCGCGCCGACGGCGACGATCTCCAACATCATCGGCGTGTCGGCCTCGATCGAGCCCAACTACCAGAACCTCTACGTGAAGTCGAACCTCTCGGGCGAGTTCACGGTGGTCAACGAGCACCTCGTGCGCGACCTGAAGGCCCGCGGCCTGTGGGACGCCGTGATGGTGTCCGACCTCAAGCACTTCGACGGCTCCATCGGCAAGATCGACCGCGTCCCGGCGGAGCTTCGCAATCTCTACGCCACCGCCTTCGAGGTGGAGCCGACGTGGATCGTGGAAGCCGCGGCGCGCCGCCAGAAGTGGATCGACCAGGCGCAGTCGCTCAACATCTACATGGCCGGGGCCTCGGGCAAGAAGCTCGACGACACCTACAAGCTCGCCTGGCTGCGCGGCCTCAAGACGACCTACTACCTGCGCACGCTGGCGGCGACCTCCGCCGAGAAATCCACCGGCAAGGGCGGCGAGCTGAACGCCGTGTCCGCCCACGGCGGCCCGGGCGGCGGCATGGGCGCGATGGGCGAGGGCGCCGGGGACGGCGCGGCCGAGGCCGCCGGCAAGTTCTGCTCCATCGACAATCCCGAATGCGAAGCCTGTCAGTAGGCAGCTCCCCTCTCCGCCGGGAGAGGGGCTGGGGGTGAGAGTCATTGCGGGGCCGGGCGTTCACGCCCGGCCCCGCTCCTTTTTGCGCCCTGAAAGGCCGACGTCGCCGAATTGACGCACGTCAACGGGATATCGGTTCGCAGGGCTAGGGTTAAAGTGTGGCTGTATCCCGTGGTACCAACCCGAAGCGGGAGGTTTGAACGCCATGCAAAGCAACCTTCAGATCACCTTCAGGGACATGCAACCCTCCGAGGCCCTCGAGACCCGGATCAGGGAAAAGACGGCGAAGCTCGAGCAATTCCACGCGCGCATCACCAGTTGCCGCGTCACGGTGGAGGAGTCGCGCAAGCATCACAGCCAGGGACGGCATTTCGGCGTGCGCATCGAGCTGCGGGTGCCCGGCCGCGAGCCCATCGTCTCCCGGCTGCACCACCACGAGGATCCGTACGTGGCGCTGCGCGACGCGTTCGGCGCCGCCCGGCGCCGGCTCGAGGAAACCGCGCGCGCCGATCGCGGCGAAGTGAAGATCCACGTGACGCCCCAGCACGGCAAGGTGGCGCGCGTGATG
>JAGRPO010000144.1 GCA_019449455.1 Betaproteobacteria bacterium | reverse complement strand
GTCCACGATCTCGATGGTGTCGAGGATCAGCGTGTTCATGGAATTGAAGTAGCGCACGCGCCAGATGCCGCGCGCCTGCGTCGAGGAGATGCGGCAATTGCCGAAGCCGCGCGAGAGGATCGACACGGGCCCCTCGCCCAGAATCGCGCCGAGGCCATCGTGGTCGGCGGGCGCGAACGGCAGCAGCGACAGGTTCACCACGTGCGCCGCGGCCCCGGGCTTGTGGCGCTTCGCGTGGTGGCGAAGCTCCTCCACGATGGCCGGCGCGTTCATGACGCCCGCGGGAAGGCGGGCGGTGTCGAGGACCGTGCCGGGAATCCGCGCGGCCGCGTCCTTGACCACGGCGGGCACGTCGCCGGCCTCGAGGATGTCGTCGCGAAGGCCGTGCGCGTCCTCGCGGCGGACGCGCCACACGCCGGCGAAGGCCGTTTCCTGCACGAGCCAGGGCGGCGTGCCGTCGTGGCCGTTCACGATCGCGCTCACTTCGCCCTGTCCCAGCGAATCGTTGAGCGCGTAGAGCGCCCCGGGGCTCATCGCCTTGAGGGAGAAGCGCGGCGCGGCGGGCTGGCCGGGCCGGTGGCGCTGCATCGATTCGAGCAGTTGCTCGACGACCGCGGCGGCGGCCGCGAGGTCGGAAGGCGCCGCGTCCTCGGGCGGGATCGGCGTGCGCAGCGGCTCGGCGCCCGGCATCGGCATGTACTCGAGCTCGAGGTCCTCGGCCGGCCGCGGATCGGCGCCGTGCGTCACGACGGGGATGGGGAAATCTCTCATGGACGGCTCCTTCGGGTTCAGGCGCAGGTCGAGGCGCCGGCGGCGGCGACGGGGATGACGCGGGCGGGCAGCGGGCGCGGCTCGCCTTCGAGCAGGGCATTCACGGTGGCGAGGTACTCGCCCCAGTCGCGCAGGCCCTCGACGTTGCCGAGCCATTCGCCGCCGCGAAGGAAGACGAGCGCGGGCCAGCGGCGAACGCCGTAGGTGGACGCCTTCGCGTTGGCCAGCGGCGGCGGCAACACGCCGATGCGGAAAGCGCGCGACGCGGCCGCGGCGAGCTCGGGCACGATGACCGCCACGTCCAGCACTTCGCGGAAGCGGACGGGGTCCTCGGTGAAGAAGAGCGCCGCCTCTCCCGGGGCCGAGGCGAAGGCGTCGAATCCCGCCTTGTCCAGCCGCGTGGCGCCGTGCCGGTCCACGAGGCGGGTGACGAGCGGGGGCTCCCGGGCGGGAACGGTCATGATTCGGTCTCCTTGGGGCGCAGGTGTTCGGGCAGTTGCGGCTCGCGTGACACGAGGTCGGCGAACGCGTCGTCGATGGTGGAGGTGTCGCCCGACAGCACGGCGGCCAGCGCGTCGAGCGCGGCGCCGGTTCGCGCGGCCGCCTCGGGCGTCATCACTTCGCGGGCGGCGCGCAGGAACGTGAGGAGCCAGGTACCGGGCGGCTGCGGTCCCACGAGCGACAGGTCGATGAGGACGCGGCCTTCGCGGCCGTCGCACCAGGCGGCGCCCTCGTCGCGGGATTCCACGACCAGCATGGGGACGCCGACGCACACGGCTCAGCCCTCCCGGGCGGCGCGGATGGCGAGGAAGCGCGCGTCGCCGACGCGGCACGCCGCGTCCTCGCTCGGTCGCTCGCCCTCGTAGTGCGCGACGTCGAGGCTCGGGTCGAAGAGCGGCGCCGCCTCGCCGGGCGCGCGCGGCGTGGCCACGATGCCCCAGTCGGCCAGCGCCTGTCGCCCGATCGCGAGGGCCTCGGGCAGCTTCGCGCGCACGATGTCCGTGAGGCCGCCGCCGAAGTCCTTGAGCACTTTCGGCTGCACGCCGACGAGCACGGCGCGCTCGGGCGACTTGCCGGAGAAGCGCGCGAGCTCGAGCACTTCCTGGAAGCTCGACTGGTGCAGGCTCATCTTGCCCACGCCGAGGTAGGACGGGATGTCGTCGTCGCGGATGACCTGGAGGGTGCCCGGCTCGAGGCCGTAGTCGATGGCGTCGAACACGAGCACCTGGCGGGCGGACTGGATGTGCGGCAGGAGGTAGAGGCCCTGCGTGCCGCCGTCCATGAGCGTGACCGAATCGGGGAAGCGCCAGCCCTCGTTGAGCGCGCTCACCGCGCGCACGCCGAATCCCTCGTCAGCCCACAGCAGATTGCCGATTCCCAGGACCAGCGTGTCCATGCCCTCGATGCCCACTTGTAACGAGACGGGTTACAACGAAGGCATCTTGGCGCCGCCGGCGCGGCGCCATTTGACGTGAGTCAAGTAACGGTCAGGGTGGCAGCAAGGAAAAGGGGACGGTTCCCAGGAACCGTCCCCTAACGGGAGATTTTGAGCGTTTTCATGGCCTGGTGGACGTCCCAGGCCATCTGGAGCTGCATCCAGAACTCGGGCTCGGTGCGGAAGTAGGCCGCGAGGCGCACCGCCGTGTCCGGGGTGATGCCGCGTTTGCCCCGGATGAGCTCGTTCACGCGCCGTCGGGAGATGCCCAAGGCGTCGGCGAGTGCCAGTTGCGTGAGCTTCAGGGGCTTGAGATAGCGCGTGTCGAGGAAATACCCCGGATGGACCGGCTCGCGCCGGGATCGCGGGCGCCCCGCCTCCTTGAGGCGGGAGCGCCCGAGCAGCCGCTCCGCGGTCATGCTCCCTCCCCTTCGGATTTCGGCCAGCACCGCCTTGGCTTCCCTTGTCCCGTCAGTTCTTGCGGTCGCGCCAGCCGCCGATCATGCTCGAGACGACGGTCAGGCCGGAGACGACGTCCTCGCGGATCACGAAGTACAGGTGCACGAGCGTGAACCAGAAGAGGTACCACGCGCACAGGTGGTGCCAGGTGTGGACCGCCTGGCTGTACCCGAAGAGCGGCAGGACCCAGCTCGAGAAGAGGCGGAACGTCCAGCTCTGCATCCCCTGGCCCTCGCCATAGAGCGCGAAGCCGGTGAGGATCATGAAGACCGAGCCCAGCACGTACATCCCGAACATCGCCGCCATCGCGAGCTGGTTGTGCCCGTAGTGCCAGTCGTTCTTCGGCCGGATGAAGAGGTAGTGCTGCAGCACCCGGAAGAACGACCGCCACCACGAGGGCTTCAGCATGGAGAACGGCACGAGGAAGATCTCGCGCGCGTGCCTGTTGCCCGCGAAGGCCCAGTAGATGCGGCCCAGGAACGCGATCGCGAAGACGTAGCCGGCGGCGAAGTGCGCGAACCGGATGTAGCCCATGAGGTAGTTCTCGCTCGCCTCCCCCGGGACCGAGGGCAGCGGCGACCCGATGAAGTACCCGGTTCCCCACAGCACCACCATCGCGAGTGCCATCACCCAGTGCCAGAGCCTGACCGGGGCCTCCCACACGTAGGCGGGAAACTTGAGGTCCCGGCCGTCCAACGACGTCGTAGACATGGCGATCTCCGGTTGGTCAGCGGACCTGCACGCGGGCGAGCTCCTGCCCGTCGGGCGAGATCACGTGGCTCGCGCAGGCCAGGCACGGGTCGAAGCTGTGGATCGTGCGCAGGATCTCGAGCGGGTGCTCGGGCCTGGCCATCACCGTGTTCATGAGGCTCGCCTCGAACGCGCCGATCTGGTTCTGCGCGTCGCGGGGGCCGCCGTTCCACGTGGTGGGCACGATGCACTGGTAGTTCTCGATCTTGGTGTCCTTGATCTTGATCCAGTGCCCGAGGGCGCCGCGCGGCGCCTCGCAGTAACCCGCGCCCTTGGCCTCCTTCGGCCAGGTGGAGGGCTCCCACTTCTCGACGTTGGCGGTGTCGAGCTTGCCGGCCTTGATGTTGGCCATGAGCTTGTCGAAGAAGTACTTCATCTTGTGCGCCGCCCACGAGCCCTCGAGGCCGCGCGCCGCGGTGCGGCCGAGCGTCGAGAAGAGCGCCTGGATGGGCACGTCGAGCTTCTTGAGCACCATGTCCACCGGCTCCTTGAACTCGGGGTTCCCCGCCGCGTAGCCGATGATGTAGCGCGCGAGCGGGCCCACTTCCATCGGCTGGCCCTTGTAGCGGGGCGCCTTCACCCACGAGTACTTGGCGGACTCGTCGATCTCCTCGATGTTGGTCTTGGTGCCCTTCAGGCCCTTGCCGAGGACGAAGTTGGGCTCGGTCACGCCGTCCCAGGGGTGCAGGCCCTTGGTCTCGTCGGCGTACTTGAACCACGAGTGCGTGACGAATTCCTGGATCTGCGCCGGGTCCTTGAGATCCACGCCGAGGATCTTCTTCAGGTCGCCGCCCAGGATCGCGCCGCGCGGCATCAGCAGCGACTTGTTGGACTGGTCGTTGGCGATGTCGGGGAACTCCCCGTAGGACATGACGTTCGTGCTCGCGAGCCCGCCGCCGATGGCGCCCCAGTGCTTGTAGAACGAGGCGATGGCCAGCAGGTCCGGGATGTAGACGTTGTCGATGAACGCGATGGTGTCGTCGATGATCTTGCCCACCATGTTGAGGCGTTCCATGTTGATCGCGCCCACCGCGCCGGCGCGGTCGACGTTGATCGAGCAGGGAACCCCGCCCACCATCCAGTTCGGGTGCGGGTTCTTGCCGCCGAAGATCGTCTGGATCTTCACGATCTCCTTCTGGAAGTCGAGCGCCTCGAGGTAGTGGCCCACCGCCATGAGGTTGGCTTCCGGCGGCAGCTTGTAGTCCGGGTGGCCCCAGTAGGCGTTGCGGAAGGGCCCGAGCTGCCCGCTCTCCACGAACTTCGTGAGGCGCGCGGCGAGGTCGCGGTAGTAGCCCGGCGAGGAGTTCGGCCAGGAGGAGATCGACTGCGCGAGCTCGGAAGTCTTCTTCGGGTCGGCCTTGAGCGCCGAGACGATGTCCACCCAGTCGAGCGCGTGCAGGTGGTAGAAGTGCACCAGGTGGTCCTGCGCGTAGAGGGTGGCGTGCATCAGGTTCCTGATGATGTTCGCCGTGTCCGGGATCGCGATGCCCAGCGCGTCCTCCACGCAGCGCACGGAGGCGAGCGCGTGCACGCCCGTGCAGACGCCGCAGATGCGCTCGGTGAACGCCCACGCGTCGCGCGGGTCGCGTCCCTTGAGGATCACTTCCAGCCCGCGCCACATGGTGCCCGTGGAGACGGCGTTGGTGATCTTGCCTTTGCCATCGACGTTGCACTCGATGCGAAGGTGCCCTTCGATGCGGCAGATGGGATCGACGACAACGCGCTTTCCGCTGTTGTCGAGCTTGAAGCCTTGGGTCTCGATGACGGCCATGGTCACATCTCCTTAATTCGAGGGGCTCTTCTCGGAAGCTTTCTTGATGGCGGTCACCGCGGCATGCGCCACGACCGCCGCGCCGACCACGCCGGCGGCGACGAGGCCCACCTTGTCGGCGTTCGCTTCCACCCCGAAGGCGGGGATGTTGGTGAGGCGGTCGTAGAACGATCCCTTGTCCCAGAACCCGTCCTCGGAGCAGCCGATGCAGCCGTGGCCCGACTGGATCGGGAAGGACACGCCCTCGTTCCAGCGCGTGGTCGAGCAGGCGTTGTAGGTCGTCGGGCCCTTGCAGCCCACCTTGTAGAGGCAGTAGCCCATGCGCGCGCCCTCGTCGTCGAATTTCTCGACGAACTGGCCGGCGTCGAAGTGCGGCCGGCGGTAGCACTTGTCGTGGATCCGCTGGCTGTAGAACATCTTCGGCCGTCCCTGGCGGTCGAGCTCGGGCAGGCGGTCGAAGGTGAGGACGTAGGTGACGATCGCCGTCATCACCTCGGCGATGGGCGGGCAGCCCGGCACCTTGATGATCGGCTTGTCGGTGATGACCTTGTCGATCGGCACCGCGTTCGTGGGGTTCGGCTTGGCGGCCTGGACGCAGCCCCAGGAGGCGCAGGAACCCCAGGCGATGACCGCCTTGGCGTCCTTCGCGTATTCCTTCAGGGCCTCGACGAACGGCTTGCCGTAGTAGATGCAGTACATCCCGTCCTCGTTCAGGGGCGGGTTGCCCTCGACGGCGAGGATGTAGTTGCCCTTGTGCTTCTTCATCGTCTCGTGGGCGTTCTCGCGCAGTTGCTCGCCGGCCGCGGCCGACAGCGTCATGTGGTAGTCGAGCGACAGGAGCGAGAGCACCGCGTCCTTGGCGAGCGGGTGCGCCGAGCGGATGAAGGACTCGCTGCAGCAGGTGCACTCGAGGCCCTCGATCCAGATGACCGGGGTGCGCGGCTTGGTCTCGAGCGCGTGCGCGATCTGCGGCGCCACCGTGGGCGACAGCCCCAGCGACGCGGTGGTCAGGCTGCAGAACTTGAGGAAGCTTCGCCGCGAGATGCCCTGCCGGCGCAGGACGTCGTAGAAGGTTTCATTCATGGTCCTTGCCTCCCTGTTTGCGTCCGGTGAGCACGATCGC
>JAGRPO010000143.1 GCA_019449455.1 Betaproteobacteria bacterium | reverse complement strand
CGTGGTCGTTCGGGACGGGTGCCCGAAATTCCAGCGAACCGAATCGCCACGCGGGCCCCACGGAGCCGAATGGGGCAGGGACCAGGGAAAGGATTGGCGATTCCTCGGCACGCGACCGTCGGGATGGGGCAGCGAAGCGCCCCCATCTCTTGATGGGTAAAAATTCGGGGCCTGACGTGTTCTGTCCGGCCCCGGATTTTTGGGACCCATCCGACGGTCACGTTTGCGTGCCAAGGAATCGCCAATCCTTTCCCTGGTCCCTGCCCCATTCGGCTCCGTGGGGCCCGCGTGGCGATTCGGTTCGCTGGAATTTCGGGCACCCGTCCCGAACGACCACGGTTGCGGCGCCAGCGAAATGAAAAGGAAACCCGCACCTCGCCTTTGAACCGAAAAATGCAGCCTGTTTTGCTGCGGCGCAACAACCCCGGTAAAATGGCGGTCACAATAGTCGCCGCGCCCTACCCGCCCTCCGGAGATCCCATGTCCCTCGTCGCCACCCGCCTCGCCGCCATCAAGGCCTCGCCCACCCTCGCCGTTTCCGCCCGGGCCGCCCAGCTCAAGAGCGAGGGCAAGGACATCATCGGCCTGGGCGCCGGCGAGCCCGACTTCGACACGCCCCAGTTCATCAAGGATGCCGCCGTCGCGGCGATGAACAAGGGCCTCACCAAGTACACGCCCGCCGGCGGGACGCTCACCCTCAAGAAGGCGATCATCGCCAAGTTCAAGCGCGACAACGGCCTCGACTACACCCCGAAGCAGATCCTCGTCTCCTGCGGCGGCAAGCACACCTCGTTCAACCTCTGCCTGGCGCTGCTCAATCCGGGCGACGAGGTGATCATCCCCGCGCCGTACTGGGTGAGCTACCCCGACATGGCCATGGTGGCGGGCGCCAAGCCCGTATTCATCGTCGCGGGCATCGAGCAGGGCTTCAAGATCACCGCCGCCCAGCTCGAGGCGGCGATCACGCCGAAGTCCCGCCTCATCTTCATCAACAGCCCCTCGAACCCCTCGGCCGCCGTGTACACGCTGGCGGAACTGAAGGCGCTGGGCGAGGTGCTGAGGAAGCACCCGCGCATCGTCATCGCGAGCGACGACATGTACGAGCAGATCCTGCTCGACGGCTCGAAGTTCGTGAACATCCTGAACGCCTGCCCCGACCTCTACGACCGCACCGTCGTGGAAAACGGCGTCTCCAAGGCCTACTCGATGACCGGCTGGCGGATCGGCTACTGCGGCGGCCCGCAGGAGCTCATCGAGGCGATGGAGAACATGCAGTCGCACTCGACCTCGAACCCCACCTCCATCGCGCAGTACGCGGCGGAGGCGGCGCTCAACGGGGACCAGTCCTGCATCGTGCCGATGGTGAAGGCCTTCAAGGAGCGCGGCGCCTTCGTGGCCGAGGCCCTCAACCGCATCCCGGGCGTGAAATGCCTGCAGCCCGCCGGGGCGTTCTACGTCTTCCCCGACTGCCGCGCGGCCATCCAGCGACTGGCCGCCGCGGGCCGGATCAAGGCCGCCACGGACATCGCGTTCTGCGACTACCTCATGGAGCAGCCCGAGGCCGTGGCCGCGGTGCCGGGCTCGGCGTTCGGCATGGAAGGCTACCTGCGCATTTCCTTCGCCACTTCGATGGAGAACCTGAAGAAGGCCGTCGAGCGCATGGCGAAGGCGATGGGCTGAGGCCGGCTCAGCCTCCGGCCATCGATCGCCGCACGGCTTCGAAGCGCGGAAGCGGATCGACCGCGCCGAAGCCGGTCGTCGACAGCGCCGCCGCCGCGTTGGCGTAGCGCGCAGCGTCCCACACCGAGTCTCCGGCCGCCAGGCGCGCCAGCGCCGCTCCGCAGAAGCAGTCTCCCGCGCCTGTGGTGTCGACCGCCCGCACCGCGAGGCCGGGCACGTGCTCGCGCCGCGTGCCGTCGCTCGCCACCACCCCCTCCGCGCCCAGCTTCAGGAACACGGTCCCTGCCCCGATCCGGTGCGCCCAGTCGATGATGGCCGCGGGTTCTGCGAGGCCGCTCAGCGCGCGCGCGTCCTCGATGCTCGGCAGGAAGTAGTCGGCGCCCGCCACGGCCGCGAGGATCATCGCCCGCGCGCGTTCCAGCGGCCAGAGCTTCAGCCGCAGGTTCGCGTCGAACGAGATCGCCGCTCCCGCCTCGCGCGCCGCGGCGAATGCCGCCAGCACGCAATCGGCCGCGGAGGTCGAGATCGCCATGCTGATGCCCGAGGCGTGGACGAAGCGCGCCGACCGGATCGCCGCCATCGGCAGGTCTTCCACGCGCATGCGGCTCGCGGCCGACCCCGTCCGCAGGTAGCTGAACGCGTGGCCGCCCGCCTCGTGCGTTACGAAATACGCGCCCGTGGGGGCCTGCGGGTCGATCGCCACGCCGCCGACGTCCACGCCTTCCTTCTTCCAGAGATCGAGGAACAGGCGCCCGAAGGCGTCATCGCCGATCCGCGTCACGTAAGCGGTGCGCGCGCCCGACCGCGAGGCGGCGATGATCATGTTCGACGTGTCCCCCCCGAACCCCTGGAGGTACTCCGGCCGTCCCGGGTGCGCCTGGTTGAACTCGACCATCGGCTCGCCGATGGCCAGGATGTCGGCCGCGCTCAAGGAGGGGCTCCGCCGACGGGCGCGTCCGGATGCGCTTCGGGCCCCAGGCAGCGCCGCGCGGGCATGATTTCAGTTCACGCGGCGCGTGAACGCGCCGTCGATCACGAGGTTGGCGCCGCTGATGAAACCGGCAGCGGGGCTCGCGAGAAACGCGACTGCCCTCGCCACGTCCTCCGGGCGGCCGAATCGCCCGAGGCGGATGCGCGCGAGCGCCTTGGCCACCATGGGATCGCCCGCCTGCTCCCGCCGCTGCCACACGCCGCCGGGAAAATAGATCTGCCCCGGCGTCACCGTGTTCGCGCGGATCCCCTTCGGGCCCAGCGTGCGGCTGAGCTCCGCCATGTAGTTCGTGAGGGCCGCCTTCATCGCGCCGTAGGCCTGCAGGTACCCGTCGGGGAAGACGTCGTGCCCGACCTCGATCGCGGCGATGCTCGCGACCTGCACGATCGCGCCGGCAGTCGACTTCTCGAGAAACGGCATCGCGGCCTCGACGGCGCGGACCGCGCCCAGGATGTCGATCTCGAAATACCGCTTCCACCCCTCCTCGCCGGGAATGCCCCCCATGGCGCTCACGTTGGAGACGACGATGTCCAGCCCGCCCAGCTCCCGGCCGGCCGCCTCGATCCACGCCTTGAGCGCCGCGCCGTCGCCCACGTCCACCGGGCGCCCGGTCGCGCGCACGCCTCGCCGCGCGAGGTCGGCCACCGCAGCCTCGACGCCGGCCGCGTCGCGCGCGCAGATGCCGACGTCGCATCCCTCGTCGGCCAGGGCCTGCGCGATCGCGCGGCCGATCCCGCGCGTCGCCCCCGTCACGATCGCCTTCCTTGCCTTGAGCCCGAGGTCCATTCGTCGTCTCCCGAAGTCGTTCGTCCTAGGGCGCCTGCGTCATGGGCGCCGGCGGCTTGCGCCCCAGCAGCACGGCAACTCGCGCGAGCTCGGCGACGGCATCCGCCGGCAGCGGGATGCCGTCCGTCTCGCGCTCGATCGCGAGAGCGTGCTCGAGCTCGCCCGGCAGGAGCACTCGCGCCACGCCGGCGGCGGTCGGCAGCGCCCGGATCCGGCGGACGGTCTCGTCGACGCGCCGCGTGAACGTGTCGAGCGAATCGAAGGCCTCGACGCGCAGCGCCGCGAAGAGCTGTCCCACGCCCTGGGGCTCGTCGAGACGCTGGTAGAGGGGCACGATCTCCGGCCCGGATTTCCCGCCGGGCAGGACGCCGGCCAGGAGATCGATCGCGATGGAAAGGGCCGACCCCTTGGCCCCGCCGAAGGCGAGCAGCGCTCCGGCGAGCGCCTGCGCCGGATCGCGCGTCGGGTTCCCCTCCGGGTCCACGGCCCAGCCGGGAGGAATGGCCTCGCCGCGATCGAAGGCGCCCTTCACCTTGCCGTGCGCCACGACGCTCGTGGCCATGTCCAGGACCACCGGGGGCTCCTCGCGCGCCGGGATGGCGATCGCGAGCGGATTGGTGCCGAGGAATTTCGCGCGCGCGCCGTAGGGAGCCACCTGGGAGTCGGCGTTGCTCGCCGCCAACCCGATCATGCCATCGCGAATCGCGCGCAGCGCGAAATGGGCGAGCATGCCGCAGTGGTTCGCGTTCCGCACGCTCACGAGCCCCACGCCGTATTCGCGCGCGCGCCCGATCGCGAGATCCATCGCGCGGGCCGCCATCGCGATGCCGGGCCCGGCCCCGGCGTCCGCGACCACGACCGCCCCCGCGTCGTGGACCGTCGCGAGCTCGGCCTCCGGGTGGATGGAGCCCGCCCGCAGGCGGTCGACGTAGATGCCCAGGCGCAGGACGCCGTGCGAATGCACCCCGCGCAGGTCGGCGGCCACCAGGCCCTCGGCCGTCTCGACCGCGCCCCCCTTCCTGACGCCCACGTCCTGCAGTGCCCCGGCGCAGAACGCGCGAAGCCCGGCGGCGGCGTAGCGGCTCGATTCGCCCATGGCCGTCAGCGGTCCCCGCTGCCCGGGGCGGATGCGCCGGGCGGGGCGTGCGGCCGGGACCGGCAGATCCGGACGAGGTGCCTCGCGAGCGGGTACACGAGGAACAGGAGCGTCGCCGCCAGCAGCGCGATGGACACGGGGCGGGTCACGAAGATCGCGAAATCGCCGTGGGAGATCATGAGGCTCTGCCGGAAGGCGACCTCGAGCTTCGGGCCCAGGACGAGGCCCAGGAGCAGCGGCGCGCCCTCGTAGGCCCATCCCCGCAGCAGGTACCCCAGGACACCGAAGGCGATCATCATCCAGACGTCGAGCACGGCGTTGTTCACGCTGTACATGCCGGTCATGCAGAAGAGCATCACCAGGGGCAGCAGGACCTTCTTGGGCACGCGCAGCATGTTGGCGAACAGCGGCACGAACGGCAGGTTCAGCAGGAGCAGGATGAAGTTGCCGATGTACATGCTGGCCACCACCGCCCAGAACAGGTCCGGGCTCTCGCTGATCAGGAGCGGCCCCGGCGTGACGCCGTGGATGAGGAGCGCCCCCAGCAGGATCGCCGGGACGGGCCCGAAGGGGATGCCGATGACGAAGAGCGGAATGAATGCCGATTGGGTCGCGGCGTTGTTGGCCGACTCCGGCCCCGCCACGCCCTCGATCGCGCCCTTTCCGAACTCCTCCGGATGCCGCGAGAGCCGCTTTTCCACCGCGTAGGACGCGTAGGTCGCGATCACGGGCGCCGGCCCCGGAATGAGCCCCGTGGCGAAGCCGATGCCGGTGCCGCGGAGGATGGCGCCGACGGAGCGCTTGAGGTCCGTCACCGACGGGTACAGGTCGCGCAGGCGCGGGACGAGCACGCGCTGCTCGAGCTGCCCCGGGGGCTTGGCGGCGTTGACGAGGATCTCGCCGAGCCCGAAGACGCCGATGGCGACGGCCACGAACTCGATGCCGCTCAGCAGGTAGGGGCTGCCGAACGTGAAGCGCTCGTTGCCCCCCACGGGATCCATGCCGACGGTGCCCAGGATGAGGCCGACCACCGTCATCATCAGGGCCTTCACGAGGGACTTGCCGGTCACGTTGCTCAGCACCACGAAGGCGAACACCATGAGCGAGGCGAACTCCGGCGGCCCGAAGACGAGCGCGGCCTGCGCGAGCGGCGGCGCGATGAGGACCAGGCCGAAGATCGAGAACGTCCCGGCGACGAACGAGCCGATCGCCGCGATGGCGAGCGCCGGGCCGGCCCGCCCCTGCTGCGCCATCTGGTAGCCGTCGATGCAGGTCATCACCGAGGCGGTCTCGCCCGGCACGTTGATGAGGATCGAGGTCGTGGAGCCGCCGTACATCGCCCCGTAGTAGATCCCCGACAGCATGATGAGCGCCGAGGTCGCGTTCAGCCCGAAGGTGACCGGGATGAGAAGCGCGATCCCCGCGATCGGGCCCAGGCCCGGGAGGATCCCCACCAGCGTCCCGACGATCACGCCGGCGAGGCAGTAGAGGAGGTTCTGGAGCGTCGCGGCGGCGGCGAATCCGGCGGCGAGCGACTGGATGGATTCGAGCATGTCAGAACATCCACCCCGGCGGCATCGGGATCCTGAGCCAGCGCACGAACACGACCCAGGAGACGGCCGCGGAGGCGAGCGCGATGGCCGCCGCCACGCCCCACCGGCGAAGGCCGAAGACGGCGAGGAGCGCGAGCATCAGGACGAAGCCCGTGAGCGCATAGCCGAGCGGCTGCAGCAGCGCGGTGGCCGCGACGACGGCCGCCATGAACTGCATGACCCGCCGCGTCCCCCCGGTGTCGTCCGGCGCCTGCGCCACCGGCGCCTTCGGTCGCGCGAGATGGACCCGCAGGCCCTCCGCCGCCGCCAGGCCCATCAGCACGAGGCCGAGCACGAGCGGAAAGGACCCGGTGCCGGGCATGCGCAGCGTGCCCAGCGGCAACTGCAGCGCCAACGCTGCCGTGAGCGCCCCGAAGACGAACCACGTGATCGGCCCGGTCATCGGCTCGGCCCGTCTCACCCCTCAACGTCCGTAGAAGACCGTGGTCGGCGGCCTCACGGTGCGCCACACCTCGTCGCAGGCCGCGAGCATGTCGGGCGTGAGCTCCACGGCGGTGGCCGCGACGTTGTCCTCGAGCTGCGCCACGGAGGTGGCGCCGTTCGAGATCGAGGAGATCGCCGGGTTGGCGAGCACCCAGGCCAGCGCGAAGCGCGAAAGGCTCACGCCCGCCGACGCGGCGATCGGCCGCAGCTGCTCGATCGCCGCGAAGTTGAGGTCGTTCCAGTAGGGCTTGTTGTACAGGTAGCCCCACTTGCCCAGGCTGAAGCGCGCGCCCTCGATCGGCGCCTTGTCCGCGGCGTACTTCCCGGACAGCAGGCCCGCGGCCATCGGGCTGAACGGGACCACGCCGACGCCTTCCTCGAGGCACAGCGGCAGCAGCTCGTACTCGACGTCGCGCGCCAGCAGGTTGAACGGCGGCTGGATCGCGTCCCAGCGCGCGAGGCCCTGCCGGTCGCTGATGCACAGCGCCTTCGCGAGCTGGAAGGCGCGGAAGTTCGAGCACCCGAGGTAGCGCACCTTGCCCTGGCGCACCATGTCGTCCATCGCGCGCAGCGTCTCGTCGAGCGGCGTGGCGTAGTCGGGCATGTGCGCGTAGTAGAGGTCGAGATAGTCGGTCCCGAGGCGCCGCAGGCTCGCCTCCAGTGCCTGCATCAGGTGCTTGCGCGACAGGCCCATGTCGTTCGGGCCCGTGCCCTCGCCCGCCTCCCATGGCCGGAAATGCCTGGGCCGCGCGAGGCCGATCGGCCCGAGGTCCTGGTACTCGCCGAACTTCGCCGCGAGCTTGCGGATGTGCCCGCCCTTGGAGGCGAGCACGACCGAGTCGCGCCGTCCGCGCAGGGCCTTGGCCACGATGCCCTCCGTGACGCCGTTCACGTACATGTCCGCGGTGTCGATGAAGTTGACGCCGAGGTCGATGGCGCGGTCGATGATGGCGAGCGACGTGGCCTCGTCGACCTGCTTGCCCATCGTCATCGTGCCCAGGCACAAGGCCGAAACCTTGAGCCCGGTGCGCCCGAGCTTCCTGTATTGCATCGCCGGCCTCCTTCGACGGGGGGCCGCGGCCCGGGCTACTGCGCGAGCACTTCCGCCCAGGTCGTGACCGACCACTGCGTCCTGAACAGCTCGTCCACCGCGGGCTTCGCCTTCTGCCGGAACGAATCCGCGTCCGGCACGACGACCTGCATGCCCTTGCGCTGCAGCTCGAGGAGATAGGCGCCCTCCCCGGCCTTCATCTTCTCGTTGGCCCAGTCGCACGCCTGCCTGCCCGCCTGCACGACGAGGTCCCGGTCGGCGCCGGACAGCCCGTCGAGGAAGCGCTTGTTGACGAGCAATCCCCCGGTCTGCACCAGGTGGTTGGTCATCACCAGGTGGGACTGCACCTCGTTCAGCTTGAAGGACGCGACTTGCGGCAGGTCGCCCTCGGAGGCGTCCGCCTGCCCCGACTTGAGCGAGCCGTAGAGCTGCGGCAAGGCCACGGCCACGGGCTCGGCGCCGATCGCCTTCCAGACGGCCATCCAGCTGGGGATGGGCGGCAGGCGCAGCTTCATCCTGTAGACGTCGGCGGGCGTGTAGACCGGCTTCTTGGCCGTCGTCCAGCGCTGGCCGCGGTAGATCGTGCCGAGGTACACGAGGTTGCCGTTCTTCTCCATGTCGACGCGGGCCTGCTGCCCCAGCTTCCCGTTCCAGGCGCGCATGTAGTGGTCGAAATCCTTCATCACGTACGGGCCGGTGAAGAAGTAGTACGGCGGCGCGTAGAGCTCGAGGAAATTGGTCCCGTTGGACTGCATCTCCACGGTGCCGGCGCTGTTCATCTTGTTGATCTCGATCTCCGCCTTCGTGCCGGCGTCGATCGACACGGCGAAGCGCCCGCCGCTGCGCGCCTCCACGATCTCCTTGAACTTGTCGGCGGCATCCACGAGGATGTGGCCGGGCTTGAAGGGGCTGGCGATGCGGATGGCGACCTTGCCCGCCGACCCCGCGGGGCCCGCGGCCTGCTCGGTCGCCGTGGTGGCGCAGCCCGCCAGGGCGAGCGCCAGGACGAGAAGGATGGGTTTCATTTCTTGATCTCCGCGACGAGCTTGGCGTAACGCTGGTGGTCGTCGGCCATCAGCTTCCCGAATTCCACCGGCCCGAGGTAGGCGAGCGCCACGCTCATGTCGGTCGCGTTCTTGATGAACACGGGGTCTTCCATCCCCTTGCGGAACGCGTCGTGGAGGATCTTCACGACCTCCGGCGGGGTGCCCCTGGGGGCCCCGAGGCCGCGCCACTGGCCCATGGTGAAATCGACTCCCTGCTCACGCACCGTCGCCACGTCCGGGAAGTCGGGCATGCGCTTCTCGGAGAAGAGCGCGACGATGCGCAGCTTTCCCGCCTTCACGTGCGGGATGCCTTCGGGCGGCGACACCGACACGGCGTGCACGTGCCCGCCCAGCAGCGCGGTGACCGAGGGCCCGCCGCCGGCGAACGGAATGTGGTTGAAGCGCACGCCCGCCTTCTTCTCGAAGGCGAGCGCGATCAGGTGCACGCCCCCGCCCGCGCCGGAGTTGCCGACGGTGATCATGCCGGGGTTGGCGCGCGCGTAGTCGAGGAGCTCGGCGAGGTTCTTCCACGGGGCGTCGGCGCGCACCTGGAGCATGGCCGGGTCCTGCACCACGTTGATGATCGGCTCGAAGCTCTCGTAGGTGAACGCGGTCTTCACCTGGTGGGGCAGGATCGTCACGGGCGTGATGACGGTGGCGAGGGTGTAGCCGTCCGGCTTCGCCCTGGCCGCTTCCGTGAACCCGACCGCTCCGCCGCCTCCGGCGCGGTTCACGACGACGATGGCCTGTCCGAGGTATTTCTGCGAGCTCGCGGCAAGCGCGCGGAACACGAGGTCCGTGGCGCCCCCGGGAGCATAGGGGATGATGATCTGGACTTCCTTGGAGGGGAACTTCTGGGCGGGGCTCGGTCCCGAAATGGCGAGGGCGAGGCCCAGGAGAACGATCCGAAGGGCGTATGACATGACTGCCTCCCGTTCAGTAATCGTTCGTCCAGTCTGCGCGGGCGTCTCCCCCCATTCTTGACATGGGTCAACAGGCCAATGGGGATTCGCTGACGAACATCAGCCGAAAGGGAAACCGCAAGGGGACAGGTCCATTTTCCGGTACGCCGGAAAAGGGACCTGTCCCCTACAGCGACGCGGCGAGCCGCGTGCCTTCGTCGATCGCGCGCTTGGCGTCGAGCTCGCCCGCGAGCGCGGCGCCGCCGACGAGGTGGACCGAGGCGCCCGCGGCGCGCAGCGGCGCCTCGAGCTCGCGCAGCGACTCCTGCCCCGCGCACAGCACGATGTGGTCGACCTCCAGCACCGTCGCCTTCTCGCGGCCCTCGCCGAAGCTCACCGCGAGGCCCTTCTCCACCACGCCCTCGTAGTTGACGCCCGCCAGCATCTCGACGCGCTTCATCTTGAGCGCCGCGCGATGGATCCAGCCGGTGGTCTTGCCCAGCCCCGCTCCGGGCTTGGTCTTCTTGCGCTGCAACAGGTACACCTGCCGCGCCGCCGGCGACGGTTCGGGCTTCACGCCGGCCACCCCGCCGCGGACGTCCGAGGGATCGCCCACGCCCCACTCCCTGCGCCAGGCTTCGATGTCGAGCGAAGGCGAATGCCCGTCGTGGACCAGGAACTCGGCCACGTCGAAGCCGATTCCTCCGGCCCCCACTACTGCCACGCGCCGACCCACGGGTTTCGCGTCGCGCAGCACGTCGATGTAGGAGAGGACGCGCGGATCGTCCTCGCCGGGGATCCCGGGGTCGCGCGGCGCCACACCGGTGGCGAGCACGACCTCGTCGTAGCCCTGGAGGTCGGCTGCCGACACCCTGCGCGACAAGTGCAGCCGCACGCCGGTCACCTCGATGCGCCGGCGGAAGTAGCGGATCGTCTCGTGGAACTCCTCCTTGCCGGGGATGCGCTTGGCCATGTTGAACTGGCCGCCGATCTCGGCAGCGCCGTCGAAGAGATCCACCTCGTGCCCGCGCTCGGCCAGCGTCGTGGCGCACGCGAGCCCGGCCGGCCCCGCGCCCACCACCGCGACGCGCTTCCTCGTCCGGGCCGGGCCGACCACGAGTTCGGTCTCCCGGCAGGCGCGCGGGTTCACGAGGCACGTAGACAGCTGCCCCGCGAAGATGTGGTCCAGGCACGCCTGGTTGCAGGCGATGCAGGTGTTGATCTCGTCGGCGCGGCCGGCCGCCGCCTTGCGCACGAACTCGGGGTCGGCGAGCATCGGCCGCGCCATGGACACCATGTCGGCGCAGCCTTCCGCCAGCACCCGCTCGGCCACGGCCGGGTCGTTGATGCGGTTCGTGGTGCACAACGGGATCGACACCTCGCCCTTGAGCTTCCGGGTCACCCACGCGAACGCCGCCCGCGGCACGCTGGTCGCGATCGTGGGCACGCGCGCCTCGTGCCAGCCGATGCCCGTGTTGATGATCGTGGCGCCCGCCGCCTCGACGGCCTTCGCGAGCAGCACGACCTCGTCCCACGTGCTGCCCCCGGGCACGAGGTCGAGCATGGACAGGCGGTAGATCACGATGAAGTCGCGCCCCACCTTCTCGCGGATGCGCGAGACGATCTCCACCGGCAGGCGCATGCGGTTGCCGTAGCTCCCGCCCCACTCGTCCGTGCGGCGGTTGGCCTGGGCCGCGAGGAACTGGTTGATGAAGTAGCCTTCGCTCCCCATCACCTCGACGCCGTCGTAGCCCGCCTCGCGCGCGAGCGCCGCGCAACGCACGAAGGCGCGGATCTGCCGTTCGATGCCGGCGGGCGAGAGCTCGCGCGGCGTGAACCGGCTGATGGGCGACTTGAGCCGCGACGGCGCGACCGCGAGCGGCGAATAGCCGTAACGGCCCGCGTGCAGGATCTGCAGCGCGATCCTGCCGCCCTCGGCATGCACGGCCTGCACGATGGGCCGGTGCGCGCGCGCGGCCGACGACGAAGCGAGGGTCGAGCCGAAGGGCGAGAGCCACCCCTCGATGTTGGGCGCGAACCCGCCGGTGACGATGAGGCCGACACCGCCGCGCGCGCGTTCGGCGAAATAGGCCGCGAGCTTCGGGAAATGCTTCGCCTTGTCCTCGAGCCCGGTGTGCATCGAGCCCATGAGGACGCGGTTGGGAAGCGTGGTGAAGCCGAGGTCGAGCGGCGCGAGCAGGTGCGGGTAGGTGGCGGTCACGGAGAGGCGCGCGCGGCCGGGGCCGCGGATCGCTGGGGACGGGCCGCCATTGTCGCCCATCGCCCGGCATCGGGAAAACGGGCAGCGATCCCCGGCGCGCCCCGCCGGGGCGCCGGGCGTGCCGCGACGTGCTTCAGCGGCTCGTGAAAAGGACGTCGATCTCCGCTTCCGCGGCGACCCAGTCCTCGGTTTCGCCGCCCGGCGCGAAGCCGCGCCGCTCGGCGCGGAAATAGGCCGCCTCGGCGATCATGCGCAGGCGCTCGGCGCTGCGCGGCGACCCCTCGGTTGCCGGAACCTTCCCGGCTGGCACGCGCGGGCGCGTGGCCGGGTTCACCAATGTGGAGGGCTTGCCCGCTTTTGGTGCGACGGAGCCCTTGCCTTGCGTGCCTCGAGCCGTCGATTGTGCCGTTCGGTTTGCCATGGGTGTCTCCTCTCATCGGAACGTCGAAACCCGGGCTTGCCACGATTCGGTCCGCGGGTCGCCCGCGAGCGACTCCAGCAATTCCCATGCCTTCTCGATCGCAGCCCTCGCGACGGCGGAAGGCCCTTCGCCGAGGTCGAAGCTCTCGGCCCGCACGCCGAGCGCGAAGGCCGGGGGCGATGCCCGGCCAGTGACCCTACGGTACACGCATAGGACCGCACCCGGCACGAGCACGTGCGACGAGCCCGCCGACGCCGGTTCCAGGGCGCTCACGGCCTCGAGGGTCACCGGGCTGCCCGAGTCGCGGCGCGCGTCGATGAAGAGCGCGAGCTCCCGTCCCTCGAGGTCGAGCGCGTTCTCCAGCTGCAGCTGGTATTCCTCGAAGAGCTCGAAGCCGTCCGCCACGCCCCGCGCCTCGAGCCAGTCGCGCATCCGGTCCAGGAGCAGCGGTCCCAGCGCGTCGTCGCCGCGGCTGCGGTTGCCGATGCCGAAGACGGCGACCGGCGCGATCACGGCGCCGGCCGGGACGTGGTGCCGTCGCCGTGGCGGGCCAGGCGGTCGAGCTCGCCGCCATCGGCGCCGACGAGGGTCACCTCGAGCGCCATCTGCCCGAGCGCGTGCGTGGCGCAGGACAGGCACGGGTCGAAGGCGCGGATCGCCACCTCGATGTGGTTGAGGAGCCCCTCCGTGAGCTTGTGGCCGCTCAGGTAGCGCTTGGCCACGTGGCGGATCGCCTCGTTCATGGCCTGGTTGTTGTGCGTGGTCGAGACGATGAGGTTGCACATCGTCACCAGGTCGTTGTCGTCCACGCGGTAATGGTGGATGAGCGTGCCGCGAGGCGCCTCGATGACGCCGATGCCCTCGCGCGCGCGCTCGCCGGTGGACACGAGGTCGTCGCCGAGGATGTCGTCGTCGTGCAACAGGTCCTTGATCGTCTCGGCGGCGTGCAGCATCTCGATCATGCGCGCCCAGTGGTAGGCGAGCGGCGCATGGATCGGGGCCCCCCCGGAATAGTCGACGAACTCGCGGCGCTCCGCGTCGGCGAGCGGCGTCGGGATCTGGTCGCAGTTCTGCACGCGGGCGAGCGGCCCGACCTTGTACCACCCCTTGTCGGTGCCCAGCGCGGCGAGGAACGGGAACTTCATGTAGCTCCAGGGCTTCACTTCCTCGCGGATGTGCGCGTGGTAGTCGCGGTAGTCGACCTGGTCGAAGAGGATCGCGCCCGCCTCGTCGCGCGCGCGCAGCCTCCCGTCGTAGAAATCCATGTCCCCGCCCGGCGACACCAGCGAGAGCATGCTGGAGCGGAAGACGCCGAAGCTGTTGTAGAGCGCCGGGTCCTGCCCGTGCAGCTGCTTCACGAGGGCCACCGCGTCGCGCGACCACGCGAGGATGTCGTAGATGTCGGCGAGCAGCACGTCGCGCTCCTCGCGCGTGACGGACTTGTTCACGCCTCCCGGGATGGAGCCGGTGCCGTGGATGCGCTTTCCCGCCGTCACCCGGATCACCTCCTGCCCGAACCTGCGCAGCAGGACGCCGCGCCGGGCCGTCTCGGGGTGGGCGGCCGCCACGCCCACGATGTTGCGCCGCGCCACGTCGCTCGAGAACCCGAACAGCAGGTCGGGCGAGCACAGGTGGAAGAAGTGCAGCGCGTGGGACTGCAGCATCTGGCCGTAGTGCATGAGCCGGCGCACCTTCTCGGCCGTGGGCGTGAGGCGCCGCGTGCCCACGATCGCATCCATCGCCTTCGAGGCGGCCAGGTGGTGGCTCACCGGGCAGATGCCGCACAGGCGCTGGACCATCACCGGGACTTCCCAGTACGGGCGCCCCTGGATGAAGCGCTCGAAGCCGCGGAACTCGACCACGTGCAGGCGCACCTGCCGCACCTTGTCGTCCTCGTCGAGGAGGATCGTCACCTTGCCGTGCCCCTCGACGCGCGACACGGGGTCGATCGCGACGCGGCGAAGCGTCTCGGGGTGTTCGGCGTTCTCGAGTCCGTAGCTCATGGGATTCTTTCCGTCGCGCGCCCGGTCCCCGGCTTCGTCAGTCGAAGCGGATGAGGCCGTGGCCCAGCGGGCGCTCCTCGCCCGCCAGCAGCCCGGTGAGCACCGCCCAGATGGCGTCGGCCGAGGGCGGGCAGCCGGGAATGAAGAAGTCGATGTGCACGACCTCGTGCAACGGGTGGACCTTGTTGAGCGGCAGTGGCAGCTCCGGGTCGTTCGGGATGAGGCCGTGCTCCGCGCCGGGCTCGCTGCGGTAGACCTCCTGCAGCAGCAGCGGCAGGCTCAGGGTGTTGCGCTGCGCCGGCAGCCCCCCGTTGATCGCGCAGGCGCCCAGCGCGACGAGCACCTTGCAGCGGCGGCGGAACTCGCGCAGCACCTCGACGTTCTCGGCGTTGCAGAGGCCGCCCTCGATGATGCCGAGGTCGCAGTCGCCCACTTCCTTGATGTCCGTGATCGGGGAGCGGTCGAATTCCACCTTCTCCAGGAGTGTGAAAAGGCGCTCGTCGATATCGAGGATCGACATGTGGCAGCCGAAGCAGCCCGCGAGCGACGTCGTGGCGACCTTGAGCTTGCGCGCAACCGGGGCGGAGGCGTTCATGGCAGTCGGCCGTCCGATTGCCGGTCACGCCTCGGCTCTCCCGCCTCGGCGAGAGCGACCGCGGCGGACGCGTCGGCCATGGCGGAGATCGGCTTCAGGTCGAAGACGCGCCTGCCGAGCGGCGTGGCGAAGCCGCGGCGCTTGGGCAGGATCACGCCCACCGGGCAGACGTGCGCGGCCTTGTCGGCCGCCGTCACGTTGGTGTCGGCGAGCTTGCCCGTGCGCGAGTTCACGATGAGGCGCGTGCGGATCCCCCGCCATGCGAGGGCGAAGGCGTTCTTCCCGTCCACGTCGCGGCTCGCCCGCACGCACAGCGAGCAGAGGATGCAGCGATTGAAGTCGAGAAGCAGCTCGGGGTGGGAGGCGTCGACGGGGCGGTCGGGATAGAAATGGTCGAAGTGCGGCGACACCATGCCGAGGTCGTAGGCCGTCGCCTGCAGCTTGCAGTCGCCGCTCTTCTCGCACGACGGGCAGAAATGGTTGCCCTCGACGAAGAGCATCTGCACGAGCGCGCGGCGCTCGGCGTTGATCGCGGGCGTGTCGCTTTCCACCACGGCGCCCGCCGTCGCGCGCGTCGTGCACGAGGCCGCGTGCCGCCCGCCCACCGTGACTGTGCAGACCTTGCACGAGCCGTGCGGCTTGAAATCGGGGTGGAAGCACAGGTGCGGGATGTAGGCGCCCGCGGCCACCGCCGCCTGGAGGATGGTCTGCCCCTCGGCGAAGGCGATGGCGCGCCCGTCGAGCGTGAAGGTGGCGGGCGCGCTCATGCGGTCTCCTCGTTCTGCGCCGGCACGTGCGCCGCCGCGTCGTCGCGCCCCGTCATCTGCCGCGCCGCCGCCAGCGCGCGGTCGAGGTCGAAGGCCGGCTCGAACGCCTCGTGCGCCAGGCGCCGCTGGTAGGCGGGGCGGAATTTCGCGATCGTGCCGAGCACCGGGTTGCACGCGGAGTGTCCCAGCCCGCAGTGGCTCATGGACTGCAGCAGCAGGTTCATCTTCTCGATCTCGGCGAAGTCGTAGGGCGAGCCGTGGCCGTTGGCGAGCTTGTCCATCATGTTGGTCAGCAGCGACGTGCCCACCCGGCACGGCGTGCAGAAGCCGCAGCTCTCGTGGGCGAAGAAGTGCACGAAGTTCCTCGCCACCTCGAACATGTCGCGCTTCTCGCTGAAGACCATGATCGCCCCGGCCGTCGGCAGGTCCTCGAACCCGATGCGCCGGTCGAATTCGCCGGCCGGCACGCACGCGCCCGACGGCCCGCTCACCTGGACCGCCTGCGTGAGCTTCGCGCCGCAATCCTGCAGCACCTGCCGGACGGTGACGCCGAACGGGTACTCGTAGATGCCCGGCCGGGCGCAGTCGCCGGAGACGCACAGGAGCTTCGTCCCCGACGACTCGGGCGTGCCGATGCCCGCGTACCAGGCCCCGCCCTTCAGGGCCACGAGGCACGAGGCGGCGAAAGTCTCCACGTTGTTCACGACCGTGGGCTGGCCCAGGTAGCCCTGGGTGACGGGGTACGGGGGGCGGTTGCGCGGCGTGCCGCGCTTGCCCTCGAGACTCTCGATGAGGGCGGACTCCTCGCCGCACACGTAGGCGCCGGCGCCCACGTGGATGGCCGCGTCGAAGTCGAAGCCCTCGCGGCCGAGAATCGACTCGCCGAGGAGCCCCGCCGCGCGCCGCCGTTCGAGGACGCTCTCCAGGTGCCCGAGCAGGAACCGGTACTCGCCCCGCAGGTACAGGAAGCCTCGCCGCGCGCCCGTCGCGAACGCGCCGAGGGTCATGCCCTCGATCACCGCGTCGGCGGCGTGGGCGAGGAGCACGCGATCCTTGAAGTTGCCGGGCTCGCCT
>JAGRPO010000142.1 GCA_019449455.1 Betaproteobacteria bacterium | reverse complement strand
ATCGCGCTCGCGGCGCGCGCCGACGACGGCACGCCGCGCGGCTCCGTCTTCATTCCCTTCGCCTACTACGAGGCGGCGGCGAACCTGCTCACCAACCCGGCCCTGGACCCGTTCGGCAAGATCGCGGAACTCAAGTATTGCGCCGTGAACGTGACCAAAGGCGGCGTCCTCGCCGAGCTCGCGAGCTACGGCGGCGGGCAGTCGTTCGCGCCGGCCTGATGCTGTTCCAGCCCGATCCAGAGGAGAGGCATTCCATGCGCATTTTCCGTGCACTCGTCGCGCTCGCCGCGGCTTCGCTCGTCGCAGCCGTCGCATCGCCCGCGCTGGCCCAGGCCTGGCCCACGAAGACCGTGAAGATCATCGCGGTGTTCCCGCCCGGCGGTTCCGTGGACCAGGTCTCGCGCATCTTCGCGGCCCAGCTCGCGGCGCAGCTCGGCCAGCAGTTCGTGGTCGAGAACAAGGGCGGGGCCTCCGGGTCCATCGGCGCCGCGGCGATCGCGGCCTCGCCTGCGGACGGCTACACCTTCGGCGTGGTGTTCGACACCCACGGCGTCAATCCGTCGCTGCTGCCGAACATGTCCTTCAACACGACGAAGGATCTCGCCCCGGTGATGCTCGTGGGCACCTCCCCCATGGCGATCGTGGCCCACGCGAGCCAGCCCTACAGGGATTTCCGGGACGTCCTGGCCGCCGCGAAGGCGAAACCCGGAAACGTGAGCTTCGGCTCCATCGGGACGGGCAGCCTCGGCCACCTCGCGATGGCGCAGGTGGGCAACCAGCTGGGGCTCGAGTTCAACCACATCCCCTACAAGGGTGGCGGGCCGCTCATGATCGACGCCGTCGGCGGGCAGGTGCCGTTGGCCATCGGCACGGTGTTCCTCGTGAATCCGCACGTGAAGGGCGGCAAGGTCAAGGCGCTCGGCGTCACCTCCGCCAAGGCCTCGCCCCAGATGCCCGGCGTGGCGCCCATCGCCGACCAGGGCGTGCCGGGGTTCTCGGCGCTCGCCTGGTGGGGCGTCATCGCGCCGGCCGGCACGCCACCGGCCATCGTCAAGCGCATGCACGAGGAGCTCGCCAAGGCGCTCAAGGTGCCCGCGGTGGCCGAGAAGCTCACCGCGCAGGGCATGGACATCATCGGCGGCGGCCCCGACGAGCTCGACCGCTTCCTCAGGAGCGAGATCGAGCGCTGGGCCAAGGTCGTCAGGGACAACAGGATCAAGGCGGGCGACTGATGCGGCAGTACCGTATAGCGGTCGTCCCCGGGGACGGCATCGGCAAGGAAGTCGTGCCCGAGGGCCTGCGGCTCCTCGCGGCGGTCGAGAAGAAGCTGGGCGGCTTCCACTGCGAGCCGACGCATTTCCCGTGGGGGTCGGACTACTACCGCGCCCACGGCGTGATGATGCCCGACGACGGCAACGCGACGCTCAAGCCCTATTCCGCCATCCTCTTCGGCGCGGTGGGCGACCCGGAGCTTCCCGACCACCTCACGCTGTGGGGGCTGAGGCTCAAGATCTGCCAGGGCTTCGACCAGTACGCGAACGTCCGGCCCACGCGGATATTCCCGGGCGTGCCCAGCCCGCTCGCCAACCGCGGCCCCGGCGACATCGACTGGGTGATCGTGCGCGAGAACACCGAGGGCGAGTATTCCGGGGCCGGCGGGCGCGTGCACACGGGGCTGCCGATCGAGGTGGCGATGGAGACGTCGGTCTTCACCCGCGCGGGCGTGGCGCGGGTGATGCGGTTCGCGTTCCGGCTGGCGCAGTCGCGCCCCCGCAAGCACCTCACCGTCATCACCAAGAGCAACGCCCAGCGCCACGGCATGGTGATGTGGGACGAGATCGCGCGCGAGGTGGCCCGCGAGTTCCCCGACGTGACCGTGCGCAAGCTCCTCGTCGACGCGGCCACCACCGTGATGGTGCAGGACCCGCGCTCGCTCGACACGATCGTGGCCACGAACCTGCACGCCGACATCCTCTCCGACCTCGCGGGAGCGCTCGCGGGAAGCCTCGGCATCGCGCCGACGGCCAACCTCAATCCCGAGCGCGAGTTCCCGTCGATGTTCGAGCCCATCCACGGATCGGCCTTCGACATCACCGGCAAGGGCGTGGCCAATCCCATCGCGACGTTCTGGACGGTGGCGATGATGCTCGAGCACCTGGGGGAGAAGCCGGCGGCGGACGCCGTCATGGCCGCGATCGAGAAGGTCTGCCGCGAGGGCAGGTCGCTGCCGCGCGACATCGGGGGAAGCGCCGGCACGAAGGAAGTGACCGACGCGACGATCGCCGCGCTCGCCTGACCCCGGCTTGCCGCGCCCGGCTTGACAGCGCGCCCGGAATCTATCAAAGTGATATCACTTTAATAGCTCCCGCCGGGAGGGCGCCATGGCCGAATACCGCAAGGAAGGCAATTTCGAGAAGCCCGCCAACACCTTCAACGGCATCTTCATGCTGGTGGTGCTGGCGGGGCTGATCGCCCTGGAGGTCTTCGCCCTGGGCGTGGCCCGCTCGCCGGCGCTCGCCGTGTCGCTGGGGCTCGGGATCGTCCTCGTGGCGGGCGGCTTCTTCATGCTGCAGCCCAACGTGGCGGGCGTCCTCACGCTTTTCGGCGACTACTCGGGCACGGAGCGCACGCCCGGCCTGCGCTGGACCTGGCCCTGGCTCATCCGCAAGAAGGTGAGCGCGCGCGCGCGCAACCACAACGTGGACACGCTCAAGGTGAACGACAAGCGGGGCAACCCCGTCGAGATCGCCGCGGTGGTCGTCTGGCGCGTGGAGGACACGGCGCAGGCGCTCTTCGACGTGGAGGACTTCGAGAACTTCGTGCGCGTGCAGAGCGAGTCGGCCCTGCGCCACGTGGCCACGCGCTACAACTACGACGAGGGCGAGGAGCACGAGGCGGGCGAGATCACCCTTCGCGCCGGGGCGGACGTCGTGGCGGACGCGCTGTGCGCCGAGCTGCAGGCGCGCGTGAACCTCGCGGGCGTGAAGATCGAGGAGGCGAAGCTCACGCACCTCGCCTACGCCCCGGAGATCGCCGGGGCGATGCTGCGCCGCCAGCAGGCCGAGGCCGTCATTTCCGCGCGCTCGAAGATCGTCACCGGGGCGGTGACGATGGTCGAGATGGCGCTGAAGCACCTCTCGGAGAAGAACGTCGTGGAGCTCGACGACGAGCGCCGCGCGGCGATGGTGTCGAACCTGATGGTGGTGCTCTGTTCGGAGCGCGATACCCAGCCGATCGTCAATGCCGGCACGCTCTATCCCTGAGGCGCGAGCCGCCGACGGTGATCGCGGATGGCGAGCCCCGACAAGAAGTCGTTCCTGCTTCGCATCGATCCCGGGCTCTGGGCCGAGATCGAGCGCCTCGCGCAGGCGGAGCTGCGAAGCGTGAACGGGCAGGTCGAGTACCTGCTGCGCGATGCGCTCGAGCGGCGCGGCATCCGCGCCGCCAAAGTAGGGACGGTTCCCAGGAACCGTCCCTAACGCTCTTCCGGCGGCTTCACGCGGCGGAATTCCCGCCACAGCGCGAGGTCGTAGCCGATCTTCGCCACGCCCGCCAGCACCAGCGGCACGCCGAGCCCGGCCGACTGCATGAGCGCGCCCGCGAACATCGGCGCAAGCGCCCATCCCCCGGAACGCACCAGGTTCGTGATCCCGGCCGCGGCGAGCCGCTCCGCGGGCTTCACCACCGCCATCACGTAGGACTGGCGCGTGGGCACGTCCATCTCGTTCAGCGACTCGCGCAGCAGGAAGAAAAACGCGGCCCAGGCGAAGTCGTCCGCCACCACGATGGTGAAGAGGAGCAGGCTCGACGGGATGTGGGTGTAGACCATCGTGTTGATGAGGCCGATGCGCTTCGCGAGCCACGCGGCCGCGATGTGGGACGCGGCCGACAGGAGCCGGCCGGCGCTGAAGAGGATCGCCACCGTGGCCGCCGAGGCGCCGAAGCGCTCGGAGAACCAGTAGGCGAAGATCGCGGAGCCGATGAAGCCGCCGGCAAAGGCGTCGACGAAGAAGAGCGCCGAGATCTTCGCGATGATCGGGCGGCTTGCGGGCGAGAGCTCGCGCGGGCCCGCGGGAGCGGACTCGCCCACCCGCGCGGGCAGCCGCGCGTAGAGCGCCGCGGAGGCGAGGTAGAGCGCGCAGAAGAGCGCGAGGCTCGCCTTCATCGCCGCGAGCGCCTCCATCCCGGCGGCCGACTCGAGGAGCGTCGGGAGCGCCGCGAGGAGCCCGCCCGCGGCATAGCCGGTGTCGAGCAGCACGTTGTACCAGGCGAAGACGCGCGTGCGGTCCGCGTCCGTGGTGGTCGCCGGAAACATCGCCTGCTCGAGGATCGGGATGGCCCCGCGGTCGCGCCCGTTCACGTTGAACATGCCCACGAATGCCGCGGCGGCCACGACCGCGAAGGCGTCGGTCGCGAGGAGAAGGGCGCAGCCCAGGGCCGGCAGCCCCGTGAGCGCGAGGAGGAGCGCGCGCTCCGTGAATCGCTGCCCGGCGAGCATGGTGAGGAGCGTGGCGAGCGCCGCCCCCCAGAGCGCCGCCGAGAGCACCACGCCGATCTGCGCCGCGGAGAAGCCCAGCCGCGCGCAGTACAGGCCGATCAGCACCGCCATCATCCCGATGGCGAGCGCGCGCAGGAATGCGGCGGCGTAGAGGAT
>JAGRPO010000025.1 GCA_019449455.1 Betaproteobacteria bacterium | reverse complement strand
TCGAGTTCGGGGGCCAGGCGCAGGAGGGCACGCTTGCCTTCGAGGGCGCGTATCTTCCAGCCCCTGCCGCGCCCCAAGGCATCGCGCCACGCTTCGTTGAAGGCGCCGGCCTCGCCCGATCGAGCGTGATAGTCCGCCAGGCTCGCAGCCTGAAGGAGGTCCTTCCTCGACTTCGTGCGCTCCGATGCCGGCCGCTCGCCGAACACGATCAGCTTGTGCACGGCGTAACGCGCGGGCGCGGGCAGGTTCACCGTGCATGCCCCGGTGCGGCCGATGAGACAGCCCTGGGTCGTGCCTTCGAGAGAGAACTCCATGAACTTCAGGGGTTCGAGAGCGAGATTGAGGTCCTCCAGCACCACGGGCTTGCCTCTGCGAGTGCCGCTAGTGACGAAATCGAGTCGCAGTTCGGGGTCGCGGGGATTGCGGTATTGCGCGCCGGCCTTGCCGTCGAATTGCATGATCGGCAGGAGCCCCATCTCCAGGGATTC
The DNA here is from genome assembly GCA_019449455.1 of Betaproteobacteria bacterium. Lineage (GTDB taxonomy): Bacteria > Pseudomonadota > Gammaproteobacteria > Burkholderiales > Usitatibacteraceae > FEB-7. The sequence continues at coordinate 3,583 of JAGRPO010000025.1, read as the reverse complement.
GAGCGCCCCGTGGACGTCGATACGCAGGTCTGCGGGCAATGCGACCGACACGTTGCGGCCGGCATGGGCGAAGTCCACGTCCAGCGTGGCCGCCCCGTCGCCCCAGCGCACGCCCAGGAGATTGCCCATGGCGATGAACGCATGCGTGCCCACCAGGACTCCGCCGGCGCGGAAGAAACCGTGGTCGGCCAGCCGCTTGATGATCCGGAAGTGCTTTGGCGCGGTCGGCGTGCACCCGAGGGCGATGGTGGATCGTGCCTGCGGCTCGAGCGCCTTCGGGCGGCGCGTTTCCCGGAAGCGCTTGACGAGTGCGCGAACCCGTTCGTCGTCGGGGCCGACATAGGACATGCGCACCTTGCCGTCGAGATCACGGAAGGCGAAGTACCAGTATGGCTGGCCCTTGCGGTCGAGCTTGTGGAAGCTGCCGACAAGGCCCGCGAGCGCGCCGGCAAGTTCGAACGACCGCGCCTGCTCCGCGAGCTCGGCGTAGGCGGTCTGGGCGGCCAGCGGCAGTTCCGTGAAGCGCATGGGATCCCCCGGAGTTGCTAAACAATTTACTCATCTGTTTAGCAACCGTCAACCTCCCGACGCGCCATGAGGAAAAATTGTATCCGGGACGGTTCTCCGGAACCGGTATTGGGGACGGTTCCTGGGAACCGTCCCCGAAGTCTTTAGCGGCCGTAGTGGTCGTCGTACCGGCGTATGTCGTCCTCGCCCACGTAGTCTCCCACCTGGACCTCGATGATGTGCAGCGGCTCGGCGCCGCGGTTCTCCAGCCGGTGCCGGGCGCCGATGGGCACGTAGGTGCTCTGGTTGCGACCGAGCGTTGCCGTGCCCCCGTCGTTCGTCACCGTCGCCTCCCCCGACACCACTACCCAGTGCTCCGACCGGCGCTCGTGGCTCTGCAGGCTCAGGCGCCCGCCGGGGTTCACCTCGATGCGCTTGATCTTGAAGCCGGGCCCCTCCTCGAGCACGGTGTAGGCGCCCCACGGCCTTTGCACCGTGGTGTGGACGATGTGCTCCTGGGCGGCCCTGCTCGCGAGCGCCTCCACGATCTTCTTCACGTCCTGGGAGGCTCCGCGGCCGGCCACCAGCACCGCATCGGGCGTCTCGACCACGCTCACGCCTTCCACGCCCACGACCGCGACCAGCCGCTTGCCGCCGCGCACCAGCGTGTCCCTGCAATCGAAGGCGAGCACGTTGCCCTGCGCGCTGTTGCCGTGGGCATCCTTGGCGGCGATCTCGTGCACCGCGTCCCAGGTCCCCACGTCCGACCAGCCGATCTGCGCCGGCACGAGGTAGAGGTTGCCCGCCTTCTCCAGCACGCCGTGGTCGATGGAGACGCTGGGAGATTTCGGGAAGTGCTCGCGCAGCGCCCGTTGCCATTCGTCGTCGGATCCGGCGGCGGCGCCGATGGCGGCCATCACCTTCGCCAGCTCGGGAAGCGCGGCCTCCACGGCCTTCATGATGGCGCTCGCCTTCCAGACGAACATGCCGGAGTTCCAGTACCAGCCGCCCTCCTTCAGGAACGCGGCGGCCGTGGCGGCGTCGGGCTTCTCCTTGAAGCGCTCCACCTTGGGGAGCGTCTCGCCGTTCACCGTGGCCTTGATGTAGCCGAACCCCGTTTCCGGCCCCGTGGGCGTGATGCCGAAGGTGACGAGCTTGCCTTCCCGCGCCGCTTCGATGGCGAGGCGCAGGCACGCGTGGAAGGCGGGCACGTCGCGGATCACGTGGTCGGCGGGCAGGATCACCAGCACGGGGTCTTGCCCGCGGGCGAGGAAGTGCGTCGCGGCGAGCGCGATGGCCGGGGCGGTGTTGCGCGCGGCGGGCTCGAGAAGCTTGGCGTAGGGGGCCAGGGGCACGAAAGCCTCCCCCTTGGCGCTCGATTCGCTCGTCACGATGAGGACGTTCTCCCGCGGGATCACGGGGGCGAGTCGCGCGACGGTGGCCTCGAGCAGGCTCAGTTCCCCGTCGAGACAGAGGAACTGCTTGGGCATCTGCTGGCGCGACATGGGCCACAGGCGGGTGCCGGAGCCACCGGCGAGAATGACGGCTTGGAGTTCGCTCATCGGCCTATTGTAAGGGTGCTCGAACCTGGCACCGGTGCTTGGCTCGGTGTTGGGCGTCTTGCAGGCGGGCCGCGGGAAGCGCCGCCATTGCAGGGGCTGGGTGAATTCTGATAAAAGTGAAGTCAATCAAAAGCATGAATAGGGGATTCCACGTGGCGCACACCGCTGGAAACCCGCCACCGCTTGCTCGCGCGCGGGAAGACAGGTCGCGATGAACGTGCCCGGTATCGCCATCGACGCTGCATCACTGGCCGCCTTCGCCATCGTGGCCACGGCGGTGCTCGCCATCTTCGCGCCGTCCATGGGCCTCGTGGACAATCCGGGCGGCCGAAAGGACCACGCCGCGCCCGTGCCGGTGGTGGGAGGCCTCGCGCTCGTCCTGACCCTGCTGTACGCCGTGTTCGTCTTCAAGCGCCCGAACGTGCCGCCGGCGTTTCTCGCCGCGGCGGGCATCATCGTCCTGGTGTCGATGTGGGACGACTGGAAGACTCTCCACCATGTCCCTCGCTTCGTGGCGCAGGTCGTCGCGGTGCTCGTGATGATCTTCGGGGCCGGGGTGGAACTGCGCTCGGTGGGCGATCTCCTCGGCTGGCGGCCGATCGGGCTGTGGCTCCTGTCGGTGCCGATGACGGTGTTTGCGGTCGTGGGCGTGATCAACGCGGTCAACATGATCGACGGCATGGACGGGTTGGCGGGCTCCACGTCGCTCGTGTCGTTCGCGTGGTTCGGCGTGGCGGCGACACTCTCGGGGCTCCCGGACCAGGCGGGGCTCGCGTGGATCCTGTGCGGGGGCCTGGCGGGTTTCCTGCTGCTGAACCTGCGCCTGCCGTGGCAGCCGCACGCGCGGGTGTTCCTGGGGGATGCGGGGAGCACGCTGCTGGGGTTCTCGCTGGCCTGGATGGCCATCGACCTCACCCAGGGGCAGGGGCGCACGATGCCGCCGATCGCCGCGTTGTGGGTGGTGCTGCTGCCGCTCGCGGATACGGTGTCGCTGATGGCGCGGCGGCGCGCGCGCGGGAAAAGCCCCTTCCGCCCCGACCGGGAGCACATCCACCATTTCCTTCTGGCGCACGGGTTCTCCGTGAGCGGGGCGTTGGGCATCCTGGTCGCGGCATCGGTGGCGTTCGGCGCCGTCGGCGTCCTCGGGTGGCAACTGGGGGTGCCGCAGCCGGTGCTCTTCTGGCTGTTCTTCCTCTCCTTCTTCGTCTACCACCACGCCATCAAGCGGGCTTGGGCGCGTCTCGACGCACGCTCGGCAGGTTGATGTACCCGGTACGTGAACAGAATTCGCTGACGCCTTGAAGCGCACACCCTCTCGCCGCAGATTGGCCCTCGTCCTGGCGGGCCTGGTCGCGGCCATCGGGCTGGGTGGTTACGCGTTCATCAATGCGGCCGCGTACCTGGAAGCGCCGGCGCGGTCCCCGGTGCGGGCGGATGCGGCGTTCGTGCTGGGGGGCGATGCGGGGGATCGGGTCGTGCGCGCGGCGGGGCTGCACCGGGAAGGCATGGCGGGC
>JAGRPO010000141.1 GCA_019449455.1 Betaproteobacteria bacterium | reverse complement strand
CGCCGGCACGCGCCCGCCGATGCCGTGACGCTCCTGGGCGACGAGCCGGGGCCGCCCTACTCCCGCATGGCCATCCCCTACCTGCTGATGGGAGCCATCGAGGAGCAGGGCACGTGGCTGCGCAAGGACCCGGATCATTTCGCGCGCCTGGGCATCGTCCTCAAGGCCGGCCGGGCGCGATCGGTGGACACGGCGCGGCGCGAGGTGGCGCTCGAGTCCGGGGAGAAGCTGTCCTGGGACCGGCTGCTCATCGCCACGGGCTCGCGCCCCGGCCGCCCGCCCATTCCGGGAATCGACCTGGAGGGCGTGCACCCCTGCTGGACGCTCGAGGATGCGCGGGCGATCGCCGCGCGCGCGCAGCCGGGCAGCCGCGTGCTCCAGATCGGCGCGGGCTTCATCGGCTGCATCATCATGGAGGCGCTGGCCGAGCGCGGCGTGGAGCTCACCGTGGTCGAGACGGGCGATCGCATGGTGCCCCGCATGATGACGCCCGGCGCCAGCGCGCTCATCCAGGCCTGGTGCGAGCGCAAGGGCATCCGGATTCTCACCGGCGCCGGCGTCACCTCGATCGCCCCATCCGGCAAGGCGCTCGCGGTGACCCTGGGCTCGGGCGAGACGCTCGCGGCCGACCTCGTCATCTCGGCGACCGGCGTGAAGCCCAACATCGAATTCCTGAAGGGCAGCGGCATCGCCTGCGGCCAGGGCGTCCTGGTGGACGAGGGCCTGCGCACCAACGTGCCGGAGGTCTTCGCCGCCGGGGACGTGGCGGAGGCGGTCGACTTCTCGACCGGAAAGACCGCCGTGTACGCGATCCAGCCCGTGGCCGCCGAGCAGGCACGCATCGCGGCCCTCAACATGGCCGGGAAGGCGGCCACCTCGGCGGGCACGTTCGCCATGAACGTGCTCGACACGCTGGGACTCGTGGCCACGTCCTTCGGGCAGTGGGCGGGCGTCCCCGCCGCCGAGGGAGGCTCCGGCGCGGAGCTTCGCGACGACGCCGCCTTCCGCTACCTTCGCCTCGAGTTCGCGGGCGACCGGCTCGTCGGCGCCACGAGCCTGGGGCACACCGAGCACGTGGGCGTGATCCGCGGGCTGATCCAGGGGCGCGTGGCGCTGGGCGAGTGGAAGGCGAAGCTCGCCGCCGATCCGACGCGCCTGGTGGAAGCCTATCTCGCCCGCGCCCAGGCGGCATCCTGACGCGGGCGATGCAGATCACCCTCAAGCTCTACGCGACGCTCACCGACTTCCTTCCCGCCGCCGCGCGAAGGGAGAACCTCGTCGCGCTGGAGGTGGACGAGGCGGCCACCATCGCGACGGTCATCGCGCCCCTGCGGATTCCGGCCCGGCTCGTGCACCTGGTCCTGGTGAACGGCCTCTACGTCCCGCCGGCCGAGCGCGGCGCGCGCAGGTTTCGCGACGGCGACGTCGTCGCGATCTGGCCCCCCATCGCGGGTGGCTGACGCACCCACCTTGCGCCACGACTACGAGATGGGGCTCACCCGAGCCGATTTCCTGCGCCTGCTGCCCATGGCCGTCGGCGACGCACCCTTTCGCGTCGAGGGAGACGAGATCGCGTCGGCGGGCGGCTCGCCGGCCTGGCGGATCCGCCTGCGGGAATGCCCCCCGCGCGCTTTCGGCCCGGTCGCGTTGCCGGTTCTCGCGGTAGGACTGTCGGTAGACGGCGCCGCCGAGGCCGATGCCCGGAAGTTCGTGGCGCGCTTCCTCCTGGGATTCCAGCGCGCCGGGGGTTGAGCCGCGTCGCGACTCGCCGCTACGGCTTGCGGCCGGAACGCACGGCCATCGCGAACGCGGCCCACGAGACCACGCCGATGACCGCGATCGCGAGCGACACCGCGCGGTATCCGCCGGCCAGGGAGAGAATGCCCGCCGCGGCGAACGGCCCCGCGGCCCGCGCGAGCAGGACCGGCGTGGCCATGAGCCCGGTGAGCCCGCCGTAGCCTTCGCGCCCCCAGATCTCGGCCGGCACCGTGCCGCGCACGATCGTCATCACGCCGTTGCTCGCGCCGTAGAGGACCGCGAAGGCGACGACCGCGCCCGTGCTGCCGCCGGCGAAGGCGAGGATCAGGATGGACACCGGGAATGCGAATAGCGCGATCTCGCCCGCCAGCGACGGGCTCGCCCGGTGCGCGAACGCGAACTCCACGATCCGCCCGGCCACCTGCATCGGGCCCACGAGCGCGGCGAGCCACGCCGCCGTGGCCGGCGTGAAGCCCTGCTCCTGCAGCATCGCCAGGAGGTGCAGCCCCATGGCGGCGAAGGCGAGCATGTTGCCGGTGAAGGCGAAGGCGAGCCAGCGGAAGTGCGGGTCGCGAACGAGCCGCGCCCGCCCTGCCGCGTCGTCGGCCGCCCCGGCGGGAGAGCCCGCCGGGCGCCCCGTCGCGGGCAGGAACAGCGCGTGCAGCGGCACGCAGACGGCCAGGTTGATCGCCGCCAGCACGAGCACGGCATCGCGCCACCCGAGGGACGTGGCGAGCCACTGCGTGAGCGGCCAGAAGACGGTGCTGGCGAAGCCCCCGGCCAACGTGAGGATCGTGATCGCCTTGCGCAGGTCGGCGCGGAAGACGAGCGCGAGGCTCGCGAAGGCCGGCTCGTAGAGCGTCAGCCCCATCGCCAGTCCCAGGCCCGCCCAGACCGCGTAGAGCGCCACGGCGTTCGACACCTGCGAGAAGGCGGCCAGCAGGAGTGCCGCGCACGCCGAGCCCGCCGTCATCGCGTTGCGCGCCCCGTGCCGGTCGATATGCCTGCCCACGGGCGCGGCGACGAGTCCCGAGACGAGCAGCGCCACGGAATACGCGCCGACCGTGACCGGCGCCGAGGCGCCCATGTCGCGCCCGACCGCCTCCATCACCACCGCGAAGCTGTAGTAGAGGCTGCCCCAGGAGACGACCTGGGTGACGCCCAGGGCGGCGACGCTGCGCCACCGCCCCGGCGGATTCCCGCCCGCCTCAGGCAAGGCCGCGCAGCTCCCTCAGCAGGACCGACAGCACGGCGAGATCGAGCGCCCCCGCGCGCTTGAGCTCCTCGCGCATGGCCGAGAGGCGTGCGATCGGCTGGACGTTGCGCTCCTTCCAGGCGGCGACCATCTCCTCCGCGTCCTTCGCGCCGGGCGCGATCTTCGCGACGGTGGTGGCGAGCGCGCGCAGCTGGCTCGCGAGGTCGTCGCGCAGCGCGTTCCGCGCGAGCGCCTGCCACGGCGTATCCGTGGGCAGCGCCGTGATGCGCTCGGCGAACCAGCGAAGCTCGAGGTCGCCGGAGAGCGCGAAGAAGAGCTTCGCCACGCGCTCCAGCGGCTGCCCCGTCTCGCGGGCGACTTCCGTGGCGTCCAGGACGGCGTAGAGCGCGTCCAGGCCGGCCAGGTCGCGCGCGAGCGGCTCCGGCACGCCCTTCGAGGCGAGATCCGCGGCCGTCGCCTCGAAGGTCTCGCGGTCGCGCGGCGACAGGATCGCCGGCAGTTGCGCACGGAACGCCGCGAGGCCCGGCTGGAAGATGGCGAGGACATCGGCGATGGGGAGCCGCTCGCGGCGCCGGCGCAGGAACCACAGGGTCGCCCTGAGCACCAGGCGCCCCGCGTCGATGTGCATCTGCGCCTGCAGCGACGCGGGCACCCGGTTGTCCAGCGCGTCGATGGACGCCCACAGCGGCTCGAAGCCGAAGACGTCGCGCACGAGGATGAAGGCGCGCGTCACCTCGTCGGGCGTGGCTCCCGTCTCCTCCTGCATGCGGTGCACGAATACCGAGCCGGTGCGGTTGATCATCGCGTTGGCCACGACCGTCGCGATGATCTCGCGCTTGAGCGGGTGGCGCGGCATCACCGCCGCGTAGCGCTTCGCGAGCTCGGCGGGAAAGTAGCCGAACAGGGCCCGCGCGACGTACTCGTCGTCGATGAGCGTGCCCTTCACCAGGTCGTCGTAGAGCACCATCTTCGAGTAGGCGAGCAGCACCGCGCGCTCCGGCGACGTGAGGCCCGCGCGCTCGGCGCGGCGCTCCGCGATCTCGTCGTCGGAGGGCAGGAACTCGACCGCGCGGTTGAGCCGCCCGGCCTTCTCCAGCGCCCGCATCATCCCGGCCTGGGCATCCAGGAGCTTTTCCCCGCGGACGCCGGACACCGAGAGCGACTGCGTCTGGAAGTAGTTGTCGGCCAGCACGAGGCGGCCGACCTCGTCGGTCATCGTCGCGAGCAGCTTGTTGCGCTGCTTCCCGGTGAGCTCGCCGTCGGCTTCCACGAGGCCGAGCAGGATCTTGATGTTCACCTCGTGGTCGGAGCAGTCCACGCCGGCGGAGTTGTCGATGGCGTCGGTGCAGATCCGTCCGCCGGCGCGCGCGAACTCCACGCGCCCGAGCTGCGTGAACCCGAGGTTGCCGCCCTCGCCCACCACCTTGCAGCGAAGCTCCGCGCCGTTCACGCGGATGGCGTCGTTGGCGCGGTCGCCCACGTCGGCATGCGTCTGCCGGCTCGCCTTCACGTAGGTGCCGATGCCGCCGTTGTAGAGCAGGTCCACGGGCGCCTTGAGGATCGCCTTCATGAGCTCCTGCGGCGTGAGCGCCTCTTCGGAGACGCCGAGCACCTTCCTCGCCTCGGGGGAGATCGCGACCGACTTGGCCGAGCGCGCGAACACGCCGCCGCCCTTCGAGACGAGCGACCGGTCGTAGTCGTCCCACGAGGAGCGCGGCAGCGCGAACAGGCGTTGCCTCTCGCGGAAGCTCCTCTGCACGTCCGGCTGGGGGTCGAGGAAGATGTGCCGGTGGTCGAACGCCGCCACGAGGCGGATATGCGGGGACAGCAGCATCCCGTTGCCGAACACGTCGCCGGACATGTCGCCGATGCCCGCCACGGTGAAGTCCTGCGACTGGATGTCGACGCCCGTCTCGCGGAAATGGCGCTTCACGCTCTCCCAGGCGCCCCGCGCCGTGATCGCCATCTTCTTGTGGTCGTAGCCCACGCTGCCGCCCGAGGCGAAGGCGTCGGCGAGCCAGTGGCCGTACTCGGCGCTCACCGCGTTCGCGTAGTCGGAGAAGGCGGCGGTGCCCTTGTCCGCGGCGACGACGAGGTAGGGGTCGTCGGGATCGTGGCGCACGACGTCCTTCGGCGGAACGACCTTTCCGCCCGACAGGTTGTCGGTGAGGTCGAGGAGCCCGCGCAGGAAATCCTGGTAGCAGGCGATTCCCTCCAACAGGTACGCCTCGCGGTCGGTGGCGGGCGGCGCGGCCTTGAGGACGAAGCCCCCCTTCGAGCCCACCGGGACGATCACGGCGTTCTTCACCATCTGCGCCTTCATGAGGCCCAGGATCTCCGTGCGGAAGTCCTCGGGGCGGTCGGACCAGCGCAGGCCGCCGCGCGCGACCTTTCCACCGCGCAGGTGGATGGCCTCGAAGCGCGGCGAGTAGACGAAGATCTCGAACAGCGGCCTGGGCTCGGGAAGGTCGGGGACCTTGGCGCTTTCGAGCTTGAGCGAGAGGTAGGGCTTGCGCCTGCCGTCCGCCCCGCGCACCCAGTGGTTGGTGCGGATCGTCGCGCGGATCGTGTACAGGAAGCGGCGCAGGATCCGGTCCTCGTCGAGGTTCGCCACGCCGTTCAGGGCCGCCTTCACCTCGTCGTGCAGTCGCTGCTGCGTCGCCTCGCGCCCGGCGCCGGCCGCCGGGTCGAAGCGCGCGTGGAAGATGGCCACGAGCTTCGAGACGATGGCCGGGTGCGCGGCCAGCGTCTGCGCGATGTAGGACTGGCTGAACGTGAAGCCGGCCTGCCGCAGGTACCTCGCGTAGGCGCGGATCACCACCACGTCGTCCGGCGCGAGCGCGGCGGCCGGCGTGAGGCGGTTGAAGGCGTCGTTCTCGATCTCGCCGCGCACGACGCGAAGCAACGCCTCCTCCGTGACCGCCTTGATGGCCTCCACGTCGGCGAGCTCCCGCACGCTCCTCAGTCCGAAGTCGTGCAGGAAGACCGCGGGCGAGTCCTCGCGCTCGATCTCCCAGCCGTCCTCGTCCATCGCCTCCAGCCCGAGATTGTCGAGGATGGGAAGGCTCGCCGAGAGCGCGAGCCGCGCGCCCAGGCGGTAGACGCGAAGCCGGAGCGTGCGCGAATCCGCCTCGACCGGCCGGTAGAGGCTCACGGCGAACGGATTGGCCGCGTCGAGCGTCTCGACGACCGCGATGTCGCGCACGGCGGCGCGCGCCGGGAGCGTGTCGCGGTAGGCCACCGGGAACGCGGGCGCGTAGCGTCGGAAGAGGGGGATCGCGCGCTCCTCGCCATGCGCCTCGGTCAGGGCGAGCTTGAGGTCGTCCTCCCATCGGCGCGCGGCCTGCGCGATCTCGGCCTCGAGGGCGGAGGCGTCGACGCGAGGCTCGTCCAGGGGGCGCGTGCGCACGAGGATGTGGATGCGCGCGAGGACGGCGTCGGTGAGCTGCACGGTGTACTCGGCGCTCGTCCCGGCCAGGCGCCGCTTGAGGATCTCCTGGATCTTCACGCGCACGTCGGTGTTGAAGCTCTCGCGCGGCAGGTAGACGAGGCAGGAGAAGAAGCGGCCGTAGAGGTCGCGGCGGAGGAAGAGGCGCGTGCGCCGGCGGTCTCCCAGCCGCAGCACGCCCATCGCGATCTCGTAGAGCGCCGACTCGTCGACCTGGAAGAGCTCGTCGCGCGGATAGGCGTGCAGCATCGACACGAGGTTCTTGTACCCGTGGCTCGCGGCGGGAAACCCGGCGCGGTCGAGGATCCGCGCCACCTTCCGCCGCAGCAAGGGGATGTCCGACGGGTCGGCGTGGTAGGCCGCCGTCGTGTACAGGCCCACGAAGCGCCGCTCGCCGACCACGCCCCCGGCGGCGTCGAATTTCTTCACGCCGACGTAGTCGAGGTAGCCGGGCCGGTGCACCGTCGCCCGCGAGTTCGCCTTGGTGAGGACGAGAAGCCGCGGCTCGCGCGCGAGCGCGCGGATCGCGGGGGGCAGCTCGCCGAAGCTCTGCGACACCCCGCCCAGCCGCGGCTCGCGCAGCACGCCGAGGCCGGAGCGCGGGACGATCCGCAACTGGTCCTCGCCGCCGGCCGAGGCGAGCTCGTACTCGCGAAAGCCGATGAACGTGAAGTGCTCGTCGAGCGCCCAGGAGAGGAACGCGCGCGTCTCCTCGACGTCGGCCGCGTCCAGGCCCCCGGGCGGCCTGGCGAGCTCCCCGACGATCGCCTGCATCGCATCGCGCATCGGCTTCCAGTCCTCGACCGCCGCGCGCACGTCGGCGAGCACGGCGACGATCGCCTCCCCGAGCGCCTTGAGCCTGGCGGGGTCGCTCTCGCGGTCGATCTCCACGTGGATGAGGGACTCGCGGGCGCCGTCGCGCCCCGCGGGCGCGAACGACTCGAGTTCGCCTTCGCGGTCGCGAACCGTCTTCGCGAGCGGGTGCACGAGCAGGTGCACCGTGTGCCCCTGCCGGTTGAGCTCCATCGTCACGGAGTCGACGAGGAACGGCATGTCGTCGTTCACGATCTCGATGACCGTGTGCGGGCTCGACCAGCCGTGCTCGTCGGCCCTCGGGTTGTAGACGCGCAGCTTGGGCGTTCCGGTCGCGAAGCGGCGCGCGAACGCGAGGTGCGCCATGCCCGCCCCGTAGAGATCCTCCGCGGCCCGGGCCCCCAGGTCCTCGGTGTCGACCTGGTCGTAGTAGAGGCCGAGGAAATCGCGGGCCTGCCGGGCGGCCGCGCCGGACAGGCGCTGCCCGGCCAGGCGCAGGACGGATTCGAGGATGGAATGCTTGGGCTGGGCTGCGGCAGCGGACATGAGGACCTCGTTGGTGGCGTGGTGGACGAGGCACCGGGAACGGCCCCTCGTGGGGGCGGGCCGGCGACCGTCCGAAGGCGCCATTTTCGCCCAAGACGCGTTCCGTTGTTTACGATGGCGCAATGACCTCCCCCCCATTTCGCCCCCGCCGCGTCGGAATCCTCGGCGGCATGGGGCCCGCCGCCGCGATCGACCTGCAGGCGAAGGTGCTCGCCGCCACGCCGGCCGCGAGCGACCCGGAGCACCTGCCCATCGTGGTCTGGAACGTGCCGCAGGTGCCCGATCGGGTGGCGGCCATCCTGGGCGGCGGGCCCTCGCCCGCCGCCGCGATGGTGGAGGGCGCGCGCGCCCTCGAGGCGGCCGGGTGCGAGGCTTTCGCGATGGCGTGCAATACCGCGCACCACTGGGCGGGGGAGATCACGGCGAGCGTGCGCATCCCGCTCATCCACATCGCCGACGCGGCCATCGACGAACTGGCGAGTCGCGCCGTCCCGTCGATGAGCGTGGGCATCCTCGCCACGCGCGGCACGCTCGCGGCCGCGTTCTACGGGCAGCGGCTCGCCCGGCGCGGTTTCCGCTGGCTGGCGCCCACGCAGGAGGAGCAGGCGCGATGGGTCGACGTGGCCATCGCCCGCGTGAAGGCCGGCGACATCGCCGGCGCGAGGCCGTGCTTCGAGGAGGCCGCGCGCGCCCTGGCCGGCCGCGGCGCGGACGTGATCCTGCTCGCCTGCACCGAATTGCCCCTCGCCGCGGAAGGCGCCGACTGCCCGGTGCCGCTCCTCGACGCGAGCCGGGCGCTCGCGCGGGCCATCGTGGACTTCTCGCTGCGCCGATGAAGGGCGCGCCCCGCGCCATCGTGGTGCGCCATTGCCGCCCCGATCCCCGCCGGCCGTCGGGCCGCGGCCGGGCACGCCCCTTGCATCGGGTGTTTGCCACCGCGCGTGGCCCGGAAGTATCCTAGCCCCTCGTTTCAGGGCCCCGCTCAGCACGCAGTCCCCGCATTTCCCGCGCACCGATCCAGACCAGGAGGAAACAAGATGATTCGCAAGTCCCTCGCCGCCGTCGCGGCCCTCGCCGCACTCGCCATCGCCCCGGCGAGCGCGCAGGAGCTCACCGGCACGCTCAAGAAGATCAAGGATTCGGGCACGATCACCATCGGCCACCGCGAGACCTCGATTCCGTTCTCCTACCTCGACGAGAAGCAGCAGCCCGTCGGCTACTCGATGGACATCTGCGCGGCCATCGTCGAGGAGGTGAAGAAGGAGCTGGGCCTCGCCCAGCTCGCCGTGAAGTACAACCCCGTGACGCCGCAGACCCGCATCCCGCTCATGGCCAACGGCACCATCGACATCGAGTGCGGCTCGACGACCAACACGCTCACGCGCCAGAAGCAGGTGGGCTTCGCGCCGGTCACCTTCATCACGGGCACCAAGCTCCTGGTGAAGAAGTCCTCGAAGGTCAAGTCGTACAAGGACCTGAGGAACAAGACCGTCGTCGTCACGCAGGGCACCACCAACGAGCGCATCATCAAGGCGCTCTCCGACAAGGACAACCTCAACATCAAGTTCCTCAACGCCAAGGACCACGGGGAGTCGTTCCTCACGGTGGAATCCGGGCGCGCGGTGGCGTTCTCGATGGACGACATCCTCCTCTACGGCCTCATCGCGAAGGCCAAGAGCCCGAAGGATTTCGAGGTGGTCGGCGACTACCTCTCCTACGACCCGTACGGCATGATGTACCGCAAGGGCGACGAGGACTTCGGCCAGGTGATCCGCCGCGCCATCGCGAGGCTCATGTCGAGCGGCGACATCAACAAGATCTACAACAAGTGGTTCCTGGAGAAGCTGCCCTCGGGCGAGACGATGGGCGTGCCGATGAGCCCGCTCCTGAAGGCGGCCATCACGCTGCAGGCCCTGCCGGAGTGATGCCGTAACGCGTGAAGGGGGGCGGGCCACCGCCCCCCTTTGCATTTGCGAACCGGGGTGGTAATGGACTGGAAGGTATTGCTGGAGCAGGCCCCGTCCGGCGGCATGACGTACCTGGGGTGGCTGTGGTCGGGCCTCTTCTGGACGCTCGCCGTTTCCGTGTGCGCGTGGGTCATCGCCTTCACGGTGGGATCGGTCGTGGGCGTCCTGCGGACCGCCCCGCTGCGCATCCCGCGGGCGCTCGCCACGGCCTACGTGGAGCTCTTCCGCAACATCCCGCTCCTCGTGCAGATGTTCCTCTGGTATTTCGTGATGCCCGAGGTGGTGCCGCGGGAATGGGGCGACTGGCTCAAGCAGGACATGCCCAACCTGCTCGTGCTTCCTTTCGCCGCGCAGTTCAGCCTCTGGGAATTCACCGCGGCGGTCCTCTGCCTGGGCCTCTACACCGCCTCCCGCGTGGCCGAGCAGGTCCGCTCCGGCATCCAGTCGCTGCCGCGCGGGCAGACGGGCGCCGGGCTCGCCATGGGGTTCACGCTGCCCCAGGTCTACCGGCACGTGACGCTGCCCATGGCCTACCGGATCATCATCCCGCCGATGACCTCGGAGTTCCTCACCATCTTCAAGAATTCCTCCACCGCCCTCACCATCGGCGTCCTGGAGCTCACCGCCCAGAGCCGCCAGATCTCGGAGTACACGTTCAAGACCTTCGAGGCGTTCACCGCGGCGACCCTCATCTACATCGCCATCACGATGACGGTGATCCTGCTCATGCGCTCCCTCGAGAAGCGCGTGGCCGTCCCCGGCTACATCGCCCAGGGCAGCGGGCACTGACGTGGCGTGGGACGATCCGGTGACGGGACATGACTGAATTCGACTGGGGCGTCATCTGGAAGTACCGCGAGGCGCTGTGGGACGGCATGCTCACCTCGCTCAAGCTCTTCGCCATCGCGCTCACCGGCGGCATCTTCTTCGGCACGCTCCTCGCCATGGCGAGGCTGTCGCACTGGAAGGCGGTCTCGGCGCCGGCGGCGGGTTTCGTGAACCTCATCCGCGCCATCCCCTTCATCATGGCGATCTTCTGGTTCTACTTCCTCACGCCGATGATCGTGTCGAAGTTCACCGGCCAGCAGGGCGAGGCGGTGGGGCCGTTCACGTCCGCCGTGGTCGCCTTCATCATGGTGGAGTCGGCCTACTACTCCGAGATCGTGCGCGCGGGCATCCAGTCGATCCCGCGCGGGCAGCCCTCGGCCGCCTACGCGCTCGGCATGAACTACTGGCAGTCCATGGGGCACGTCGTGCTGCCGCAGGCGTTTCGCAACATGCTGCCGGTGATGCTCACGCAGGCGGTGATCCTCTTCCAGGACACGTCGCTCGTCTACGTGGTGGCGCTCAAGGACTTCCTCGGCGCCGCCTCCAAGGCGGGCCAGCTCACCGGGCGCATCGTCGAGCTCTACCTCTTCGTCGCCGTCGTCTTCCTCGTCATCTGCCTGGCCGCCTCCTGGGGGGTGAAGCGCCTCCAGGCGAGCCTCGCCGTCACCCGATAGGAGCCCCATGAGCACCCCCGAATCCCCGCGGCCGATGATCGACCTGCGGCACGTGAGCAAGTGGTACGGCCCGTTCCAGGTGCTCAAGGACTGCACCACGAAAGTGGAAAAGGGAGAGGTGGTGGTGGTCTGCGGCCCGTCGGGGTCGGGCAAGTCCACGCTCATCAAGGCCGTCAACGGGCTGGAGCCGTTCCAGGAGGGCGAGATCGTCGTGAACGGGATCTCCGTGGGCGACCCGAAGACGAACCTGCCGAAGCTGCGCGCCTGCATCGGCATGGTGTTCCAGAACTTCGAGCTCTTCCCGCACATGAGCATCACCGACAACCTGACCATCGGGCAGGTGAAGGTGCTGGGCCGCACGCGCGAGCAGGCCCTGGAGAAGGGCCTGAAGCTCCTGGACCGCGTGGGGCTCCTGTCCCAGAAGGACAAGTACCCGGGCCAGCTCTCCGGCGGCCAGCAGCAGCGCGTGGCGATCGCCCGGGCGCTGTCCATGGACCCGATCGCGATGCTCTTCGACGAGCCCACGTCGGCCCTCGACCCCGAGATGATCAACGAGGTGCTCGACGTCATGGTGCAGCTCGCCCGCGAGGGGATGACCATGATGGTCGTCACCCACGAAATGGGCTTCGCGAGGAAGGTCGCGCACCGGGTGGTGTTCATGGATCACGGCCAGATCGTCGAGGACTGCACGAAGGACGAGTTTTTCGGCACCGCCCGGTCCGAGCGGGCGCAGGCCTTTTTGTCGAAAATTCTGCATCACTGAGTTTTACGGAGGCATTGGCCGGGAACGGGCCCGGATCTTGCCTCTGCCGAGGATGAAGTTTCCCTTGGAAATCATTGACGAAAAGCCACATTCGGACGAAACTTGCCCTCCATGAATCGCCTCACCGCCATCGGCTTCGCCTCTCTCGTCGCCTACGGAATCCTCCTCGCCGCCAAGTGGGACGGCGCCCCGGCTGCCGCGTCCTCGGGTTCCGGCGCCGTCGTTTCAACCACCGCCTCCGGCGGGCCCGACGGCGGCATCGCCCTGGTCCAGGCCGGCGATGCGCGTCGTTCCGCGGCGACAGCGTTCCAGTCGCCTGTCGCGTCGCATGCCGTCCATCGCCCCTCCGCGGTCGAATCGCAGTTCCGGTCGACTCGCGACCTGAAGGCGTTCGCCGACGCGCTGCTCGCGCGCAAGGACAGCCTCGACCGCGAGGAGCGCTACTACCTCGCGCGGGCCCTCGAGGCCTGCGGTTTCGCCACCTCGATCAACGACGACCTGGCGGCGACGAGCGAAAAGCGCCGGCGCCAGTTCATCGCGGGCATTCCCGCCTCCGATCCCGAGGCCGCCAGGCGCATCGCGGCCTACGATGCCTCCGACGACACCCAGCGTTGCCTGGGCTTCCAGGGGGCGCGCATCACCCAGAAGCAGGTCGACGACCTGTACCGCCAGGCGAGCGAGGGCGGCGACACGCGCGCGCAGGCCCGCATGCTGGTCGCCGAGCTCAACCGCAACCTGAGCGCGCCGAAGATCTCGGGCGAATCCGGCAAGGCGGTCGACAACGAGGACTTCCGGCGCATCATCGACCTCCTCGAGACGCGTGACGCGGAGGCGATGGTGATGGTGGCGCAGTTCCTCGCGCAGCACCGCCTGATCGGCGAGCTGCGCATCGGGGCCACCGGCGAGATTCCCGAGCCCGCCTCCCTCGTCGGCGCGTTCTCTCTCGTGGCCTGCGACTTCCAGCCCACCTGCCCCGCCTTCGACCGCGAGTCGCTGCAAGCCTGCGCCTATGCGGGGTATTGCAGCGCCGGCAGCTACGAGGAGCTGTACGCCAACTTCCTCGCCTCGCCCTGGTCGTATTCCCAGGCCATGCGCTACCGCGGCGTGATCCACTCCGCGATCGAAACGCGCAACTGGAGCCTGCTCGGCCTGCAGAAGCTGATCGGCGCCCGCTCCAACGCGGAATCCTGACCCCGCCCCACTCCCCGTGGCAGGCTGGTTTCGCCGCGACCCCGCCCAGGGCGTCGTCACTCTCAGCATCCACGCCCAGCCGCAGGCCCGCCGCACCGAGGTGGTCGGCCTGCACGGCGATTCGCTGAAGGTGCGCGTCGCGGCACCCGCGCTCGAGAACCGTGCCAACGAGGCGCTCATCGCCTTCGTGGCGAAGCGCTTCGGCGTCGCCCGCCGGGACGTGACGCTGCTGTCCGGGGAAAAATCGCGGGAGAAGGTGTTGCAGGTCCGCTCGACGACGGCCGACCCGGAGACCGTGCTCGCCCCGGCCGACGCCGGCTAGCCCGTCACCCGGCGAGCACGCGCACGTGCCGCACGACGCTGCGGGCGAGCGCCCGGGTGTTGTAGCCGCCCTCGAGCGTGGAGACGATCCGCCCCTGCGCGAAGCGGTCCGCCACCTCCGCGATGAAGTCCGTGATCCATTCGTAGTCGTCGTCGCCGAGCTGGATGTGGGCCAGCGGGTCCTCGCGATGGGCGTCGAAGCCGGCCGAGACCATCACCAGCTGCGGCTCGAACCGCTCGAGCGCGGGCTTCCAGAAACGCTCCACCGCCGCCCGGAATCCGGCGCTGCCGGTCATGGCCGGCAGGGGCACGTTCACCAGGTTCTCGGCGCGCGAATCCGCCCCGCAGTACGGGTAGTACGGGTGCTGGAACGTCGAGCACAGCATCGCCCGCGGGTCGCCGCTGATCATGTCCTCGGTGCCGTTGCCGTGATGGACGTCGAAGTCGAGGATCGCCACGCGCTCGACTCCGTGGCGCTCGAGCGCGTGCGCCGCGCCCACCGCCACGTTGTTGAAGATGCAGAATCCCATCGCCCGGTCGGGTGTCGCGTGGTGGCCCGGGGGGCGCACGGCGCAGAACGCGCGCGTGGCGGAGCCGCCGACCACGAGGTCGACTGCGCGAACGACCGCGCCGGCGGCCCGCAGCGAGGCGGAGAGCGACTTCGGGTTCATCGAGGTGTCGGGATCGAGGAACGCGTAGTCCTCCTCCGGCGCCTTGCCGTGGACGGCGTCGATGTGCGATTCGCCATGGACGCGCGCGAGCTCCTCGAGGCTCGCCTCGGGCGCCTCGTGAACGTCGAGCTGCCCGCCGAACCCCGACGAATCGAGGGCGTCGAGCACCGCCTTGAGCCTCTCGGGCGATTCCGGGTGATGCGCCCCCATCTCGTGCAGGATGCAGTCCGGATGCGTGACGAGCGCGACGGACACCGCGAGCTCCCCCGCTAGAAGACCTGCCGCTCGATCGTCTTCGTGCCCGACATCGTCGGCAGCCCGTAGCCGGGGTGCGTCGTCGGAATGCCCGCGGGAGGCGCGATCGTGTAGTCGAAGATGCCGTGCCCCGCATCCGTGAACCGCAGCCGGAAGGAGCCCACCTCCGCGATGGGATAAGGATCGAAGGGGATCCATGGCTGGGTGAAATGCGTGCCTGTCGTCGCGCTGATCGTGCCCGCGTACGAGGTGGGCGTGGACCACTCGCCCGTCATGTACAGCCAGAGCGGTACCGAGCCGGTCCCTCCCGGGGAGGCGGGGTCGGTCGCCCGCGGGTCGTAGGTGTACCAGATCGCGACAAGCCTATCCACGGGGTTGTTGGGGCCCAGTTTCTGCCGGATGCTGAGTCCCCAACCGCTCTCGTTGGGATTCCACCACATGTCGGTGTAGTCGAGATTCGGAGCCGCCTGCGCCGCGGCCTGGAGGGCGGCCGACGCGGCGAGCGTGCACAGCATGGATTGCAGCCTCTTCATTCGATTCTCCGGCGTCCGTCGCCGGCCCGTTCACGGCGGGCCGCGCGCAAACGCAACAGTTGCGGGATCTGCGTGCTCGAGCTTTCCCATTATCCACCGGACCGGGGTCGCAGGAGCGCGCCGCGGCCCATGCTATCCTGAAACCGGATACCGGTCCGACCCGTATTCCACCGACCCGGTTCCCGGAACGAGCCCCGATCCCATGCTTATCGATGCCCGCGCCCGCCTGGCCCCCAATCCCGTCGAGGACGTGGTCTCCCGCGCCTCGCGCGTGATCCTGGGCAAGGAGCGCCAGATCCGCCTCGCGATGGCCTGCATCCTGGCCCGCGGGCACCTCCTCATCGAAGACGTGCCCGGGGTCGGCAAGACGACGCTCTCGCAGGCCCTGGCCCGCCTCCTGGGCCTCGACTACCAGCGCATCCAGTTCACTTCCGACCTGCTGCCGGCCGACGTGATCGGCGTGTCGATCTTCGATCGCGAGAGCTCCACCTTCCGCTTCCATCCCGGGCCGATCTTCTCCCAGATCGTCCTCGCCGACGAGATCAACCGCGCCAGCCCGAAGGCCCAGAGCGCGCTGCTCGAAGCGATGGAGGAGCACCAGGTCACCGCCGACGGCCAGACGCGGCCGCTGCCGGAGCCCTTCTTCGTCATCGCGACCCAGAACCCGCTCCACCAGGTGGGCACGTTCCCGCTGCCCGAGTCGCAGCTCGACCGCTTCCTCATGCGCCTGCGCCTCGGCTACCCCGACGCGAAGGCCGAGCGCGAGCTCCTGAAGGGCGAGGATCGCCGGGACCTCATCTCGCACCTGGAGCCGGCGATGAACTCCGCGCAGCTGATCGAGGCGCAGCGCGCCGCGACGGCGACGCAGGTCTCCGATGCCCTCCTCGACTATGTCCAGGCGCTGGTGGCGCACACGCGCGTGTCGCCCAAGTACGCGCAAGGACTCTCCCCGCGCGCCGGCCTGGCGCTGCTGCGCGCCGCGCAGGCCTGGGCGATGATGCAGGGGCGCCGGCAGGTCCTTCCCGAGGACGTCCAGGCGGTCCTGCCCGTGGTGGTCGGCCATCGCCTGCACGGCACCGGCGAGTCGCAGAAGGGCGGGTTCGACGCGTCGGCGGACCTGCTCACCTCCGTCGCCATTCCCTGACCGCCCGGCCCGGGGGCGATGTTCGCCAATCTCAGGCAGTCCATTGCCGACTGGATCTTCCGGGCGAAGGTCCCCGAGACGCCGCCGGTCACGCTGGCGCAGCGCCGCATCTTCGTGCTGCCCACCAAGCAGGGCTACTTCTTCGCCCTCGTCGTGCTCGTGCTGCTGCTGGCTTCCGTCAACTACGCGCTCTCGATCGGCTTCGTGCTCACCTTCCTCCTCGCCTCGATGGGGGCGGTGGCGTTGCTGCACACGTGGCGCAACCTCGCCCACCTGAAGCTTCGCCCCGGGCGTTGCGACCCGGTCTTCGCGGGGGACACGGCGAGCTTCCGGGTCGTGCTCGAATCGCCTTCGCGCGAGCGCTACGCCGTCGGGATCCGGCGCCGGGGCGAGATCCCGGCTTTCGTCGACGTGCATGCGACGGAGCCCACGGTCGCGAGCCTCGCGGTGCCCACGCAGCGGCGCGGGCGCCTGCGCTGCGGGCGCCTGGAGGTCTTCACCCGCTATCCCGTCGGCTTCTTCCACGCGTGGTCGTACTTCGACTTCGGCCTCTCCGTCATCGTGTATCCGCGGCCGGACCCCACGGCGGGGCTGCCGCCGCAGCAATCGACGTCGGGCGGCGATGAGGGCATTCCCGTGCCCGGCGACGAGGACTTCGCGCTCCTGCGCGGCTACCGTCCCGGGGATCCCCCGAGGCAGATCGCGTGGAAGGCGCTCGCGCGCGGCGACGATCTGCTCACGAAGGAGTTCCAGTCCACGGCCTCGGCGGAATTGTGGCTCGACTGGATCGACGCACGCGCCCCGGATCCCGAGGGGCGCCTCGCGATCCTCGCGCACTGGGTGATCGAGACCGAGCGGCTGGGGCAGAGCTACGGCCTGCGCCTGCCCGGGGTGTCCATTGCGCCGGGACGGGGCGAGCCCCACCGCAACCGCTGCCTGGAGGCGCTGGCGCTGCACGGCGAAGGGACCGCGCCGTGAGCGGCACGCTGCCCAACGCCGCGCTCGACGTGAGGAACGTGATGTGGCTCCTCGCGGCGATGGTCTTCGTCGCCGCGCCGCACGCGACGCGGCTTCCGGAGTGGGTGGGGGTGTTCTTCGCGCTGGTGGTCGCCTGGCGGGGGTGGATCGCGTGGAGCGCCTCGCGCAATCCCCCGCGCTGGCTCGTCGTGGCCCTCACCGTCGCGGCCGTCGCCGCCACGCTCTTCGCCTATCGCCGCGTCACGGGCCGCGACGCCGGGACCACGCTCCTCGTCCTGATGGCCGCGATGAAGCTCCTCGAGATGAAGACCTCGCGCGAGGTCGTGCTCGCCATCCACCTCGGGTTCGTCCTCGTGATGACGAACTTCCTCTTTTCGCAGAGCATCCCGATCGCGATCTACATGTTCGTCTGCGTATGGCTCTTCGTGGCCACGCTCGTCGGGTACCACCGGGGCGTGGGGCGCAGCCCCACGATTCGCGAGCGCCTCATGCCCGCCGGGATGCTCCTCCTGCACGCCGTGCCCCTCATGCTCGTCTTCTTCATCCTCTTCCCGCGCGTGCAGGGGCCGCTCTGGGCGCTGCCCCAGGACGCCCGCGCCGGGCTCACGGGCCTGTCGGACACGATGACGCCGGGCAGCGTCTCGCAGCTGATCCAGTCGGAGGCGACGGCGTTCCGCGTCCAGTTCGACGGCGACATCCCGCCCTTCAGCAGGCTCTACTGGCGGGGCCCCGTGCTGTGGGCTTTCGACGGCCGGACCTGGAAGGTGCCGGAACTCAGTGCCGCGGGCAGCATGGAATACTCGCGCGCCGAGCGCCCGGTCCGCTACACCGTGTCGGTGGAGCCGCACGGCAAGCACTGGCTCTTCTCGCTGGACGTCCCGGGCACCCTGCCGCGCGGCGCCGGCATCCGCCACGACCTGCAGATGCGCTCCATCCGGCCCGTGGACACGCGCATCCGCTACGAGATGACGTCCTACCTCGACTACCGCTACGGCGAGAAGCTGCCCTCGACCTTCCGGGCGCTCGGCCTCTCCTTCGACGAGCGCCGCAATCCCCGCACCGTCGCGCTGGGCCGCCAGTGGGCGCGCGAGTCGGCCGGCCCGGCGCAGATCCTGAACCGCGCCCTGCAGCTCTTCAACGCGCAGTTCACCTACACGCTCGAGCCGCCGCTGCTCACGTCGGACGACCCGTACGACGAGTTCCTGTTCGAGGTGAAGCGCGGCTTCTGCGAGCACTACGCGGGAAGCTTCGCGCTCCTCATGCGCGCCGCCGGCATCCCCGCCCGCGTCGTCACCGGCTACCAGGGCGGGGAATTGAACCCCCTCAACCGGGAGCTCCTGGTGCGGCAGGCCGACGCCCACGCCTGGGTCGAGGTGTGGCTGGAGGAGCGCGGGTGGATTCGCGTCGATCCCACCTCCGTCGTCTCGCCGGACCGCATCGACAGCGGCATCAACTCGGCCCTGGGGCCCATCGGAGTGATACCGTCGCTGATCGCGGCCGATCGCCTGCGCGTGCTGGCCAACCTTCGCTTCGCGTGGGATGCGCTCAACAGCCAGTACAACCAGTGGGTGCTGGGCTACAACGTCGATCGCCAGCGCCAGTTCCTGGCGAACCTGGGGCTCGAGATCTCCGACTGGAAGAAGCTCGCGCTGTGGCTCACGGGGGCCGTCCTCGCCGTGGGCGGCCTGGTCGGGCTGGCCCTCGTCCTGCGCGACCTGCCCTCGCGCCGCGATCCCGCCGTCGTCGCCTGGGACCGCTTCTGCGCCAAGCTCGCCGGCACGGGAATCGTCCGGGCGCCCCACGAGGGACCGCTCGACTTTCTCGCGCGCGTGGAGGCCGTGCGCCCCGCCGTCGCCGGGGAAGCGCGCGAGATCACCGGCCTATACGTCGAGGCGCGCTACGGCGCCGGCATCAGCAAGCGCGAAGGCCGCGACCTGCTCGCGCGCGTGCGCCGCTTCAGGGGACGCGGACCTTTTCGATAGCGAGGCAGGGTTGCGTCCCCTTTAGGGCAGCACGCGCGCCGGATCGACGGGCTTGCCCTGGCGGCGAACCTCGAAGTGCAGCTTCACCTGGTCGGCGTCGGTCGCGCCCATCTCCGCGATCTTCTGGCCGCGCCTGACTTCCTGCTGCTCCTTCACGACGACGTTGTCGTTGTGGGCATAGGCCGAGAGCCAGGTCGCGTTGTGCTTGATGATCACGAGCTTGCCGTAGCCGCGCAGGCCCTGCCCGGCGTACACCACGCGGCCCGAGGCGGCCGCGACGACGGGCGTGCCCTTCTTGCCGGCGATGTCGATGCCCTTGGTCGCCTCGGTGAAGGCCGCGATGACCTTTCCCTTGACGGGCCAGATCCAGTCGACCGCCTCCGCCTGGGTGCCGGCAGCGGGCTTCCCGGGTTCCGGCGCGGGCGCGGGCGCCGGAGCGGGCGCCGGAGCGGGAGCGGGAATGGCGGGAGCCGCTGGCTCGGCCGCGGTGTCGCCCGCGGAGAGCTCCGCCAGTGCCTTCTCGGAATAGGGAACGCGCTGGCCGCGCGGCTCGACCTTCACCTTCTCGGTATTGGCGAGCGGGCGCGCCTCGATGATCGGCCCGGGGCCGGCAAGCGGCGTGGCCACCGTGGCGGGCGCAGCGGCCGGCGCACCCGCGGGCGCCGCGAGCACCAGGACGTGGCCGACGCTCACGACGTTCGCGTTGGCGATGCCGTTCCACGCGGCGAGCTCGCGATAGTCGAGGCCGTACTGCAGCGCGATGCCGACAAGGGTCTCGCCGCGCTTGACGGTGTGCGTCGGCACCGGCTTCGCGACGGGACTGGCCTGGACGGGCGCCGGAGTCTCCGCTGCCGGCGGCGGTGGCGCGCGCTCGATGACGGGGGCGGGCTGCCGGGTGGCGCAGCCGGCCGCGAGCACGAGGGCCGCGAGAAGCGCGGCGGCGCGAGGCATCGATGGGTGGTTGGTCATGGGTTCCTCAGGCGATTCCCGGCAACAGGGGCACGAACCGCACCGCCTCGCGCTTCTCGTCGGTGTAGCCCGCGGGCGTGCGCTCGATCACGTGCAGCCACTGCTCGCCGGTGCCCACGGGGATCACCAGGCGGCCGCCGACGGCGAGCTGCTCCTTGAGCGCCGCCGGGACGTGGCTCGCCGTGGCCGCGCAGAGGATGCCGTCGAAGGGGCCCGCGTCCGCGTAGCCCTTGTGCCCGTCGGCGTGCTTGAAGCGCACGTTGTAGAAACGCAGGTCGCGCAGGTTCCTGCGCGCCTTGTCCATCAGCGCCGCGATGCGCTCGAGCGTGTAGACCTCCTTCACGAGCTTCGCGAGAATCGCCGTCTGGTATCCGCAGCCGGTCCCGATCTCTAGGACCTTCGCGACCGGCCCCTTCTCGAGCAGGAGCTGCGTCATGAGCGCCACGATCGTCGGGCTCGAGATCGTCTGCCCGTGGCCGATGGGCAGCGGCGTGTCCTCGTAGGCGCGCGAGGCGATGCCCTCCTCCACGAAGAGGTGGCGGGGGATCTCGAGCATCGCGGCCAGCACCCGCTCGTCCCCGATGCCGGACTTGCGGAGCGCCTCCACCATCCGGCCGCGCGTGCGGTCGGAGGTCATTCCGATTCCGGTCGGCAAGCTCACGGGCGCTTCCCCGCGCGGGAACGCGCAGCCCTCATTCGCCGAGCCAGCGGCCGATGGCATCCATCTGGCCCGCATGCGTGAGGTCGACCTGCAGCGGCGTGACGGAGACCGCGCCCCGCTCGAGCGCGTGGAAATCCGTGCCCGGGCCCGCCTCGCGCGCGGCGCCGGCCGGGCCCACCCAGTACACCGTGTCGCCGCGCGGGTTCACGCTCTTCACGACGGGTTGCGCCTTGTGGCGCCGCCCGAGACGGGTGACTTCCATGCCGGCGAGCTGGTCGTAGGGAAGGTCGGGCACGTTCACGTTGAGGAGCACCGGCTCGGACGGCGGCTCGCGGCGGATGCGCTCGACGAGCTCGCGCGCGACGCGGGCGGCCGTCGCGTAGTTCGCGTATTCCTTGCCGACGAGCGAAACCGCGATCGCGGGCACGCCGAGCAGGTAGCCTTCCGTCGCCGCGGCGACGGTGCCGGAGTAGAGCGTGTCGTCGCCCATGTTCGAGCCGGCGTTGACGCCCGAGACCACGATGTCGGGCTCGATGTCGAGCAGCCCCGTGACGGCCATGTGAACGCAGTCGGTCGGCGTCCCGTTCACGTAGTAGAAGCCGTTGCCCGCGCGGTGCAGGGACAGCGGACGGTCGAGCGTGAGCGAGTTGGAGGCGCCGCTGCGATCGCGCTCGGGCGCGACGACCGTGAGGCTGCCGAGGGGCGCGAGCGCCTCGGCGAGCGCCGCGAGACCGGGGGCGAAATAACCGTCGTCGTTCGAGAGGAGGATGCGCATTGCGGGGGCTTTCGCCCGGGGAATTCTGCTGCGCGATTATACCCGAACGCCCCCCGGGAACCGCGCGCGCGTGGGCTAGAATGGCGCCTTCATTCCGATGACTTCCGCCATGGCCAACCTCGCCTCGCGCTTCGCCCTCGCCATCGCCGCCGCGCTTCCGGCGCTTTGCGCCGCCTCCGCGCTCGACGTCGGCGGACTGTCCGGGGACGACGCGCCCTGCGACGACTTCTACGCCTACGCCAACCGCCACTGGCTCGAGGCGACGTCGATCCCGGACGACAAGCCCGACTGGGGCACGTTCGCGATCATCGGCCAGCGCAACAAGGTCCTCCTGCAGGGCGTCCTCACCAGGGCGGCCGCGGCGAACCCGTTTCCCGCCGGCAGCAACCGCCACAAGGTCGTCGCCTATTACGCGAGCGGCATGGACGAGGCCGGAATCGCCGGGGCGGGGCTCGCGCCCCTCGCGCCGCTCTTCGCCGCGATCGACGCCGTTGCCGCGCCCGCCGACCTGCCGAAGGCGCTCGCCACGCTGCACCGCGCCGGCATCCGCGCCGGATTCGCCTTCGCCGTGCGCCAGGACGCGAAGGACTCGCGCCGTTACCTCGCCGAGATCCAGCAGTCGGGCCTGGGGCTGCCCGAACGCGACTACTACTTCCGCGACGACGAGCGCTCGAAGGCGCTGCGCGCGGCCTACCGCGACCACGTGCGGGCGATGTCGCGCCTGGCCGGCGCGTCGGCCGCCGAGGCCGGCCGCGTCGCCGAAAGCGTGCTCGAGACCGAGAGCGCCATCGCCCGCGCGCACCTGACGCTCGTCGAACGCCGCGACCCGGAGAAAACCTACAACCTGCGCACCGCCGAGGCCCTCGCGAAGGAGGCGCCCGGGTTCGACTGGCAGGACTACTTCGCCGCCGTCGGCGTCCCCGGCCTCGCCGAGCTCAACGTCGCGCAGCCCGGCGCCGCCGCGGCCTTCGCGCGACTCGCCGCCACGCGCCCCGCCGCCGACTGGCGCGCGTACCTGCGCTGGCACGTGCTGCGTGCGGCCGCGACGAAGCTTCCCCCGCCGTTCGAGGAGGCGCACTTCGCCTTCTTCGACCGGACCCTCACGGGCGTCGCCCGGCCCGCGCCGCGCGCCGAGCGCGTCATCGAGACGATCAGCGGGCGCTACGGCGGCGAGCCGCTCGCGCACGCGCTGGGGGAGCTCTTCGTCGGCGAGGCGTTCCCGCCGCAGGCCAAGCGCCGCGCCCTCGAGCTGGTGGGCCACGTGAAGGCGGCGCTTCGCGACCGCCTCGTCGCCCTCGACTGGATGGAGGAAGCCACGCGCAAGGCCGCGCTCGACAAGCTCGACCGCATGGCGGTGAAGATCGGCTATCCCGACCGCTGGCGAGATTTCTCGGCGGCGGAGGTCGGCGCCCGGCCGTTCGTCGAGAACTGGCTCGCCGCCAACGCCTTCGAGTTCCGCCGCATGGCCGCGCGCCTCGGCAAGCCCGTGGACCGCGGCGAATGGTGGATGTCGCCGCACGTCGTGAATGCGTACTACGGCTCGTCGCTCAACGAGATCGTGTTCCCCGCGGGCATCCTGCAGCCGCCCTACTTCGACCCGAAGGCCGACGACGCCGTGAACTTCGGCGGCATCGGCATGGTGATCGGCCACGAGATCACGCACGGATTCGACGACCGCGGCCGCCGCTACGACGCCGAGGGCAACCTGCGCGAATGGTGGACCGCCGCGGACCAGGCTCGCTACCGGGAGCGCTCGCAGGCGATCGTCGCCCAGTACGACGCCTACGCGGGCGTGGACGGCCTCAAGGTGAACGGCAAGCTCACGCTCGGCGAGAACATCGCCGACCTCGGCGGCATCCGCATCGCCTACCTCGGCCTGCAGCGCGCGCTGGAGGGCGGGCCGCGCGAGGCGATCGAGGGCTTCACGCCCGAGCAGCGCTACTTCCTGTCGTTCGCGCAGGCGTGGCGCTCGCGCCTGCGTCCCGAGCAGGAGCGCTTGCGCCTGCTCACGGACAGCCACTCGCCACCGCGATACCGCGTGCGGGGCCCGCTCGCGAACCTGCCGGAATTCTCGCGGGCTTTCTCGTGCCCCGCGGACTCCCGGGCGCTGCGAGCGGAGCGCGAGCGGGTGCACCTCTGGTGAGACCGCGCGTGCGATGAGCGCGCTCGCCACCGCGGCCGCCCCCGACCCCCGCTCGCGGGCCGAGGCGTTCCTCGCGGCAGCATGCCGCGCCTCGCGCGTGACGGTCGAGCGCTGGGAGCGGCTGTCCGGCGGCGCCATCCAGGAAAACGTGGCAATCGACGCCCTCGTCGAGGGCGGCCCCGACGCCGGCCGGCACGCGTGGGTCCTGCGGACCGACTCCCCGTCCGCCGTGGCGGTGAGCCATTCGCGGCGCGAGGAATTCGAGATCCTGCGCGCGGCCCACGGCGCGGGCGTGCGCGTTCCCGAGCCGCTCTTCGCCTGTGCCGACGGCGCCGGTCCCGATTTCTTCGTGATGCGGCGCGTGCCGGGCGTGGCCGCCGGCCATCGGCTCTCGAAGGACGACACGCTGGTGCCCGACCGCGCGGCGCTCGCCCGCGAGCTGGGAGCGAACCTCGCGCGGCTGCACCGCGTAAAGCCGCCGGTCGCGTCCCTCGCCTTCCTCGGCGAGGCGCCCGCCGATCACGCGCGCGCCACGATCGAGGGCTACCGGCGCGATCTCGACGCGCTCGGCGCCGTCCGCGGCGAGGCCTGGCCCGTGCTCGAGTGGGGCCTCGCGTGGTGCCGGCGCTTCGCCCCGGCGCCTCTTCCCGCCTGCCTCCTGCATCGCGACTACCGCACCGGCAACTATCTCGTGCACGAGGGCGGGCTCGCCGCGGTGCTCGACTGGGAGTTCGCCGGGTGGGGGGACGCGCGCGAGGACCTGGGCTGGATGCTCGCGCGCTGCTGGCGCTTCGCCCGTCCCGACCGCGAGGCCGGCGGGATCGGATCGGCCGCCGACTTCCTCGCGGGCTACGCGGCGGCGGGCGGGCGCGCGACGGAGCGGGAGGAGACGCTCTACTGGCAGGTGATGGCGCACCTGCGCTGGGCGGTCATCGCGCTGCAGCAGGCCGAGCGCCACCGCTCCGGCTCGCAACGCTCGCTCGAGCTGGCACTCACCGCGCACATCGTGCCGGAACTGGAGCTGGAGATCCTCGCGCTCACCGGAGGCGCGGCATGAAGATCGAGCCCTCGGCCGCGGACCTCCTCGACATCGCGCGCACGGCGATCCTCGCGGATGTCGCGCCTGCGCTTCCCGAGGCGCAGCGCTATGCGGCGCTCATGGCAGCCAACGCGCTCGCCATCGCCGGGCGCGAGCTCGCCGCGCCGGACACGGCCCGGATGGAGATCGCGCGCATCGCCGCCTTGCTGGGCGACGGGGCGCCGGCGGGAGACGACACGGCAGCGCTTCGCCAAGGCACGGCGCGGCTGGCCGCCCGCATCCGGGAAGGCCGCTTCGACGAGGGCGCCTCGCGCGAGCGCCTGCTCGAACATCTGCGCGAGACCACGCGCGAGCGACTCGCCGTGAGCAATCCCAAGGCACTTACCCGCGAACCCAGGAAAACCCCATGATCACCGATCCCCTCTTCGACATCCGCGGCAAGGTGGCGCTCGTCACCGGCGCCTCCAGCGGCCTGGGCGAGAATTTCGCGAAGGCCCTCGCCGCGCGCGGCGCCGTCGTCATCGCCGCCGCCCGCCGCGCCGACCGGCTGGAATCCCTCGTGTCGGCAATTCGCGCAGAAGGCGGAACGGCGCACGCCGTGGCGCTCGACGTCACGGACCCCGCAAGCGTCGGCTCCGCGGTGAGGAAAGCCGTGGAGCTCGCCGGCGGCATCGACATCCTCGTGAACAACGCAGGCGTCGCCGACACGAAGGCCTCGCTGGACCTCACGGACGCCGACTGGCGCCGCGTGCTCGACACCAACCTCGACGGCGCCTGGCGCGTGGCGCAGGCGGTGGCGAAGTCGATGATCGCCGCGAAGCGCCCGGGCAGCCTCGTGAACATCGCCTCCATCCTCGGCTTGCGCCAGGCCACGCACCTGCTCGCCTACGCCGCCGCGAAGGCCGCGCTGGTCCAGGTGACCAAGGCGCTCGCGCTCGAGTGGGCGCGCCACGGGATCCGCGTGAACGCGATCGCTCCCGGCTACGTGATCACCGAGATGAACCGCGACTTCTTCCAGTCGGAGCCCGGCCAGGCGATGACCAAGCGCGTGCCGCAGCGCCGCATCGGCTCGCCGCGCGACCTCGACGGCGCCCTCCTGCTCCTCGCCTCGGACGCGGGCTCCTACATGACCGGCTCCGTCGTCGTCGTGGACGGCGGCCATCTCGTGAATTCCCTATAGGACATCGCCATGGACCTCACGCTGCCCGCGGCCGTCGAGGACTACCGGCGCCGCTACCGCGATTTCGTGCGCCGCCACGTCCTCGCCTACGACACGACGCCGGAATCCTTCGACGAGCACGAGAACATCCGGCCGGAGCTCCTCGCGGTGCTGCGCGCCACGGCGAAGGACGAGGGCCTCTGGGCTCCGCAGATGCCGAAGGAGCGCGGCGGCCAGGGGCTCGGCGTCGCCGGCATGGCGGCCTGCTACGAGGAGCTCAACTACTCGCTCTTCGGGCCGGTGGCGGTGAACTGCGCCGCGCCCGACGACGGCAACATGATCCTGCTGAACAAGGTGGGCACCGCGGAGCAGAAGGAACGCTGGCTGCAGCCCATCGTGGACGGCGCCGTGCGATCGTCCTTCGCGATGACCGAGCCGCATCCCGGCGGCGGCTCCGACCCCTCGATGATGCTCACCACCGCCAGGCGCCGGGGCGATACCTGGGTCGTGCACGGGCGAAAGTGGTTCATCACCGGCGCCGGCGAGGCCAAGCACTTCATCCTGGTGGCGAAGACCTCCGACGACGCGCGCAAGGGGCTCACCGCCTTCCTCTTCGATCGCGACGATCCGGGCTGGCGCGTCGCCCGGCGCATCCCCATCCTCGGCCCCGAGGAGCACGGCGGGCATTGCGAGCTGGAGTTCGACGGCCTCGAGATCCCCGACGGCAACCGGCTCATGAACGTGGGCGACGGCCTCAAGGTCACGCAGATCCGCCTGGGCACGGCGCGCCTGACCCACTGCATGCGCTGGCTCGGGCTTTCGAAGCGCTGCCTCGACATCGCCGCCGACTATACCGGCGAGCGCATGAGCGGCGGCCGGCGGCTCGCCGAGCGCGAGAGCGTGCAGATGAAGCTGGGCCACTGCGCCATGCAGGTGGAGATCGGGCGGCTCCTCGTCATGAAGGCCGCCACGCTCATCGACAAGGGCGACTTCGCGAGGAAGGAGATCTCCATGGCCAAGGTGCAGGTGGCCGACACCCTGCACCTGTGCGCCGACACCGCCATCCAGCTTTGCGGCGCGCGCGGCTATTCCACCGACACGCCGCTCGAGTGGATCTACCGCTACGCGCGGCAGGCCCGGCTCGTGGACGGCGCGACGGAAGTCCACCAGCAGGTGCTCGCGCGCCTCTTCCTCGAGGAGCGCGGGGACTTCTGGCGATGGGCGTGACACCCCTTCCGACCGCGGCCGAGATCGGCGTGCTCGAGGCCCTGGCGGCCGAGGGCGAGACGCTCACGGCCAAGGCGGAGGCGGGCGCCGCCCCGTTCCGGACGCGCCTTCGGCTCGTGGATCCCGGCCGGCGCTTTCTCCTGCTCGAGCGCAGCGGCGACGAGGCGGCGGACGCGGTCCTCCTCGGGCGGCCGCGGGTCGAGCTCCTCGTGGAATGGGGCGAGTGGCGGATCGGCTTTTCCGCCGGCCGGCCGGAGGCGGTCGTGCACGAGGGAGCGAGTCTCCTGCGCACCGAATTCCCGGCTTCCGTTTCCATCTCGAGACGCCGGATGCTGCCGCGCACGGACGTGCCACGCGAGGCGCCGATCCGCTGCGTGGCCCGTCCGGGCGACTCGCCGGCCTTCGAGGCGGAGGTCACCGACATAAGCGCGGGCGGAATCGGCATGCAGGCCGACCCGAGGGCCGCCGGCCTGGAGCCCGGCGTCCTTCTCGCCGCGTGCCGCCTCGAGCGCCCCGGCCGAGAGCCCGAGGTGGTGGATCTCGAAGTCCGCCACACGTCCCGGGTCAAGCTCGAGGACGGGCGGCTCGTCCTGCGCGTGGGCTGCCGCTTCGCGAGCCTCTCGCCCGCGGCCATGCGCCTGACGGCCGAGTACGCCGGCTCCCGCCCGGACCGCTAGGCGACGTCCGCGACCGGCAGGCAGGCGCAGAAGAGGTTGCGGTCGCCGTAGACGTTGTCGGCGCGGCCGACGGGCGGCCAGTACTTCCCGCCGCGAA
This sequence comes from Betaproteobacteria bacterium, assembly GCA_019449455.1. Taxonomy (GTDB): domain Bacteria; phylum Pseudomonadota; class Gammaproteobacteria; order Burkholderiales; family Usitatibacteraceae; genus FEB-7. Next base: position 47,996 of record JAGRPO010000141.1, on the reverse strand, counting down.
GCGACTTCACCGGAAAGGCGGCGAGCTCGCGCGGATAGGCGTGCTTCCAGTCGTCGGCGAGCACGGCCGCCGCGGTGTGCGGCGCATTCTTCAGCGGATTGTCCTCGCGGTCGAGGCGACCCTCCTCCACGTCCCGGATCTCGCCGCGGATGGCGATCATCGCCTCGCAGAAGCGGTCGAGCTCCGCCTTCGACTCGCTCTCCGTGGGCTCGACCATCAGAGTGCCGGGCACCGGGAAGGACATCGTCGGCGCGTGGAAGCCGTAGTCCATGAGCCGCTTGGCCACGTCGTCGACGGAAATGCCCGACGTCTCCTTGAGCGGGCGCAGGTCGAGGATGCATTCGTGCGCGACGAGCCCGCCCGGCCCGGTGTAGAGAACCGGGTAGTGCGGCGACAGGCGCCTCGCCACGTAGTTGGCGTTGAGGATCGCCATTTCCGTGGCCGCCTTCAGGCCATCGGCCCCCATCATCGCCACGTACATCCACGAGATGGGCAGGATCGAGGCGCTGCCGTATGGAGCGGCGGAAATCGCCCCGGTCGCCTCCTTCGGCGCATCCAGGTAGCGGTGGCCGGGCAAGAACTTCGCGAGGTGGGCCGCCACCGCCACCGGCCCCACGCCGGGGCCGCCTCCGCCGTGCGGGATGCAGAACGTCTTGTGCAGGTTCAGGTGCGACACGTCGCCGCCGAAGGCGCCCGGCGCGGCGAGTCCCACCAGCGCGTTCATGTTGGCGCCGTCCACGTACACCTGGCCGCCGTGCGCGTGCACGATGTCGCAGAGCTCCGCGATGCCCGCCTCGAAGACGCCGTGCGTCGAGGGATAGGTCACCATGATCGCGGCGAGGTTCGCGGCGTGCCGCGCCGCCTTCGCCCGCAGGTCGTCCAGGTCCACGTTGCCGCTCTCGTCGCAGGCCACCACCACGACCTGCATGCCGGCCATGTGCGCAGAGGCCGGGTTGGTGCCGTGCGCGGAACTGGGGATCAGGCAGATGTCGCGGTGGCCTTCGCCGCGGCTCGCGTGCCATGCCTTGATGACGAGCAGGCCCGCGTACTCGCCCTGCGAGCCGGCGTTGGGCTGCATCGACACGGCCGCGTAACCCGTGCACTCGACGAGCATCCTCTCCAGCCCGGCGACGAGCTCGCGGTAGCCCTCGGCCTGGCCGGCCGGCGCGAACGGGTGCATGTTCGCGAACTCGGGCCACGTGACGGGGATCATCTCGCTCGTGGCGTTGAGCTTCATCGTGCACGAGCCCAGCGGGATCATCGACCGGTCGAGCGCGATGTCCTTGTCGGCGAGCCTGCGCAGGTAGCGAAGCATCTCGGTCTCCGCGTGGTAGCGGTTGAAGACCGGGTGCGTGAGGAAGGCGCTTGCCCGCGCGAGTCCCGCGGGGATCGCCTCGGCGGCCGCGTCGAGGTCCGCGGGCGCGAACGGGACCGGCGCGCCGGCGAAGATCGACCACAACGACGCCACGTCCTCCCGCGTGGTCGTCTCGTCGAACGAGAAGCCGAGCGTCGCATCGTCCACGCGGCGCAGGTTCACCCCCGCCTGCTCGCTTCTCGCCACGATCGCGGCGGTCCTGGCGCCGGTCTTTACCGTGAGCGTGTCGAAGAAGGCGCTCGCCGGCACCTCGAACGCGAGCTTCGCGAGGCCGGCGCGCGCGATGGCCGTCAGGCGGTGCACGCGGCGCGCGATGCGTTCCAGGCCCTGCGGGCCGTGGTACACGGCATACATCGAGGCCATCACCGCGAGGAGCACCTGCGCCGTGCAGATGTTGGAGGTCGCCTTCTCCCGGCGGATGTGCTGCTCGCGCGTCTGCAGCGCGAGGCGGAAGGCGGGATCGCCGTGGGAATCCACCGTCACGCCGATCAGGCGCCCGGGCATGCTGCGCTTGAGGGCGTCCTTCGTGGCGAGGTAGCCCGCGTGCGGGCCGCCGTAGCCCATGGGCACGCCGAAACGCTGCGCGGAGCCGACCACCACGTCCGCGCCCCACTCGCCCGGGGGCGCCAGGATCGTGAGCGCGAGGAGGTCCGCCGCGGCGACGAGGTGCCCGCCCTTCGCGTGCAGCGCCTCCGCGAGCGCCCTGTAGTCGCGGATCTCCCCGTCCGCGCCCGGGTACTGGACGAGCGCGGCGAACGCGTCCACGGCCGCGAGCTCGGCGGCAGGCGCCACGCGGATCTCGATGCCGAGCGGCGCGGCGCGGGTCCGCAGGACGTCGATCGTCTGCGGCAGCACGTCGGAGGCGACGGCGAAGACGCTCGAGGCGTGGCCGCCGGAGCGCAGGCAAAGCGTCATCGCCTCGGCGGCGGCCGTCGCCTCGTCCAGCATCGAGGCATTGGCGATCGCCATCGCCGTGAGGTCGCACACCATGGTCTGGAAATTGACCAGCGCCTCCAGGCGCCCCTGCGAGATCTCGGGCTGGTACGGCGTGTAGGCGGTGTACCACGCGGGATTCTCGAGGATGTTGCGCAGAATGACGCCCGGCGTGTGCGTCCCGTAGTAGCCCTGCCCGATCCACGAGCGCAAGACGCGGTTCTTCGCGGCGATCGACCTGAGGAGCGCGAGCGCCTCGGCCTCCGGCTTGCCCGCCGGCAGCGCCATCGGCGCCTTGCGCCGGATCGACGGCGGCACGATCGCCTCCATGAGCGCCTCGCGGGACGCGAAGCCCAGGGCCGCGAGCATCCCGGCCTGGTCCTTCGCGTCGGGACCGACGTGACGGCGCTCGAATGCGGCGTTGTCCTCGAGCTGGTCGAGCGTGGCGCGGGGGAGATTGGCATCGGGCATGGCGAATCCTTACTCGGCGGCGACTTTCTCGTAGGCGGCGGCATCGAGAAGCTTGTCGAAGTCGGCGGCGCTGTCGGGCTTGATGCGGAACATCCAGCTGCCGTAGGCGTCCGCGTTCACCTTCTCCGGCGCGTCGGCGAGCTGGTCGTTGCCGGCGACGATCTCTCCGGCCACGGGCGCGTAGATGTCGGAGGCTGCCTTCACCGACTCCACCACACCCACGGCCTCGCCCGCGGCCACCTTGCGCCCGGCCTTCGGCGCCTCGACGAACACGATGTCGCCCAGCTGCTCCTGCGCGTGGTCGGTGATCCCGATCGAGACCGTGCCATCGGCCTCGCGGCGGGCCCACTCGTGCGACTCGGTGTACTTCAGGTCCTTCGGAACGTTCATGACGATCTCTCCATGGTTTCCAGTTCATGTGCCCGGTTCACGAACCGGGCACGTTTTCAGACGAGGGACTTGCCGTTGCGCACGAAGGGGGGCTTCACGACCCTCGCGGCGAGCTCCTTGTCGCGCACCTGCACGCGGACCGTGGCGCCGGGGGCCGTGCCCTTCGGCAGGCGCGCGAGCGCGATGGACACGCCCAGGGTGGGCGAGAACGTGCCGCTCGTGATCTCGCCCTCGCCGGAATCGGCCAGCACCTTCTGGTGCGCGCGCATCACGCCCCCCTTGTCGAGGAGGACGAGGCCCAGGAACTCGTGGCTCTGGCCGCGCGCCTCGAGCGCCTTGCGGCCGAAGAACACTCGCGGCGACTTGAGGTCCACGGTCCACGCGAGACCGGCATCCAGCGGCGAGGTCGCCGCGTCCATGTCCTGCCCGTAGAGGTTCATCCCGGCCTCCAGCCGCAGCGTGTCGCGCGCGCCCAGCCCGCAGGGCCGCACGCCCTGCGCCACGACGCGCCGCCAGATGGAGTCGGCCTCGCCCGCCGGGAAGACCACCTCGAAGCCGTCCTCGCCCGTGTAGCCGGTGCGCGCCACCATGATGTCGTCGCCCATCCGCGCGGCCTGGAACGGCGCAAGGGCCTGCGTCGAGGGCTTCGTCTCGTCGAAGGCGAGCCAGAACTTCTCGCGCGCGTTCGGGCCCTGCACAGCGACCATCGCGAGATCCTCGCGCGGCGTCACGGCTACGCCATGCCCCGCGAGCGCGTTGAGCGAGTACAGCCACTGGATGTCGCCATCCGCGGTGCCCGCGTTCACGACGAGCCGGAAGAAATCGTCGCGGAAGAAATAGGCGATGAGATCGTCGATGACCCCGGCGGAGTCGTTGAGCAGGCAGGAGTACAGCGCCTTGCCGGGCGTGGCGAGCCTCGCGACGTCGTTGGCGAGCGCGAAGCGCAGGAACTCGCGCGCACCCGCCCCCTCGATATCGACCACGCGCATGTGCGAGACGTCGAAGAGCCCGGCGTCGCGCCGCACCGCATGGTGCTCCTCGACCTGCGAGCCGTAGTGGACGGGCATGTCCCATCCGCCGAAATCCACCATGCGGGCGCCTGCCTCGCGATGGACGGCGTTGAGCGGCGTGGTCTTCAGCATGGCGATCGGCTCCCGAAAAAAGAAAAGGGGCCAGGCAAGCCCGCGTCGCTTGCCTGGCCCCTCTGTCCCTTGTACCTGAGAGATTACGGCGCCGGTTTCCCGGGCCGTTAGCCCCTTCGGTGGACGGTCTCGTGGCGCCGTCGCTCTCCAGAGTCCGGTGCTTCCTCGCAGCCCCTGCAACGCTGCCGCGAACCCGGTTCCGGTCGGTCCTTTGTGCCTGAGAGTTTGCGGGCGCTACCCCTTCGGCGGCCCCGCGATGATCGCGGCGACGCTCTCCCGACCGGATGCGGCGTGAGGCTACGCGGGCACCCGCCGCCTGTCAAACCCGCGACCGCTTGATCGCGCGCAAACCCGCGCCTTGATCGAGCGCAAACCTCGGCGCGGCCCTCGGCCTAGCATGGCTCCTGGCCCGCCCCCGGCATCGGCCGGACAAGAAATTGGCGCTCGAGGGACGCGTGCGGAACGCGACCCGGCGACCCGGCGGCCGCTCGGAGAAACCAGACATGCCAGACTCAGGCTCGACGCCCCCGGTCACGCTCAGGGGCCACGCCCTCCTCCAGGATCCCGTCTACAACAAGGGCACCGCCTTCACCGACCGCGAACGCGACGCCCTCGGGCTGCGCGGCCTCCTGCCAGCGCGCGTGCACACCCAGGCCGAGCAGGTCGGGCGCGTGCTGAACAACATGCGGCGGCTGCCCACCGATCTCGACAAGTACATCTTCCTCACCGCGCTGCACGACCGCAACGAAACGCTCTTCTTCCGCGTCGTGATGGAGAACGCGGAGGAGATCATGCCCCTCATCTACACGCCCACGGTCGGGCTGGGCTGCCAGCTCTACGGGCGCAACTACCGCCAGCCGCGCGGGCTCTTCGTCACGGCAGCCGACGCGGGCCGCGTGAAGCAGGTGCTGCAGAACTGGCCGCAGAAGGCGGGCATCATCGTGGTGACCGACGGCGAGCGCATCCTCGGCCTCGGCGACCTGGGCGCGCAGGGCATGGGCATCCCCGTCGGCAAGCTCTCGCTCTACACCGCGTGCGCCGGGATGCACCCGAGCCTGTGCCTTCCGGTCACGCTCGACGTCGGCACGGAGAACGAGGAGCTGCTGAAGGATCCCCTCTACATCGGCCTCGTGCGCAGGCGCCTGCGCGGGGCGGAATACGACGCGCTCGTCGAGGAATTCGTCACCGCCGCGAACGAGGTGTTCCCCGGCGTGCTCATCCAGTTCGAGGACTTCGCCAACGCCAACGCCTTCCGCCTGCTGCACAAGTACCGGGATCGCGTCTGCACCTTCAACGACGACATCCAGGGCACCGCATCCGTCGCGCTCGCCGGCCTGAAGTCGGCCGTGCGCATCACCGGCAGGGCCATGGCCGATACGCGCGTGCTGTTCCTGGGCGCGGGCGAGGCCGCGGTCGGCATCGCGGACCTCGTCACCGCCTCCCTCGTGGCCGGGGGCCTTCCGGAAGCCGAGGCGCGCAAGCGCTGCTGGCTGGTGGACTCCAAGGGGCTCGTCGTCGCCTCGCGGACCGATCTCACCGACCACAAGCGCAAGTACGCCCATGCGAACGCGCCCCTCGCCGACTTCGCCTCGGCCGTGAACGAGCTGAAGCCCCAGGCGATCGTCGGGGTGGCGGCCGTGGGCCGCAGCTTCACGCAGCCGATCATCCAGGCCATGAGCTCGTTCAACGAGCGCCCGATCGTCTTCGCGCTCTCCAACCCGACCTCGAAATCGGAATGCACGGCGGAGGAGGCCTACGCGTGGAGCAAGGGGCGCGCGGTGTTCGCGTGCGGCAGCCCCTTCGCCCCGGTCAACATCGAAGGCAGGACGCACGTGCCGCGGCAGTGCAACAACTCCTACATCTTCCCGGGCGTGGGCCTGGGCATCGTCGCCACGAAGACGCGACGCGTGACGGACGACATGTTCCTCGCCGCCGCCGACACGCTCGCCGGCATGGTGTCGCAGGCGGACCTGGCGCAGGGCAGCATCTTCCCGCCGCTCGCGAACATGCGAGACGTCTCCGCCGCGATCGCGACCAGCGTGGCCGACGTGGTGTTCCAGCGCGGGCTCGCGGGCGTGGCGAAGCCGGCCGATACGGCCGATTTCATCCGCAAGAACATGTACGACCCGTCGTACCCGACTTACGCCTAGCGCGGGAGGAAACAGCCGATCACCGCGGCCGGCGGGTCATCGCCGACCGGATCGCCTCGATGGCCCGGGACGGAGCGAGCCCCTTCGGGCATACCTCGGTGCAATTCATGATCGTCCGGCAGCGGAACAGCCGATAGGCGTCGTCCAGGTCGTCCAGGCGCTGCGCGGTGGCCCGGTCGCGGCTGTCGACGATGAACCGGCAGGCCTGCAGGAGGCCCGCGGGTCCGACGAACTTCTCCGGATTCCACCAGTAGGACGGGCACTGGCTGGTGCAGCAGGCGCACAGGATGCACTCGTAGAGGCCGTCGAGCCGCGCGCGATCCCGCGGCGACTGCAGGCGCTCCTTCCCGGTCGGCGGCTCGTCGTTCTGCAGGTAGGGCTTGATGGAGTCGTATTGCGCGAAGAAGCGCGTCATGTCGACCACGAGGTCGCGGATGACCGGAAAGCCCGGCAGCGGGCGCAGGACGACCGGCTCCGCCAGGCCCGCGACGGGAGTCACGCACGCCAGCCCGTTTCGCCCGTTGATGTTCATTGCGTCGGAACCGCACACGCCCTCCCGGCAGGACTTGCGCACCGCGAGCGAATCGTCGAGGGTCCTGATGCGCAGGATCACGTCGAGCAGCATCCGGTCGGTCGGCGCGAGCTCGATCTCGAAGTCCTGCATGTACGGACGCTCGTCGCGATCGGGATCGAAGCGGAAGATGGACAGTCTCAATCGGGGCTCCCGTCTTTCCCGTGCGTCACGTACGAACCGTGACGAGGATGCGCAGGACCCACGCCGCGACGGCCACGAGGCCCAGTCCGAGCCCGGCGAGCACCGGGCCGCACAGGCTGCGCGGCCGCACGTAGTCCAGGACGACGTCGCGCAGGCCCACCCAGGCGTGCGCGAGCAAGGCGGCGAAGAACGCGGCCGTGGCGATGCCCGTGCCGGCGCCCGCCATCCGGGCGCGCCAGGCCGGGTGGGAGCCGGGCGGATCCACCAGGAACCAGAGCAGCCCCGCGACGAGGAAGGCGAGCATGTACAGGGCGCTCGCACGCTGGACGATCCACGCGAGCCATCCCGACGGGCCACGCTTCACCATGCCGTCACCGCCGCCAGCAGTGCCACGGCGAGGCCGGCGGCGTTCACCATCCAGGCGCTTCGGCGCGCCTCGGGCAGGCGCGAGCCGACGTCGATGTCCATCAGCAGGTGGCGCACCCCGGCGAGGAGGTGATGCGCCAGCGCCCAGGCCATCACGACCACGGCCGCTCGCGACGGCAGGCCTTCCAGCGCCGCGGCCATCCTGGCGAATCCCTGCGGGCCCTGCAAGGACAGGTCGAGCGCGTACACGCCGAGTGGAATGCCGATCGCCAGCAACACCCCCGCCACCCGGTGGGCGATGGAGGCCAGCGCACCCACGGGCAGTGCGATCTGCGCAAGGTTGAGAAACACCGGCCGGCGGTCGCGCGAGCTACTCACGGTGTTTCCCGGCATCCGCGCTGCCCTGCGCCACGCCCTGCTTTCTCCATGCCGCGAAGCAGTCCAGGCCGCAGAAGTAGCGCACGTAGTCGCCCGCCTCGCCGGCCACCGCCACGGAGAGCGGAACCTCGGCCCGGCACATCGCGCACGACACCGTCGCTTCCGCGGACGCGCCCGTGTCCTCGGTCATGATCGCTCGCCGGATTTCGCGGTCGCCGGGTAGGTGACCATCGTTCCCTCCACGCGCGCGAACGGCGTCAGCGTGAGGCGGTCGAGGCGCGCGGCGGACACGATCTCGTCGACCGCGATGCCCCGCACCACGAGGGCATCGGCGATGAGCGAGCGGTGGCAGCGCCATGGCACGGCTTCCGCGCACATCACGGCCACCCGGTCGCGGCGCGCCAGCTCGACGAGCTCCGCGAGGCCCTGGACGAAGGCGGCAGTTTGCATGTAGTCAGCGTAACCGCGAAACGAAGCGTTGCGCCAGCCCTGGTTGCGTGATTGCGCGCCTGGGCGGCGAAAGCCGCCCAGGCGCGCGAGGTGGGTATAGCCAATTCCCGCCTGCTCGAGCGCCAGCGGAAGCGTGTCGCCGTTGAACTGCGGATTGTGGCGCGAGCGCGCGATGGTGCGCACGTCCGCGACACGGGCGACCGAGTGCGCCCGCAGGAGTCCGATGAATTCGTTCAGCGGCCGTGTCGAATGGCCGACGGTCAGCACCGAGATCGCCGAAGCCGCATCTGTCATGGGCTCGCTCCCCTCAGGGCGCCACGATTTCCCGGACCCGCGTCTGCAGGGCCGGCAGGAGCCGCTGCCGGAACCAGGGATTGGCCGCGAGCCACGGATTGTTGCGCGGCGAGGGATGGGGCAACGGAAAGTGCGCCGGGGCGTAGTCCCGCCACGCGCGGACGGTATGCGAAAGCGTCGCCTTGCGGCGGTCGCCGAGGAAGCGGCGCTGGGCGTGCTGCCCGACGAGCAGGGTCAGCTCGATGTGGGGGAGCCATGCGAGGAGCTCCCCCATCCACAGGCGCGCGCACTCGGGACGCGGCGGCAGGTCGCCGCTCTTCCCCCGCCCCGGATAGCAGAATCCCGTCGGGATGATCGCGACCCGCGACTCGTCGCGAAACGCCTCCTCGTCCATCCCCAGCCAGTCGCGCAGGCGCGCTCCGCTCGCGTCGTCCCAGGGGATGCCCGAGGCGTGCACGCGCGCGCCGGGAGCCTGCCCGACGATGAGGATCCGCGCCGTCTGCGCGGCCCGCAGCACCGGGCGCGGCCCGAGCGGAAGTTGCGCCTCGCAGGCGCGGCAGGCGCGAACCGCGGCCAGCAGGCTCTCGAGGCTTCGGTAGGCGGTTGCGGCCATGGCGAGGCGGAGCTTTACGCGAGCGCCCGGCTAGATCAGCCCCAGCTGCAGCTTCACGTCCTCGGAGAGCACCTCGGGGCTCCAGGTCGGCTCCCAGACAAGCTCGACGTTGGCTTCGCGGACTCCCGCAACCTCCTCCAGCCGCTCCTCGACTTCGCCCGGCAGCGACCCGGCGACGGGACAGCCCGGCGCCGTGAGCGTCATCCGCACGTCGACCCGGCCGTCGTCGCGGACGTCGATGCCGTAGACCAGGCCGAGATCGTAGATGTTGACCGGGATCTCGGGGTCGTAGACCGTGCGAAGCGCCGCGACGATGCCTTCCCGCAGGTCCGCGGCGGGCGCGGCCGCCGGCGTCGTTGCCTGATCCGTCATTGTCCATCCTCCGTCGACACCGGTGCGTGGCCGCCGTGCAACGCGGCATGGAACGTGTGCCATGCGAGGGTCGCGCACTTGACCCGGACGGGGAACTCGCGCACGCCCGCGAGCACCTCCAGCTTGCCCAGTTCCGGATGCGCAGCCGCCTGCGGGTCGGTCACCATGTGGTGGAATCCCTCGAGGAGACGTTCGGCTTCCTCGACCGGCTTGCCCTTCAGGGCCTCCGTCATCAGGGAAGCGGACGCCGTCGCGATCGCGCACCCTTCGCCCTCGAAGGCGGCATCGCGGATGACGCCGTCGGCCACGTCGAGGTGGACGGTCACCTTGTCGCCGCACAGGGGGTTGTGCCCCTGCGCCTGGTGGCTCGAGCGGGCCGGCCGGCGGCGGTTGCGCGGCGTCCTGGCGTGGTCGAACACGACGTCCTGGTAGAGCTCGCGAAGCGCCGCGGTCACCGGAACATCCTCCGCGCCTCGTCCACCCCGGCGACCAGCGCATCGACCTCGTCGAGCGTGTTGTAGAGCGCGAACGACGCGCGCGCCGTGCCGGGGATCCCGAAGCGCTGCATGACCGGCATGGCGCAGTGGTGCCCGGCCCGGATCGCGACCCCGGCATGGTCGACGATCGTGCCGATGTCGTGGGGATGCACGCCTTCCAGCGTGAACGACACGATGCTCGCCTTTTCCTTCGCGGTGCCGACGATGCGCAGGCCCGGGATGCGCTCGAGCTCCCGCGTGGCGTACGCGACCAGCTCGCGCTCGTGGGCGGCGATCGCCCCCATCCCGACCGCCGACACGTAGTCGAGCGCGGCGCCCAGCCCCACGGCCCCCGCGATGTTCGGGGTTCCCGCCTCGAAGCGGTAGGGAATGTCCGCGAACCGGCTCTCCTCGAACGTCACCGTGCGGATCATGTCGCCGCCGCCCTGGTACGGAACCATCGACCGCAGCCGCTCCGCCTTCCCGTAGAGCACGCCGATCCCCGTCGGACCGAACACCTTGTGCCCGGAAAACGCGTAGAAGTCGCAGCCGAGGGCGCCCACGTCCACGGCCAGGTGCGAGATCGCCTGGGCGCCGTCGAGCAGCACGGGAACGCCCGCCGCGTGCGCCCGCTCGACGATCCATCGCGCCGGAGTGACGGTTCCCAGGGCATTGGACAGGTGCGTCATGGCCACGAGCTTCGTTCGCGGGCCGAGCAGCGCCTCGTAGGCCTCCGGCAGGAAGGCGCCGTCGTCGCCGATGGGAACGACCTTCAGGACCGCTCCCGTGGCGGCGCACGCGAGTTGCCACGGCACGATGTTGGAGTGGTGCTCCATGGCGCTCAGGACGATCTCGTCGCCGGGCGCGAGGCGCGGCCGCGCGAAGCTCGCCGCGACGAGGTTGATCGCCTCGGTGGCGCCGCGCACGAACACGATCTCCTCGGCCTGGCGCGCATTGATGAACCCGCGCACCTTGGCCCGCGCGGCCTCGTAGGCGTCGGTCGCGCGCTGGCTGAGGGTGTGCACGCCGCGGTGGACGTTGGCGTTGTCGTGCGCGTAGTAGCCGGCCAGCGCATCGATGACCGCCTGCGGCTTCTGGGTAGTGGCGGCGTTGTCGAGGTAGGCGAGGGGCTTGCCGTGCACGCGCTCGCCGAGGATCGGGAAGTCGTCACGCCAGAGTTTCGGCGACACGGCCGCCTCGCGGCCGGCGCCCACGAGGGCGAGGCTCATGCGGGCTCCCGCACTTGCGCGCCGCCGGGCAGGCGGGCGAGCAGCAGCCGCTCCACGTGCGCGCGCAGGGAGGAGGCGCGGATCCGCTCGATCACGTCGCGGGCGAAGGCGTGGGTGAGCAGGCTCCTCGCGGCGGCTTCCTCGAGGCCGCGCGAGCGCAGGTAGAACAGCTGCGCCTCGTCCAGCTGCCCGACGGTGGCGCCGTGCGTGCATTTCACGTCGTCGGCGTAGATCTCGAGCTGCGGCTTGGTGTCCACCTCCGCGTCCCGCGAGAGCAGCAGGTTGTGGTTCGCCTGGTGCGCGTCGGTGCGCTGGGCCCCCGGGTGCACGATCACCCGGCCGTTGAACACGCCGCGCGAGGCGCCGTCGAGGACGCCCCGGTAATGCTCGCGGCTCGTGCCGCCGGCCCGGGCGTGGTCGATCCGCGTGTGGTGGTCCACGTGCTGCCGGCCCTCCGCCAGGTACAGCCCGTTCAGTTCCGCCTCGCACCCCTCGGCATCGAGCGTCGCCGTGATGTCGTGGCGGGCGAGCGCCGCCCCGACGGCGATCGAATGCGACGTGAAGCGGCTGCCCTGCCCCTGAAGGGCGTGGATGCCCGCCAGGTGAATGGCCTCCGGCGACTGCCGCTGGAGCTTGCAATGCTCGACCACGGAGCCGCGGGACGCGAAGATCTGCGTCACGGCGTTGGTGAGGCAGGCGACGCTGCCGAGGTCCGCATGCTGCTCGATCACCGTCGCCTGCGCGCCCTCCTCCGCCACGAGGAGGTTGCGCGGGTGCAGCGCCGCGTCCTGCCTCGTCGCGATGAAGAGCCAGTGGATGGGCTCGGCCACCGCCACGCCGCGCGGCACGTACACGAAAGCGCCGTCGGACATGAAGGCCGTATTGAGCGCCCCGAGCACGGTGTGACGAGTGTCGTCCGGGAGGAACGCCTCGAGCCTCTCCGGCATGCGCTCCAGCGCATCGGCCAGGCTTCCCACGATCACCCCGGCGGGGAGCCCGCCGATGTGGGACAGCGCGGGGACGTGGCGGCCGTCGACGAAGACGATCACGTGCCCCGGCAGCCCGTCGAACGCGAGGCCGGCGGCGAGCCCAGGGGGCGCGGCGCTCCCCGGCGCCCCAGACGGCAGCGCGCGGAACGCCCGCTTCTCGATCCGGGCGAGGCTCGTGTACTTCCAGTCCTCGTCGCGCAGGGTGGGAAGCCCGCTGTCGGCGAACCGGGCGAGCGCCAGGCTTCGCGCGCGCACGACCCACGGTACCTTCGCTCCCGGCAGCGCCGCCTCGACGCGCCGGAATTCCGCGACGAAGCGATCGCGGCTCTCGGCGTTCATGGCGCGGCCCTTTCCGGCGGGCCGGCCTGCGGCGCGGCCGCGCCGTCGAGCCATCCGTAGCCGCGCTCCTCGAGCTCGAGGGCGAGGTCGCGCCCGCCCGACCTCACGATGCGCCCCTGGGACAGCACGTGCACGAAGTCCGGCACGACATGGCCGAGGAGCCGCTGGTAGTGGGTCACCATGACCACTGCCCTCTCGGGGCCGCGCATGGCGTTGATGCCGTCGGCGACGACCTGCAGCGCGTCGATGTCCAGGCCGGAGTCGGTCTCGTCGAGGAGGGCGAGCCGGGGTTCCAGGACCGACATCTGCAGGATCTCGTTGCGCTTCTTCTCCCCGCCCGAGAAGCCCTCGTTCACCGACCGGTAGAGCATGTCGTCGGCCATGCCCATGCGCTTCATGTTCTGCCGCACGAGGGCGAGGAAATCCATGGCGTCGAGCTCCGGCAGGCCGCGGTGCCTGCGCACGCCGTTGAGGGCGGCCTTGAGCAGGTACGCGTTGCTCACGCCGGGAATCTCGACCGGGTACTGGAAGGCGAGAAACACGCCTTCGCGCGCGCGCACCTCGGGAGCCATCGCGAGCAGGTCGTGCCCCAGGTAGCGGACCTCGCCGCCGGTCACCTCGTAGCCTTCGCGGCCGGCGAGCACCTGGGCGAGCGTGCTCTTGCCCGACCCGTTCGGGCCCATGATCGCGTGCACCTCGCCCGCCTTCACCTCGAGGTCGATGCCGCGCAGGATCGGCTTGCCCTCGACGCTTGCCTGCAGGTTCCTGATCTCCAGCATGTCCGTCGTCCTTTCGTCTGGCCGCGCGCCTAGCCCACGGATCCCTCGAGGCTCACCCCGAGGAGCTTCTGCGCCTCGACCGCGAATTCCATCGGCAGCTCCTTCAGCACTTCCTTGCAGAAGCCGTTCACGATCATCGACACCGCGTCCTCCGCGGAGATGCCGCGCTGCATGCAGTAGAAGAGCTGGTCCTCGCCGATGCGCGAGGTCGAGGCCTCGTGCTCGACCTTCGCGGTCGGGTTCTTCACCTCGATGTAGGGGAAGGTGTGGGCCGCGCACCGGTCGCCCAGGAGAAGGGAGTCGCAGCGCGTGAAGTTGCGCGCGCCTTCCGCGGCCTTCGCGATCTTGACCAGCCCGCGATAGGCGTTTCGCCCGCGGCCGGCCGAGATGCCCTTGGAGACGATCGTGCTGCGCGTGTTGCGGCCGATGTGGATCATCTTGCTGCCGGTGTCGGCCTGCTGGTGGTTGTTGGTGAGGGCCACGGAGTGGAATTCGCCGACGGAGTTGTCCCCGCGCAGGATGCAGCTGGGGTATTTCCACGTGATCGCCGAGCCGGTCTCCACCTGGGTCCAGGAGATGTGCGAGTTCGCGCCGCGGCAGTCGCCGCGCTTGGTGACGAAGTTGTAGATGCCGCCCTTGCCTTCCTTGTCGCCGGGATACCAGTTCTGCACGGTGGAGTACTTGATGCGGGCATTGTCGAGGGCAATGAGCTCCACCACGGCGGCGTGCAGCTGGTTCTCGTCGCGCATGGGCGCCGTGCAGCCCTCGAGGTAGCTCACGTGGGCGCCCTCGTCGGCGATGATGAGCGTGCGCTCGAACTGCCCGGTGTTCTTCGCGTTGATGCGGAAGTAGGTCGAGAGCTCCATCGGGCAGCGAACGCCGGGCGGGACGTAGCAGAACGAGCCGTCGGTGAACACCGCCGCGTTGAGCGCGGCGAAGAAATTGTCCGTGTACGGAACGACCGACCCCAGGTAGCGCCGGACGAGCTCCGGGTGCTCCCGGACCGCCTCGGAGAACGAGCAGAAGACGATGCCCAGCTCGGCCAGCTTCGCCTTGTAGGTCGTGCCGACCGAAACGCTGTCGAACACCGCGTCGACCGCCACGCCGGCGAGCATCTCGCGCTCCTTGAGAGGGACGCCGAGCTTCTCGTAGGTCCTGAGCAGCTCCGGGTCGACGTCGTCCAGGCTCGCGGGCCCGGCCTTCATCGACCTGGGGGCCGAGTAGTAGATGATGTCCTGGTAGTCGATGGGCGGGTGGTGCACGCTCGCCCACGCGGGCTCGGTCATCGTGAGCCAGCGCCGGAAGGCCTTCAGGCGCCATTCGAGCATGAAGTCCGGCTCGTCCTTCTTGCGCGATATGAGCCGGATCACGTCCTCGTCGAGCCCGCGGGCGAGCGTGTCCGACTCCACGTCGGTCACGAAGCCGTGCCGGTATTCGCGGTTGACCAGTTCGTCGAGTGCCGTTGCGGCGAGCGCCATGTTCTCCCCCCGATCGGGCCGCCGGTCGGCGGCCGGTTCCATCCTGCTCATGCGGGCGCTCCCGGCCGGGCCCGGTTCATCGACCGGAAGACGACCGCTTGCGCGATGGGCTGCGTCATCTGCTCGAGCGTCACCTCCTCCAGCGCCTGCCGGATCACCCGGTTGATGCGCTGCCAGTTGGCGCGGATCGTGCAATCGCCTTCCTGGGAGCACAGGCCGGGAGTGGTGCTGCACTCGGTCATGCCGATGGGGCCGTCGATCGCGACGATGACCTGCGCCACCGAGATCCGCGACGGCGAGCGCCGCAGGCGGAACCCGCCCCTCGCCCCGCGCAGGGACTCGACGAGGTCCCTGCCGGCCAGCGTCTTGAGGATCTTGCTCACCGTGGCCGCGGAGAGCCCGATGCGCGCCGCCACCTCGGCCGCGCTCTGGAAGCGGTCGGGCTCCCGGGCGAGGGACGTCATGACCACCGTCCCGTAATCGGCCATCTTGCTCATCCGGATCATCGTCGGCTCTCCGTTCCCTTATTTAGTACCAGTTTAGTCCTCTTTAGTTCCGCGACGCAAGCCGGTTGTGCTACTTTCCGTCGGCCGCCTTCCCGCCCAGCGCCCCCGTCCCCTCCCGGCCATGAGACTGCACATCCTGTCCGACCTGCACTTGAGCTGCGGCGCGCTGGAGCTCGCGCGCAACGACGCCGACGTCGTGGTCCTCGCGGGAGACGTCGCCCGGCCCCGCGACGCGATCGCCTGGGCTTCGCGCCTGGGCAAGCCGGTCGTCTTCGTGGCGGGAAATCACGAGTACTACGGAGGCAGCATCGACGGCACGCTCGCCGAGCTGCGGCGCGCCAGCGAAGCGACGCAGGTACGCGTGCTCGACGCCGGCGAGGCGGTGATCGGCGGAGTCCGCTTCCTGGGGGCCACCCTCTGGAGCGATTTCCTGCTCCTTGGCGAAGGCGAGGCGCGCGAAGCCGCGATCCGGGAAGCGCTCCTGCACATTCGCGACTTCAGCCGCATTCGCGCGCGCGAGGCCGGGCAGGCGCCATTCATGCCGGACGACTCGGCAGCGCTGTTTCGCGCCCACGCCGCGTGGCTCGCGCGAAAGCTGGCCGAGCCGCACGCCGGGCCGACCGTGGTCGTCACGCACCATGCGCCCTCGCCGTCGAGCATCCACGCGCGCTTCGCGGGCTCGCCCCTGAACGCCTGCTTCGTCTCCGACGCGACGCACCTGCTCGACGGGGACCGGGCGCCGCTGTGGGTGCACGGACACACGCACGACAGCTTCGACTACGTCGAGAAGGGCACGCGGGTCGTCTGCAACCCGCGCGGCTACTCGAAGGACGGCGTCAACGAAAACCCCCGGTTCGACGCGAACTTCCAGGTCGAGATCGGCTAGCGTCGTCGCGTGCGCGGCGCGAGGTTCGCCTGGTCGCGCCCGCGCGTCGATTCCGGTACAATTTCATTCATGACCACGCGATGCGCCGACAGGACGACCATGGCCGTTTGCCCCTTCGGCGCGAACGCGCGTGGCGTCATGTTCCTCGCGTCCGCACTGCAACGCCGCACCAGCCCGGGGCCCGTTCGGGCCTTCGTCACCGCGGCCCGGTAGCCGCGCCCGAAGGCCCCGCTCCCCGCGGGTTCCCCTTCAGGCGGCTTCCGGGCCTTCTCCCCGCATCGGTTCCCCTTGCCCGCGCGACGCGCCGGGCAGCCCGTCCATTGCATTGCAGTGCGCCGCATCCGCGCGAGCCGCGGGTGCCGCCCAGGAGAACGAACATGATCACCGATAGCCCTGTCGTCGTCACCGAACTGGATGCGGCCCGCATCCGCGAGCTCGGCGCGCGCCTGCCCGAAGGCGGCCGCGGCTTGTCCGGCCTTCGCGACCTCGTGGACGAGGTCACCGCGATGGCCGAAATCGTGCCCGGCCGCCAGGTCGCTCCCGATGTCGTCACGATGAACTCGACGGTTTCGTTCCGCGACGAACAGACCGGCCTGGTGCATCGCGTGACGCTCTCCTATCCCCTGGAAGCGTCGATTCCCGATCGGCGCATCTCCGTGCTCTCGCCGGTCGGCCGGGCGCTCCTGGGGCGAAGCGTGGGCGCGACGGCCGAAGTCGGGACGCCGGACGGCGTCGCGCGCGCCATTCGCGTCATCGCGATCCACTACCAGCCCGAAGCAGAGGGCGACTTCACCCGCTGACGCAGGCAGGAGGGTATTCCCATGTACTTCCAGCTTCCGCTCGAGCAGCTCGTTCGCCACCGCGAACGCCCCTCGCAGATCGAATTCGCCCGGCAGGCCGCAGAAGTCCTCGACGAAACGGACGAGGTCCGCTTCGAGCCCACGGAGCGTGGACTCGCCCTGTTCGCCGCCCACGAGGAGGCGCTCCGGCCGCCCCTGGCGGTGATCCGCGACCGCTACGGCGAAGCGGTCGAGGCGCGCCCGCCGCGGGTCCGCCTGCTGCCCGGCCACCCCCTCCAGGAACCCGTGATGGCGGTCCGCGTGACGGTGCCGCGCGAGCACGCCCCGGCAGCCCTCCGGGAATTGCGCGACCGCGGCGCGCGAATCCTCGAGGAATGCCGGCGCGGGCGCATCTTCATCGTCCGGGCCGAGGCTCCGCTTCGCGAGTTGCTGGGAATCGGCAAGCGCATGGCGCGGTTGACGGATGGCACGGCTGCGCATTCCATCCGCCTGAGCCGCTACCTGCCCGTCGAGTCCGCCCCGCCCGACGCAGCGCGAGCCCGGCTTTCTTGATGAAACTCAAGGATGGACAATGATGGCCGAACCAGTGCCGCAGTGTGCGCTCCGATAGGCAACATTCCCTGACGCGAGGAACCACGACCATGGCACCCGACATCGCACCGCCCCTCGAACAAGCGCATTGCGGCCTTCGCGCGCCCGCCTTCTTCGAGGACGTGCCGCCCATCCTGATGCGCGATCCGCTTGCGCAGACCCTCGGGGCCTGCGAAGACGGCCTGATCGAGTACCGCTACACCGATGCGGTAAAGCTCGCGGGGCACTCCTGCCCCACGGTGGCGGGCGCGTGGCTCATGACCCGGGCCGCGCTCGCCCGCCTGTATCCGGGCGAGCTTCCCGTGCGCGGCGAATTGCGGGTGGAGCTGCGCCAGAGGCTCGACGAGGGCGTGGCCGGCGTGATCGCGAGCGTGGCCACCCTGGTCACCGGCGCCGCCAACGAGGGCGGATTCAAGGGGCTCGGAGGCCGCTTCGGCCGCTGCGACCTGCTCCGCTTCGGCGTGCCGATGCAGGGCGAGATCCGCTTCACGCGGCTGGATACGGGCCGGTCGGCGGAGACGGCCTACCATCCGGAAATCGTGCCCAGGCCGCCGGATCTGAAGAGCCTGATGCAGGCGGCCTCGGCCCCGGACGCGGACGCCGTCACGCGCAAGTCCTTCGCCACCGCCTGGCAGGACTGGGTGCGCGCCATCCTGGTGGATCGCCGCGAGGACCCTGCCCTGGTCACGGTGTCGGACGAGAGCTGAATGGCGCGCAAGCCGATCGACCCGGTGGCGTTCCTCTCGGGCCTGCCTCTCTTCAGGGAGCTCGACGCCGCCACGCTGGCCCGGCTTGCGGCAGACACCACGAGGCGGCCGCTCAAGCGCGGCGAGACCCTGTTTCGCAAGGGCGATGCCGCGACCGGCATGTTCGTCGTCGTGTACGGCGGGATCCGGCTCGTCGCGAGTTCCCCGGCGCGCGGGCGGCGCCTGAGCGGCCTCGTGGGACCGGGAGCGAGCTTCGGCGAGCCGGTGATGTTCCTCGAGCGGCCCGCGCTCGTGGACGCGCAGGCGTCCGTCGACACGCTCGTGCTCCACGTGCCGAAGCAGGCGCTCTTCGACGAGATCGAGCGCAGCCCGAAGTTCGCCCGCCGCATGATCGCGGGCCTGAGCAGGCGCATCGAGAGCCTGGTGCGCGAGCTCGACCGGCAGGCGATCGGCAGCGGCACGCAGCGCGTCATCGACTACCTGCTGCATCACTGCCCGAAGAGCTCCGGCCCGGTCGTCGTCACGCTCGGGGCGACCAAGGCGGCCATCGCCTCCCAGCTCGCGCTCACGCCGGAGCACTTCTCCCGCATCCTGCGCGACCTGGGGGAGGCGGGGCTGCTGAGCGTCGAGGGCCGGCGGATCGGCGTGCCGAGCTTGCCACGGCTCGAGGCTGCGGCGAGGCGACGCCGCGCGGCGGACGCAGGCTAGGCCGGCCCCGCGCTATCCGCCCTGCTTGGCCGCCACGCGATTCATGGCGTCGAGCGCGAGGTTCGAGTGGGCGTACGCGGCGCCGGCGCGCATCTCGGAGGCCACCCAGATGGCTTCCATGACTTCCTGCGGCGTCGCCCCCTTGCGCAGCGCGAGCTCGGTGTGGCCGCGGATGCAGTAGGGGCACTGCGTCACGTGGGCCACCGCCACGGCGATCAGCTCCTTGGTCTTGCCCGGCAGCGCCCCATCGGCGAACACCTTGGCGCCGAACTCCCGGAAAGCGGCCAGGATCTCGGGGGCGAGTTCCTGGCGCTGCCGGTGCAGGTCGCGATTCGACTCGGGATACATGGCGTGTTCCATTCGATTGCCTCCAGGGTGGTTGCGTTCCGGCTGCCCGGGCCCGCATGAGGCGGGCCTCGTCCGCACGGGCCGCTATAAAGATGTATTATATATGCATGTTACGATAGCGCCGCATCCGGGCAAGCGCCAACGCGCGAACCGGGGCCTTCCACGACATGGCGACCACACTGCTGCTGTCCGCGTTCATGATTTCCATCGTGGCGCTCGCGTTCTTCATCGTCGCGATGATCAAGGGCTGGTTCGACCCGGACGCGCGCGGCGCCGAGGTGATCTTCGCCCGCGACGAGATCGGGCACACGGAGGATCCCGCGGCCAGCGCGGCCTCGCGCCACGCGCTGCAGGCCGGCGCCGGCGCCCGGGACGGCCCGCCCGACGCCTCGGAGCTCGAAAGCCGCGCGGCCGCCGACCGCTCGACCGGCACCGTGACTTTCATCTTCCTCAGCTGCGCGGTGGCATGGCTCGTCGCCGCCTCCCTCGCGGGAGTCACGGCCTCCGTCAAGCTGCACGCGCCCGACTGGCTCGGCGCGTACGAGTGGCTGAGCTTCGGCCGCATCCGCACGCTGCACCTGAACGGCGTGGCCTACGGCTGGACGCCGATGGCCGGGCTGGGCGTGGCCCTGTGGCTGCTGCCGCGGCTGCTGAAGACGCCGCTGGTGGGAGCGAACTTCGCGATCATCGGCGCCATCGCCTGGAATGCCGGCCTCATCGCGGGGCTCGGCGCGATCGCCGTGGGATTCAGCGACGGCATGGAGTGGCTGGAGATGCCGTGGCAGGTGGACCTCCTGCTGGTGGCGGGCGGCGCGCTCATCGCCATCCCCCTCGTGCTGACAATACGCGCGCGCCGCGTCGATCACATCTACGTCTCCGTCTGGTACATGGGTGCGGCGCTCTTCTGGTTCCCCGTGCTGTTCCTGGTGGGCAACGTCCCGGGCGTGCACTTCGGGGTGCAGCAGGCGGCGGCCAACTGGTGGTACGGGCACAACGTGCTCGGCCTCTTCTACACGCCGATCGCGCTGGGGACGATCTACTACTTCCTGCCGAAGGTGCTGGGCGCGCCGGTGCGCTCCTACGCCCTTTCCATGCTCGGCTTCTGGACGCTCGCGTTCTTCTACGGGCAGGTGGGGGCGCACCACCTCATCGGCGGCCCGATTCCGGGCTGGCTCGTCACGCTGTCGATCGTCCAGAGCATGATGATGGTCATCCCGGTGCTCGCCTTCTCGGTGAACATGTACCTCACGATGAAGGGCCGGATGGGCGCCCTCCTGCACTCCCCGACGCTGCGCTTCGTCGCCTTCGCGGGGCTCGCCTACCTCGCGAGCTCGATGCAGGGCTCGTTCGAGGCGTTGCGAGGCGTGAACACCGTCACGCACTTCACGCACTACACCGTCGGCCACGCGCACCTCGGGATGTACGCCTTCATCGCGATGGCGCTCTTCGGCGGCATCTACTTCATCATGCCGCGCGTCATGGAACGCGAATGGCCGTATCCGCGGCTCATCCTCGCGCACTTCTGGCTGTCGGCGGCCGGGATCGCGATCTACTTCGTCTCCCTCACCGTGGGCGGCTGGCTGCAGGGCGAGGCGATGCTCGACGCCGCGCGGCCGTTCATGGAGTCCGTCGCGCTGACCCTTCCCTACCTCAAGGCGCGCAGCGTGGGCGGGATCCTCATGACGCTGGGCCACCTCGCCTTCGCCGCGCACTTCGCCGCGATGGTGCTCAGGCTGGGCCCGGCCCGCGACGCCGCGCCCGCGTTCGGCCACCTGGAGGCGCGCAACGCATGAGAAGCGAGAAACCGCTGATCGCCGGCGCGATCTCGATGGTGGCGGTCGCGGGATTCCTGCTCGTCGTGGTCCCCTTCATCCAGCTGAAGGACGTCGGGCCGCCCAAGGGCCTGCATCCGTACACGACGGCCCAGCAGCGCGGGCGCGACGAGTACATCCGCCAGGGCTGCCTCTACTGCCACTCGCAGCAGCCGCGCGACCGCAGCCAGGCCCCCGACGGCGCGCGCGGCTGGGGCCGCCCGTCGGTGGCCGGCGACTACTACTACGACCGGCCGCACCTGCTGGGCACCATGCGCACGGGTCCCGACCTGCTCAACATCGGCGCGCGCCAGCCCAGCCTCGACTGGCACCTCGGCCACCTGTACCAGCCGCGCGCCTACGTGCCGGGGAGCATCATGCCGGGCTATCCGTTCCTGTTCGACGTGAAGGACAGCGCCGAGCCGGGCGAGCGCGCGGTGTCGCTGCCGCCGGGAGCGGTGCCCGCCGGAAAGGTGGTCGTCGCGCAACCGCGCGCGCTCGACCTCGCCGCCTACCTGGTTTCGCTCGACCGCACCTACCCCGTCATCGAGACGGCGCGTCCATGAGCCAGACGCCGGTTACGCGGCAGGAAGGCCGCGAGAAGGACGATCCCTACGAGCTCGACACGCCGATCCCGGTGCCGGTGCTGGTCGTCGCCGCGGCGATGGTGGCGTTCGGCATGTCGTACATCCTCGTGTCCTCGCCGGACCAGCGCGCGGAACTGGGCGACCAACGCACGCTCGCGGACCTGGCGGGCGCTCCCGGAGGCAAGCAGGGCGCCGCCAAGGCCGACGGCGCGGCGATCTTCGCGGCGCGATGCGCGGCCTGCCACCAGGCGAACGGCCAGGGCCTCCCGGGGGTCTTTCCCCCGCTCGCCGGCTCGGAGTGGGTGAACGGCAAGCCCGAATTGCTCGCCAGCATCCTCCTGCACGGCGTGCAGGGCCGCATCACGGTGAAGGGCACGGCCTACGACGGCGTCATGCCGGCGTTCAGGGACCAGCTCGACGACGACGCCATCGCCGCCGTCGCCTCGTACGCGCGCTCGCAATGGGGCAACACGGCGCCTGTCATCGCGGCGGGGACGGTGGGTTCGGCGCGGGCGCAAAGCGCCTCGCGGAGCGCGCCGTGGAAGGGCGATGCCGAACTCGCGGCCCTGCGGTGAGCACGCCCCACGCCGGCCCGCTCCTGCCGACGCTCGCCGCCGTCACGCTCTGCCTCGTCGCGGCGATGGCCGCGGCCTCGCAGGCGACGCGGGAATTCCGTGCATGGACGACGGAGGAGGCCCGGAGAATTCGAGTGGCCGAGCGCCCCGCTCCGCTGTCCGAACTGCGGGTCACGATGGCCGACGGGAGCGAGCGAGCGTTGTGGAGCGCGCAACCCGGGACCCGTGCCTGGCTGGTGACGTTCATGTACACGCGCTGCGCCTCGGTGTGCCTGTCGCTGGGCAGCGAGTTCCAGCAGCTGCAGGCTTCGCTGCGCTCCTCGCCCTCGGCAGCCGGCGTGCGCCTCGCGAGCATCAGCTTCGACCCCGCGCACGACACGCCCGCCGCCCTGGCCGGGTACTCGCGGCGATTCGGCGCCGATCCCGACTCGTGGCTCGTCGCCACGCCGTCGAGCGCCATGGCGCTCGAGCGGCTGCTTTCCGAGGCAGGCGTGGTCGTGATCGACGACGGGCAGGGAGGATACGCCCACAACGCCGCGATCCACGTCGTCGTGCCGCCCGGCCGCCTGGTGCGCATCTTCGCGATGGACCGGCACCGCGAGGCGCTCGAGTTCGCGTCCGGGATTCGGTGATGGATCTCCCGTCCCGCGATGGCGCGGCGAAGGCAATCGCGCTGGCCGCGGCGATCGCGCTCGCCCTGCCCGCCGTGCGCCATGGCCTCGAGATCGACATGGCGCGGCACATGCTCCTCGAGTTTCCGGCCGTGGTCGCCATCGGCGCCGTCGCGGGCGGGGCCGCGCCGCGGATCGGGGCGGCCTTCGGGCGATACGACCGCCTGGGCCTCACCGGATGGCTCCTCGCGAGCCTCGTGCTGGGCTACTGGATGATTCCGTCGACGCTCGATGCGGCGCTCGCGAGCCCCGTGGTCAACGCGGCGAAGTTCATCAGCCTCGGAGTGGCCGGATTCGCGCTGCGCGCAGCGTGGCAGCGATCGCCGACGGCGGTGGAAGCCTTCTTCGTGGGGAACTTCGCCTGGATGGCCGCGACCGTGGGCCTCCTCTACCAGGACGCGCAGGCGCAGCTCTGCCTCAACTATCTTGCCGACGGCCAGCAGCGCGCGGGACGCGGGCTGGTCGCCGCGGCGATCTGTGCAGGGGTGGCGTGGCTCGTCGCCCGCCGCCGGCGCGTGGGGCTCGCCGATTCGCCCCGCCGCCGATACGCGGATTAGGGCGCGGTCCCGGCGGCACCAAAGGCAAAGGGGCTGCACGCAGCGTGCAGCCCCTCGAATGAATTGGTCGGGGCGAAAGGATTCGAACCTTCGACCCCCTGCACCCCATGCAGGTGCGCTACCAGGCTGCGCTACGCCCCGACCGAGAGTGAAATTATAGCAGAGGAAAAGCGGCGGTCCCGATGTCGCCGGGCGGCGACGCTGCGCCTACTCGTTGTCGAGCATCTTCAGGATGCTCTTCAATTCCTTGCGGATGCTGGCCGGCGAGATGGGCTGCGGAACGGTCATCGTGCCGAGCGGCGCGTGCGCCCCCGTGCGGGACGGAACGGTGTCCTCGAGGCGGTTGCGGGCGCCGTTGATGGTGAAGCCGTGCTCGTAGAGGAGTTCGCGGATGCGCCGGATGAGCAGCACCTCGTGGTGCTGGTAATAGCGCCGGTTGCCCCTGCGCTTGAGGGGCTTGAGCTGCGTGAATTCCTGCTCCCAGTACCGGAGTACGTGGGGCTTCACCCCGCACAGTTCGCTAACTTCGCCTATCGTGAAATAGCGCTTGGCGGGGATCGCCGGCAGGTCATTCGTTGCCCGGGTCTCCGTGGCCATTGAACGACTTCTCCACCAGGGTCTTCAGTTTCTGGCTCGCGTGGAAAGTGACCACGCGCCGGGCAGTAATGGGAATTTCCTCCCCGGTCTTCGGGTTGCGGCCGGGTCTCTGCGGTTTCTTGCGAAGCTGGAAGTTGCCGAAGCCGGAGAGCTTCACCATTTCGCCCCTTTCGAGGGCGATGCGGATCTCCTCGAAGAAGGACTCGACCATGTCCTTGGCCTCGCGCTTGTTCAGCCCGACCTTTTCGAACATGAGGTCGGCCAATTCGGCCTTGGTGAGAGTGACCTTGTCTTTCACGTGCGCGGTGAAGCCTGGAATTTTTGTATGAGAAGCTGGCGGATGGAACCCACGATTTCCTCCACCTCGGCATCTGTCAAAGTTCTGGCAGTATCCTGTATAACTATACGAAACGCAAGGCTTTTTCTCCCACTCTCGACCCCTTTTCCGCGGTACTGGTCGAACACTTCCACCTCCCGCACGCAGGCCGGAACCGCGGCCCGCACGGCCGCCAGGATCGCTCCCGCCGACAGGCTTTCGGCTACGACGACCGCGAGGTCGCGGCGCACCGTCGGCATGCGCGAGACCCCCGAATAACGGGGCGCGCGGCCCGCGAGGAGCACGTCGCAATCGATCTCGAAGAGCACCGGTGCCGCGGCGAGCTCGTATTTCAACTGTAATTTCGGGTGCAGTTCGCCCACCACGCCCACTTGCCGGTCTCCCGCCCAGACGCTGGCGCACCGGCCGGGATGGCAGGACGGGTGCCTGCCGCCGGGGCGGAATTCGAGAAGCCCGGCGCCCGCGATCGCCTCGAGGTCGCCCTTGGCGTCGTAGAAATCGGCGGCCTGCGCCTTTTCCGCCCACTGCTCGGGCATCCTCGGGCCGTACGTGATGCACCCGAGGCGCTCGGGCTGCTCCTGCGGCTCGGGACCCGCTCCCAGGAAGCAGCGCCCGACCTCGAAGAGCCGCACGCGCTCCTCGTCGCGGTTCAGGTTCGATTTCACCGCCGCGACAAGCCCGCCGACGAGGGTCGAGCGCATCACGTCCATGTTGCTCGCGATGGGATTGGCCAACCGCACCGCGGTGGCGTTGTCCGCGAAATCGGCCTCCCACTGCGAGGACACGAAGCTGTAGTTGATCACTTCCTGGTAGCCCAGCGACGCGACCGCGCGCTTGAGGTCGAAGCGCGTGCGCGCGCCTTCCGGGACGTCGAGCATCGGCACGCTCGAACGCGGCGCGGCGGCCGGCACGTGCTCGTAGCCGTGCACGCGCGCGACCTCCTCGACGTAATCCTCCTCGATCGCGAGATCGAAGCGCCAGGTCGGGGGCGTGGCCACGAGGTCGCCGCCGTCGCGCGCCACCGTGCAATGCAGGCGCCGCAACGCGCCCGCCATGTCGTCGTCGGCCACCTCGTAGCCCAGCAGCGCGCGCACGCGCGCGGGCCGCACCCGCTGGGGCCTGCGCGCCGGGAGCGTGCCGCGGGCCTGCGTGACCGGGCCCGCCTCCCCGCCGCAGATGGCGAGCGTGAGCTCGGTGGCGCGCTCGAGCGCGGCGCGCGTGCCCGCGAAGTCGACGCCGCGCTCGAAGCGGTAGGCCGCATCGCTCGTGAGCTGCAGCGCCTTCGCGCGGCCCTGGACGGCCTCCGGGGCGAAGTAGGCCGCCTCGAAGAACACGTTGGTCGTCGCGTCCGTCACCATCGAATCGAATCCGCCCATCACGCCGCCGAGCGCGACCGGGCCCGACGCATCGGTGATGAGCAGGAGGTTCGGCAGGTACTCGGCCCATTGCTCCGTCAGGAGCTTCAGCTCCTCGCCGGGCTTCGCCATGCGCACGTCGATGGCGCCTTCCAGCTTCGCGTGGTCGAAGGCGTGCATGGGCTGGCCGCGCTCGAGCATCACGAAGTTGGTGATGTCGACGAGCGGGCTGCGGGGCCGGAGCCCCGCGCGCTCCAGGCGCCTCGCCATCCACGCCGGTGTCCGCGCCGACGGGTCGATGCCGCGGATCACGCGCCCGAAGTAGTGCCCGCAGGCGGCCGGGTCGGAGATGCGGACCTCGCGCGAGTCCGCGATCGTCGCGGACACCGGCGATGCCTCGGGCAGCGAGCAGGCCTTCCCGGTCAGCGCCGCGATGTCGCGCGCGATGCCGAACATCGAGAGGCAATCGCCGCGGTTGGGCGTGAGCTTGAGCGTGAGGACGGTGTCGTCGAGGTCCAGGTACTCGCGGATGTCCATTCCGACCGGGGCATCCTCCGGCAGCACGAGGAGCCCCGAGTGGTCGTCGGACATCCCCAGCTCGCGCGCCGAGCAGAGCATGCCGCTCGACTCCACGCCGCGCAGCTTCGCCCGCTTGATCTCCATCCCGGGCAGCTTCGCCCCGACGAGCGCGCAGGGCACCTTCTGCCCCGCGGCGACGTTTGGCGCGCCGCAGACGATGGTGAGGGTCGTGCCCTTGCCGGCTTCGACCTCGGCCACGCGAAGCTTGTCCGCGTTGGGATGCGGGGCCACGGTGAGCACGTGCGCGACGACGATCCCCTCGAACGCGCCCGCGGCCGGCGTCACCTCCTCCACCTCGAGCCCGCCCATGGTGAGGACGTGCGCCAGCCTGTCGACGGGCAGGTCGACGCCCGCGAGCTCGCGCAGCCACTTGACGGATACTTTCATCGGAACTGCCTCAGGAACTTCAGGTCGTTGTCGAAGAACAGGCGCAGGTCGTTCACGCCGTACTTGAGCATGGCCAGCCGGTCCAGGCCCATGCCGAAGGCGAAGCCCGAGTACCGCTCGGGGTCGATGTTGCCGTTCCTCAGCACGTCGGGGTGGACCACCCCCGCGCCGCCGATCTCGAGGTACTTCACCTCGCCGTCCTTCCTCTCCCACTCCATGTCGATCTCCACCCCGGGCTCGACGAACGGGAAGTAGGAGGGCCGGAACCGGATCCCGATGTCGTCGCGCTCGAAGAAGGCGCGGCAGAACTGCGCCACGGTGCCCTTCAGGTCCGCGAGGCTGATCCCCTCGTCCACCCACAGCCCCTCGATCTGGTGGAACATCGGCGAATGCGTGGCGTCGTGGTCGACGCGGTAGACGCGCCCCGGGCAGATGATGCGGATGGGAGGCTCGTGCGTCTGCATGTGGCGGATCTGCACGGGCGAGGTGTGCGTGCGCAGCACCTTGTCGGAATCCGCGACGTAGAACGTGTCCTGCATGCTGCGCGACGGGTGGTCCGGGAACATGCGCAGCGCGGTGAAGTTGTAGAAATCGTTCTCGATCTCCGGGCCGTCTGCCACCGAGAACCCCATCGAGGCGAAGAGCCGCTCGATGTGCTCCTGCGCCCGCGAGATCGGGTGCAGCCCGCCGGGGGACTGGCGGCGCCCCGGAAGCGTCACGTCGATCGACTCGGCGGCAAGGCGCAAGTCGAGCTCGGCGGCGAGGATGGCGTCGCGGCGCGACGCGAGCAGCGCCTCCACGCGCACCTTCGCCTCGTTGATGGCCGCTCCCGCCTTCGGGCGTTCTTCGGCCGAGAGCTTGCCCAGGCCCTTCAGGAGCTCGGTGAGCGCGCCGGACTTGCCGAGGAAGCGCGATTTCGCCTGCTCGAGGTCGGCCACGCTGGCGGCCGAATCGAACGCGGCCCGCGCGTCGGCGACGATCTTGTCGATGGGTTGCATGATGGGCGTTCCGAAAAGCAAAAGGGGCTCCCGCGAGAGCCCCTTCCCTTGTTTAGCGTCGTGTCAGGCGCCGAGGCTCGACTTCGCCTGCTCGACGATCCGGCTGAAGGCCGGCTTGTCCTGCACGGCGAGGTCGGCGAGCACCTTGCGGTCGATCTCGATCGCGGCCTTCTTCAGGCCCGCCATGAACTTGCTGTAGGTCATCCCGGCTTCGCGGACGGCCGCGTTGATGCGGGCGATCCACAGGCCGCGGAATTCGCGCTTCTTGTTGCGCCGGTCGCGGTAGGCGTACTGGCCCGCCTTCATCACCGCTTCCTTGGCGATCCGGTAGACGTTCTTGCGGCGGCCGCGGAAGCCCTTGGCCTGCTCGAGAACCTTCTTGTGGCGCGCGCGCGCCGTCACTCCACGTTTTACGCGAGGCATCGTCTATCTCCTTCAGGCGTAGGGAAGCATCGCCTTGACGGATTCGACATTGGTCTTGTGGACCCCTGCCGAGCCGCGGAGCTGGCGCTTCGATTTCGTGGTCTTCTTGGTGAGGATGTGGCGCTTGCCCGCCTGGCCGCGTTTCACGGACCCGCTCGCGCGGACCTTGAAGCGCTTGGCGGCGCCACTCTTGGTCTTCATCTTGGGCATGGTGCCCTCCTTCTTCACGTTGGCGCAGCAGGTGGCGGAAGCGGTTTCCGCGCTTGTTACCTGAAGTCGCCTTGTTCGCCCCTCGCGAGGGGCGTTGCCACGGGTGCTTCTAGTGCTTCTTCTTCGGCGCCAGAACCATCACCATCTGGCGCCCTTCGAGCCTGGGCCACTGCTCGACCACTCCGAGCGCGGCGAGGTCCGCCTCGACCCGCTTGAGGAGCGCCACGCCCAGGTCCTGGTGCGCCATCTCCCGGCCGCGGAAGCGCAGCGTGATCTTCGTCTTGTCGCCGTCGGTCAGGAAGCGGGTGAGGTTGCGCAGCTTGATCTGGTAGTCCCCCTCGTCCGTTCCCGGGCGGAACTTGACCTCCTTCACCTGGATCTGCTTCTGCTTGAGCTTCGCCTCGTGCGCCCGCTTCTGTTCCTGGTACTTGAATTTGCCGTAGTCCATGATGCGGCAAACCGGGGGAACAGCGGTCGGCGCGATCTCCACGAGATCGACCTCAGCCTCTTCCGCCAGGCGCATCGCCTCCGTGATGGAAACGATGCCGAGCTGGTCACCTTCGATGCCGACCAGGCGAATCTCCGGGGCGTTGATCTCCCCGTTGATGCGAACCGACTTGTTATCGTGAGCGATGCGAAGAATCCTCTTTCAAGTCAAACACATGGCGAGGATTCCCTAGTGATGTCCGGTACCAGTCCTCGCCCCCCTTTTCGCGTTCACTTTCGCCCGGAAATCTCGCCCTCCAGGAGCGAAACGAAGGCCTCGAGCGGGACCGGCGCCAGGTTCTCACCCGCCCGCGTCCTTGCCGAGACCGTCCGAGCTGCCACTTCCTTGTCGCCCAAAACCAGCTGGTAAGGAAGCTTTTGAATGCTATGTTCGCGAATTTTATACGTTATTTTCTCGTTCCGCAAATCCGCCTCGGCCCGGATTCCGGCCGAGCGCAGGCCGTCCACCACCTCGCGGACATAGCCCTCCTGGCGGTCGGTGACGTTCATGACCACCACCTGGACGGGGGCCAGCCACAGGGGCATCGCCCCGGCGTGGTTCTCGACGAGGATGCCGATGAAGCGCTCCATCGAGCCCACGATGGCGCGGTGCAGCATCACCGGCACGCGGCGCGAGTTGTCCTCGGCCACGTACTCCGAGCCCAGCCGGCCGGGCATGAAGAAGTCCACCTGCATGGTGCCCACCTGCCAGGAGCGGCCCAGGGAATCCTTGAGGTGGTACTCGATCTTCGGGCCGTAGAAGGCGCCCTCGCCCGGCAACTCGGTCCATTGCGCGCCGCATTCCCGAAGGGCGGCCCGCAGCGCCTCCTCGGCCTTCGTCCACTGCTCGTCGCTGCCGATGCGCGGCTCGGGGCGCAGCGCCAGCTTCACCGTGACGTCGTGGAACCCGAAGACGCGGTACACGTCGAAGGCGAGCTTGTGGAACGCCACGCATTCGGGCGCGACCTGCTCCTCGGCGCAGAAGATGTGGCCGTCGTCCTGCGTGAACCCGCGCACGCGCATGAGGCCGTGAAGCGCGCCCGAGGGCTCGTTCCTGTGGCAGGCGCCGAACTCGCCGTAGCGAAGCGGCAGGTCGCGGTAGCTGCGGATCCCCTTGTTGAAGATCTGCACGTGCCCCGGGCAGTTCATCGGCTTGATGGCGAAGTCGCGCTTCTCCGACTCCGTCGTGAACATGTTGTCCTTGTAGTTCTCCCAGTGGCCGCTCTTCTCCCACAGGCTCCTGTCGAGGATCTGCGGGCAGCGCACCTCCTGGTAGCCGTTGTCCCGGTACACGCGGCGCATGTACTGCTCCACCTGCTGCCAGATGACCCAGCCCTTCGGGTGCCAGAAGATCATCCCCGGGGCCTCGTCCTGCAGGTGGAAGAGGTCGAGCTGCGCGCCCAGGCGCCGGTGGTCGCGCTTCTCGGCCTCCTCGAGCATGTGCAGGTACGCGTCCTGGTCCTCCTTCCTCGCCCACGCCGTGCCGTAGATGCGCTGGAGCATCTCGTTCTTCGAGTCGCCCCGCCAGTACGCGCCCGCGACCTTCATCAGCTTGAAGACCTTGAGCTTGCCCGTGGATGGCACGTGGGGGCCGCGGCAAAGGTCGATGAAGCCTCCCTCGCGGTAGAGCGAGATGTCCTCGTTCGCCGGGATGGCCGCGATGATCTCGGCCTTGTACTTCTCGCCGGCGGACCGGAAGAACTCCACCGCGTCGTCGCGCTTCCACACCTCGCGGGCGACGGGGATGTCCGCCTTGGCGAGCTCGGCCATGCGCTTCTCGATCGCCGCGAGATCCTCGGGCGTGAAGGGGCGCTTGTAGGCGAAGTCGTAGTAGAAGCCGTTCTCGATCACCGGGCCGATCGTCACCTGCGCGTCGGGGAAGAGCTCCTTCACGGCGAAGGCGAGGAGGTGCGCCGTCGAGTGGCGGATCAGCTCCAGCCCTTCGGCGTCCTTGTCGGTGACGATGGCGAGCGCGGCATCCTTGTCGACGACGAAGGACGTGTCGACGAGCCTGCCGTCGACCTTGCCCCCGAGCGCGGCCTTGGCGAGGCCCGGGCCGATGGACGCGGCGACCTGCGCCACGGAGACGGGACCGTCGAATTGCCGGACCGACTTGTCCGGAAGCGTGATGGCAACCATGGGTTTCTCCAGATCCTGCAATGAAAAAAGCGCGGGTGAGCCGCGCTTTCTCGAGACGAAAAGGTACGCGCCCGCCCTACCGGGACATTCTCGCGAACCGCGTAGTCGGCGGTCTCATAACCATCACGGCCCTTTCTCTCGCCTTTGACTGCCCGCCCGGACGACCGGGCGGCACGAAAACATTCTACCCCATCTCCCTCGCCATTCAGGCCGGCGCCGCCCGCAACGTCACGCGGATGCTCGCGCCCAGGCCCTGGAGGGCGGCGACTCCGGAGACCACCCGCCCGAGGGGAATGCCCGGCGACGCCATCCTCGGCTCGCTGCCGTGGCTGGCGGGAGTGGGCCCGAAGAAGAGGCAGAAGGCGTTGCCGTCGGGCCACAGGGCGGCTTCTCCCGCCTCGAAGACCTCGCGCCTCCTCTCGCCCGAAGCGATGGGAACGGGAAGGGTTCCGTAGTACTCGCCGTCGCCCCACCGGCTCATGGAGACATCGAGCGGCAGGGCGGCAGCCAGCTGCGCCGCCGCGGCGCCGTCGTTCAGCAGGACGTCCAGGACGCGATTGCCGGGAAGGATGATCCGCATTGCCGCCATGTCAGGCCCGTGTGCCCGCCGCGATCGACCGTCAGTCCGCGGCCAGTCCCGCGGCGAGGGCCTCGGGCGACCCGTTGACCGCCGCGAGCGCGTCGCGCACCGCTTCCAGGTAGGCCGATCCGTAGCGCTCGTCGGGCTCGAGATAGGTGCTCTCCGCCCATTCGTTCCACGCGTTCAGGAAGATCATCCGCTCGGGATCGGGCCTGCGCGAGGTGACCTCGACCAGCTGGCGGAACCAGTAGGCGAAGCGCTCGGGCGAGGCGCCCTTGAAGATGCGCGCCCGCTTCACGTAGCGGGCCGTGTTGTCCCAGTCGACGAACGCGCCCGGGAACGCCGGGATCCCGCCTTCGCGCTCGACCTTGAGGATGTGCTTCCACACCATGTCGTAGTCGTAGAACGTGAGGCCCGAGAAGAACCTGTAGCGGACGGCGCGCAGGACGTCCTGCAGCTTCTCGGGCAGCATGCGCACCGGAGCGAGGGCGCGGCTCGTCTCCAGGGCCGGAACCTCGAAGTCGGGCGAATAGATCGCCTCGAAGGGCTGGAACTGCATCGTCGCGTCGAAGTGCCTGAGCACCTCCGGGACGGGAAACTCGTACTGCTTCATCGCGACGAGGTAGAGGCCCGGGAGCCCCCGGCGATGCGCCTCCTCGCGCCACAGGTCGAACATCTGCTCGATCTGCAGGATGCGGTGCGCCCGGTAGACGAGGAACACGGGCTTGCCGCCTACCCGGATGGAACGGTCGTCGCTCCAGGACCTGAAAAGGTACTCGAAGTGGGCCTTCCACTGCGCCGGCTCCGGGCGGTGCGTCTGCTCCTGGAGGATGTGGTGGTCGCGCCCGTCCCAGCGCCGCGACCACGTCTCGTTGGCCCAGGCGAGGCAGAACGGAAAGTCGAGGTCGCGGTGCTGCATCACCAGGTTCGTGGGCGTCTCGAGGAGCTGCTTGCCGTCGAACCAGTAGTGGTAGTGGCAGAAGCCGTGCACGCCGTGGCGCCGGGCCAGGTCGATCTGCCACGCGAGCGTCTCCTTGTGCGACTGGTCGTAATAGCGCCCGCCCAGCGGGACGCGCGGCTGGTAGTGGCCGCGGAACTGCGGCTGGGCCTTCCTCACGTTGACCCAGTCGGTGAAGCCCTTCCCCCACCACGCGTCGTTCTCGGGAATCGCGTGGAACTGCGGGAAGTACATCGCGAGGAGCTTGACGGCTTCGGTCACGCGGCCCTCGCGGCGCCCAGCGCCCGCCGCAGGATGCGGCGGGCCTTGTTGGCGGCGCGCCGCCACAGCGGCACGGCCGCGCCGTACGCGGCGTGCACGGGGAGCTTCACGCCCATGTCCGCGAAGCGCTTGGAGACCTCGCCGCCCTTCGCGGCGAAGTAGTCCCTGAACCCCGGCGACTTCGAGAGCTCCACGAGTTCCAGCACCTCGGGCGCGGCGTTGGCGCCCACGACCATCACCCCGAGCCCGTAGCAGTGGTCGAACTCGAAGTGCGGATAGGATCCCTTCGTCTCGTCGAAGAAGCGGCGCACGCCGAAGTGCCTTGCCGGCTCGCCCACGTTGTCCACCGTCACGTTGATGTCGTGGAAGAGCACGACGCCGCGCTCCGACATCTTCGGCAGCCACGTGCGGAAATCGTTGGCCACGGCCTCGTAGGTGTGCGTGCCGTCGATGTGCAGGAAGTCGATGGACCCGTCCGCGAAGTCGGCGACGGCGGCGTTGAAGTCCTTGCGCACGAGGACGGCCGTGCCCGGGTGGTTGGCGGCCATGTAGCCCGAGATCTCGCGGAAGAGCTCCTCGTCGAAGCTTCCCATGTGGATGTCGCCTTCCCACAGGTCGATGCCGTAGCATTTCGTGCCGGCGCCGCAGGCCTCGGCGGCCTGGCAGAACGCCGCGAAGGACGACCCGCTGTAGGTTCCGAGCTCGACGAGGATGCGCGGCCTCTGGCGACCGATGAGCTCGAAGGCGAAGGGGATGTGTCCGATCCACCAGGGCGACTTGAGGAGCTTCGGCGAGAGCTTCTCGGCCCAGGCGAATGCCTGCGAAATGTCGTTCATTCTTGCGTTTCCTTCGGATTGTTCGCCGGCCACCCGGGAGGAGCCGGCCTGCGCCGGTTCCCCATCCAGTTCGGCCCGGACTTGATCGTATGCCGCGCGCTTCTGCGCGTACGCATCGGTGAGCTCCGCGTACGCCTTCGTGAGGTGCGAATACGCCCCCGTGAGCTCCGCGTAGGCCTCGTCCAGCTGGCGGTAGGGCTCGGTGAGGCCGCTTTGCCAGCTCGCGCCCACCTTGAAGCGCGCCACCGCCCGCTCGCCCTGGGGAAGCAGCGGCTCGTAGTCGCGCACCATCTGCGCGGTCGTGCGGTGCGGCGGCGCGGCCGCGAGCCTCCCTGCGACCGATTCGAGGAGCCCGGGTTCCCTGTGGAGCCGCCGCACGGCCTTCACGAGCGCGCCTGCGTCGGGCGCGAAGAGGAAGCCGTTTTCCCCCTCCTCGATGCGGTCGCAGAAGCTCCCGAGCGCGGTGGCCACCGGCGGGATGCCGAGGGCGAAGAGCTCGCTCAGCGTGTAGCTGAAGGTCTCGGGAACGATCGAGGCGAGCAGGCCCGCGTGCGGCGCGATCCCGCGCAGCAGCTCCGGCAGCTCTGCGGGCTCGTAGTGCTCGACGGCGTTCCACCCGTGCGCCTGGGCGGCCTCCATCCCGGCCTTCCCGCAGCCCAGCAGCGTGACCTGCGCGAACGGGCGCAATGCCTCGGCCGCCTCGCTCATGAGCTTCGCGCCCTTGAGTTCCGTGTAGCGCCCGAGCACCACGAGCCGGATCGGCTCGGAGGCCGCTCGCGGCGGCGCCGGAAGCCGCGCCGCCTGGAGGTCGATGCCGTGGGCGATGACGCGCATGGGCACCTCGCGCAGCCGCGGCTCGAGGCGCCGGAAGGTTTGCGCCACCGAGGGCGACGGCACGACCACCTCGATCCGGCGCTCCAGCAGGAGGTCGACGAAGCGGCGGCGCAGCGTGTCCCACTCCGCGCTCGACAGGTCCTTGAAGGTCGCGTTGAGCGGGTTGGCGGCCGAGCAGCGCCGCAGGTCCTCGCTCGTGCAGCGCTCGCACGGCTTGCCGAAATGCGGATTGATCGCCTGGCAGATCGGGTAGAAGTCGTGGCACACCAGGAAGGTCGGCACGTCGAGCGCGAGGGCGTCCAGCGACTGCCAGATGAGGGACGACACGATGACCGTCTCGACCTCGAACTCCGCGACGACCTGCTCGAGGATGCGGCGGTACTCCACGCTCGCCGTGGCGGTGGAGCGGATCGGCCGCGCGATGTCCCAGGTGCGGATGGGGACGAGGGAGTCGGGGTCGCCGTAGAGGACGATGCGCTGGCCGCCGTCCTCGCCGATCCGGTAGGAGGCGAGGATCAGGTTCGTGCGCGAGGCATCGGCACGGCCGAAGTCGCGCACCCACTTGTCGAGCCCGCCGCCCCAGTAATGCATGACGTGCAGTTGCACGGGACGCGAGTCGAGGCCGGGCACCGACACCGCGGGCAGCCCGCGTCGAACGGCGTCCCCGGCCGCCCGGCGCAGGCCGCGCAGGGGATTGTTGCGCAGGAAGGCGGCGCGCTCGACGGCATCGACGGCCAGCGGCTCGGGCGCGGCGCCCGCGCAGCCCACGTAGAGGAAATCGCAGACCACGCAGACGAAGCCCAGCAGGCGCATGCGCCGCGCGAGCGACGCGAGGCCCTCCCCCGGCACCGGCTGCGCCGCGTCGAGCGCGTCGCGGCGGAAGTACGCGCAGACCGCGTGCGGAACGGGCACCTCGTAGTACGTCCGGTCGCCAAGGCAGTAGGCGGCGCGGTCCACGAGCCCGCCATCGGGTGAGTCGGCGCCTTGCGCGGGCGGGTCGAGCAGCGCGTGCAGCGGGCTCGCGTCGCATAGCGGCACCGCCACGCCGATGCCCTCCGCGGCATACGCGGCCTTGCGCAGGCGGGCATCCCAGGCCGGCGGCAGGAGGGCGCGCGCGTCGATCCAGGCCACGTCGGCTCCGGGATGGATCGCCGCGACCGCGGCCAGGGCGCCGGCGGGATCCTCGCGCGCTTCGGCCTCGTGCAGCGACCAGCCCTGCGGCCCGGCGGCCGCGAGGCGCTCGAGCTCGCCGCGAACCGCGGGGCAAGCACGCTTGGAGGCGACGAAACAAAGGCGCACGCCCGCGAGCGCGGCGTTTGCGCCGAGGCGGTGCCAGAGTGGCTCGATGGCCCCGAGGTCATCGTCCTCGACGGCGATGAGCCCGACGATGGGGGCGGGAACCGGCATGGAGAAATTGGTAGGCGCGATTGGACTCGAACCAACGACCCCCACCATGTCAAGGTGGTGCTCTAACCAACTGAGCTACGCGCCTGCGGAATGCAAGCGGGAATTATAGCCGAACTTTGCGGTCCGAGAAACGGTGGCACCGTACTTGCTTTGTCGAGTATGCGCCCCAACCTGCTCGTCGTCACCCACAAGGAGACCTCATGACCGGCACCACGCACCTGCCGATTCGGTTGCGCGACACCGATCGCCACGCCCTCACGCAGCACTTCCTCGCCCTCGACGCCGACGACCGGCGCCTGCGATTCGGCGCGTCGATCGCCGACGACGGGATACGCGCCCTCGACGAGCGCATCGATTTCGAGCGCGACGAGATCTTCGGCATTGCCGGCGACGACCTTCGCCTGCTCGCCGTGGTGCACGTCGCCTTCTATCCGACGAAGGCGGAACTCGGCCTGTCGGTGCTGCCCGAGGCGCGCGGCCGCGGATTCGGCAACGCCCTCTTCTCGCGCGCCGTCATGCACCTGACCAACCGCGGCGTGCGCGAGGTCTTCGTGCACTGCCTGAACGAGAACGGCGCGATGATGCACCTCGCGCACAAGAACGGCATGCGGGTCGTGCGCGAGGGATCCGAAGCCGACGCGTATCTCGAGCTGCCGCGCGCCACGCCCGGTTCGGTCCTCAGCGAATGGGTGTGGGACCAGAACGCCAGGTTCGCCCACGACGTGCGCCGCGGCACCAGGGCGGTGCTCGACGCCCTCGTCGCGATCCGGCCCCGTCCCGCGCGCTGACCCGCGCCGGCGGCTACCGCAGCCAGCCCTTGGCGAGGAACGCGTAGAGGATGCCGAGGATCAGGATGAGGGTGGCGAAGGCCACCTGGCCCAGCGTGACGGGCCAGGGCGAGTCGACGAGGTTCATCCCCATGAGCCCGCCCGTGATCGCCGGGATGAGCCCCAGCGTGCTCACGATCGCGACCAGCCGCATGAAGCGGTTGGTGTCGTGGGCCGCGACGTTGATGTGCAGGTCGATGAGCGAGAGCACCGACTCGCGCGTGTTGTCCACGGTCTCGTAGAGGTAGTCCGCCTCCTCGGCCAGGCGCGCGGCGGCCTCGCGGCCCGGCTGGCCCAGGCCGGGCAGCGTCCTGCGACCTTCGGCCAGCATCTCCAGGAGCCCGCGCAGCCTCCACAGGTCGCCTTTCGCCACCGACAGGGAGCGCTTCAGCCGGAAGGTCGCCTCGAAGAAGTGCTCTGGACTCTGGTCGGCCGGCAATCCTTCCAGGTCCCGCACCTCGCGCTCGAGGCGCCCGGCGAGTTCCTCGTTGCGGTCGAGCACCCGCCTCATGACGTCGAGCGCGCAGCGCGGGCCCCACGGCAGGGCGCCGAACTGCTCGGGCGGCTTCTCGAGCTCCAGCGGATAGAGCGCGAGGGACAGGACGTCGTCCTCCGACACGAGCATCAGCACCGGGTCGCGGCGCAGGATGTCCGACTTCGACGGCACCGAAAGCGTCAGCGCCGACCACCGCGGCCCCGCCTCGAGGCGCGGGTAGCTGGACTCGTTGAGGGCGGCCTCCACCATCACGTGCGGCACCCCGGCAGCCTCGGCGGCTTCGCGAAGGCGTTGCGGCGGGAGGTTGGAGGCGTGGATCCATTCGCTCGTGGGCGAGGCGGCCCAGCGCAGGAGATCCCCCCACTCGCCTTCGGCGATGCGCCCGCCCCCACGGGGCAGCCGCCGCACGCGGGGAGGTCCCTCGGGCAGCCCGCGCGCGAGCGGAACCGCGGGCGCGGCCATGCCGTGGCCGGCGCGCACGCCGAACAGCAGGACGCGAAAGAGCCTGAGGATGCGCAAGGCCGGCATGGTGCGCGCGGCGTCGCTGACGGAAGGCAGCAGCGAGGCGACCGAGCCGGCCACGATCGCGGCATCCAGGATGCGCCACGGATCGCGCAGGTACGCGCCGCGGTCCGGCGCGACCGCCAGCTGGACCAGGTACTCGAGGGCGAAGACCCCGACGATGACCCATTCCAGCGCATCGATCACGGATGCCGCGCCGGGCGTCAGCGTGAAGAGGAACGGCGCCAATCCAGTCCCCAGCGCGGCGAGCGCCAGGAAGCCCATCAAGGCTTCGCTCAGGAGATCGGATAGGCGGCGAAGCATGGTTCCATGCTAGGCGCGGCCCCGCGGTCAGGCAAGCGGGGGCGCGCTAGATCCGCCTCGCCTGGTCCACCCCCGGCACGTCGCGCACCTGCCGCAGCACGCGATGGATGGCATCGCCGGAGTCCACCTGCAGCGTGAAGCGCATGTAGGCATGCGCGCCGCGCGAGAGGGTGTTCACCGCCGTCACGTTGATGCGCTCGCGCGAGATGGCCTCCGAGATGTCGCGCAGCAGCCCCTGGCGATCCAGCGCCACCACCTCGACGTCCGCCGCGAACGGTGCGCCTCCGGTCTTGCCCCACTCCGCGGGGAGCAGGCGCTCGCGCTGCTCCGGCCCGAGCCCCGTGACGTTGCGGCAGTCGGCGCGGTGCACCATCACGCCCCTCGTGCGGGTGATGAAGCCGATGATGGGATCGGGCGGCACGG
This sequence comes from Betaproteobacteria bacterium, assembly GCA_019449455.1. Lineage (GTDB taxonomy): Bacteria > Pseudomonadota > Gammaproteobacteria > Burkholderiales > Usitatibacteraceae > FEB-7. The sequence goes on along the minus strand of JAGRPO010000141.1, from coordinate 9,352 downwards.
GCTTGCAGCACTTGGCGACGAGGGTGGCGATGTTGTTCACCCCCAGCACCAGCACGCCGGAGGAGGCGCGCGATTCCGGCTCCGGGACCACCGTGACGGCGGGCGGCGGCGGCACCGGTGCCTCGCCCCGCACCGCGATCTCGATCTGGCGCGCCGTGACCTCGCCCCGCCCGAGGGCGGCGAGGAACTCGTCGGTGCGCGCGAAACCGCAGGCGACCGCGACCTTCTCGTGCGCGAAGCTCGTGGCCCCCAGGCGCGTGAGCTCCTTTTCCAGCGCCGAGCGCCCGCTCGCGACGTCGACCTCGAATTCCTCGTGGCGGAACCACTGCCTCACCTTCGCCAGCGCCCGGGGGCTCGCCAGGTAGCCGCCGGCGAGCCAGTCGCGCGACGGGCCGCCCTGCTTGGCCGCGACGATCTCGACGCGCTGCGCGTTGGCGAGCTTCGTCGTGAGCGGGACCATCTGCCCGTCCACCCTGGCGCCCCGGCAGCGGTGCCCGAGGTCCGTGTGCACGTGGTAGGCGAAGTCGATCGGGGTCGCGCCCGCCGGCAGGTCCACGACCGTGCCCTGCGGCGTGAGTACGTAGATCGTCTCCTCGAAGGCGCCGCGGGTCGCGCGGCCGGCCGCGCCGTCCCCGGCCAGGACGTCGGCCTTCCACGCGAGCACCTGCCGCAACCACGCGATCTTCGCGTCGAACTTCTGGTCGGCGCGCCGCCCTTCCTTGTACCGCCAGTGCGCGGCCACGCCGTGCTCGGAGTGCCGGTGCATCTCCTCGGTGCGGATCTGCACCTCCAGGGTCCTTCCCTCGGGGCCGACGACGGCCGTGTGCAGCGACTTGTAGTCGTTCGCCTTCGGGCTCGCGATGTAGTCGTCGAACTCGCCCTCGATGGGTGTCCACAGGTCGTGCACGACGCCGAGGACCGCGTAGCACTCGCGCACGTTCTTCACGATCACCCGCACGGCGCGGATGTCGTAGAGCTGCTCGAAGGCGAGGTTCTTGCCGCGCATCTTGCGGAAGATGGAATAGAGGTGCTTCGGGCGGCCGTGGATCACGCCTTCGATGCCCATCGCCGCGAGCTCCGCCGAGAGCGTCGCCACGACGCGCGCGATGTAGGCCTCGCGATCGTTGCGCTTCTCGTCGAGCAGGCCCGCCACCTTCCGGTAGAGCTCCGGCTCGGTGTAGCGGAAGGCGAAGTCCTCCAGCTCCCACTTGAGCTCGGCGACGCCGAGGCGATTGGCGAGCGGCGCGAAGAGCGAGAGCGTCTCCGCCCCGGCGGCGCGGCGCACGGCCTCCTCGGCCTTCGTGAGCGAGCGCAGGTGGACCACGCGCTCGGCGAGCTTGATGAGCACCACGCGCACGTCCTCGGCGATCGCGAGGAGCATCTTGCGCAGCTGCTCCGGGTCGGAGCGCGCGGAGGCCAGCGCCTCGATGCGCCCGGCTCGGCCCAGGCCCCTCAGGAGCCCGGCGAGATCGGGCCCGAAGGCGGCCTGGATGCCGTCCAGGTCGAGCTCGGCCTCGGGGATCGCGCCGTTGACGAGAGCCGCGGCCACCGTGTCGGGGTCGGCGCCCTGCAGGAGGAGCAGTCTCGCCACCGAGACCGTGCGCTCGAACGCCTCTTCCCGCCCCGCGGCCTGGCACGCCCCCCGCGCGAGTTGCAGCGCCCGCAACGGGGCGTCGGCCAGCGCCGCGCCGAAGGTCCCGGCGAGGGCGGCTTCCAGCTGCGCGAGGTCGGTGCCTGGCTTTTCGGTGAACACGTCGGTGCTTCGGGGATTGGTTCCAGCCGCGATTCTACCCCGGTGCCTTCGGGCGCCGGCCGGGGCGCCACGATCCCGCGCGAAAGGTTTCGCGCGCGAGTCGCGAGTTCATTTTCCGTTGAGCCACGTCAACTGCGTCGCGCGCGCCGGGTGCAACATGATCTGGAAAGACATGGGCCGTCTGCGAGGCTGGTCCATCGGCCGCGCGGCGCCCGGAAGACGATTTGCCGGCCCGGCGGCCGGCGACGGGGGAATCGCGAGTCCCATCGCGTTCCCCCCTTCATCGGGAGACGGAGCATGCGCGCAGAAGTTCTCACGACGATCCTGGGCGACCTGAACGGGACTTCGGCAGACATCGAAGCCTCGGCGGTCATTTCGCTGGACGGCCTGATGATGGCCGCGCTCCTGCCGCAGGGCATGGACGAGGACCGAGTCGGGGCGATGAGCGCGGCCCTGCTTTCCCTGGGCGACCGCACGGCCAAGGAGCTCGCGCGCGGCGAGCTCGAGCAGGTGCTGGTCAAGGGCGACCGAGGCTACGTGATCATGACGCACGCGGGAAACGAGGCCGTCCTCACGACGCTCGCCAAGGCGAACGCCAAGCTCGGCCTCATCTTCCTGGACGTGAAGCGCGCGGCCGCGGCGATCACCAAGGTCATCTAGGCTCGGGCCGCGACACGGAGGGTCGAATGCTCAGGGACATGGAACCCGCCGACATCGCCGGCGGGGCGTTCAAGGAAGCCAGGCTCACCTACTTCGACGGGGCGAGCCGGATCGTGCGCTACACCGACGTCGAGGTGCCGTTCCCCGAGGGGCGGCTCATCGTCTCCTGCACCGACGTGCCGGGCATGATCACGCAGGCGAACAAGGCCTTCGTGGACATGTCGGGCTACTCGAAGGAGGAGCTCATCGGCGCCCCGCACTACATCCTGCGCCACCCGGACATGCCGCGCGCCGCGTTCAAGGGCCTGTGGGACACGCTCGCCCGCGGCGAGAAGTGGACGGGCTACGTGAAGAACCTGCGCAAGGACGGCGCCTACTACTGGGTGTTCGCCACGGTCATCGGCAACGTGCGCAAGGGCAACCTCGTGGGCTACACCTCCGTGCGGCGCAAGCCCTCGCGCACGAAGATCGACGAGTGCGCGAAGCTCTACCCGACGCTCTTCGCGCCCGGCGAGCGGGAGGCCTATTCGCCATGACCCACACCTTCACCGTGAGCCCCGACTTCCCGCCCGCCCGCATCTCGGGCTGGTTCATCTTCAACACCTGGCTGCAGCGCAGGCTGGAGGCGGCGATCCACCTCGAGCTCTACGACGACTTCGTCCGCCAGCGCGCCGACATCGCCGCCGGCAAGATCGACCTCATCTACGCCAACCCCTACGACGCCGCGCTCCTGGTGCGCGAGAAGGGCTTCGTTCCCGTCGCCAGGCCCCGGGACAAGGCCGACGAGGCGATCATCGCGGTGCCCGCGGCGAGCGCGGTGCAGCACGTCGAGGACCTGCGGCCCGGCGCGCGCATCGCCTCCACCGACGACCCCGACGTGCGCACCATGGGCATGATCATGATCGAGCCCGCGGACCTCTCGGCGGCCAACACGGCCGCCGTCGCCTGCGGCAACTACGTCCTGGTCGCCAAGGCGCTTCTTTCGGGAACGGCGGACGCGGGATTCTTCCTGAAGCAGTCCTTCGAGGAGCTCTCCGAGGTCACGCGGCGCCAGCTTCGCCAGATCGTCGAGAGCCACATCTACGTCGTGCACCACGCGCTGATGGCCGGTCCCCGGCTCGCGCCTCGCCGCGACGAGATCCGCGACGCGCTCCTCGGCATGGACCAGGACGCGAAGGGCCGCGACATCCTCGCGAACCTCGGCCTCGCCGGGTGGGACGAGCTCGACGAGGAAGCCACCGAGTTCATGATCGACCTCATGGACACGCTCACCTAGCGCAAGGCCGCCCGGACGACAGTCCATGATCCCGCAGGACACGACCGCCTCCACGATGATCCCGGACCCCGAGTTCGCCCTGGGAACGTCGCGCGAGCTGCGCATGCCGCCGGAATGGCGCAACGCGACGGCGGCCGACTATCTCGCCCATCGCGTGTCGCGCTCCCCGCGCGACCTGCTCGCGCACACGCAGCGCATCGGGCTGCTGGCCGAGCTGCGGGACGAGGCCGGCGCCTGCGGCGCGCTTCGCGACCTGCACATCGCGCTCGGCCCGGCCGGGCGCGGCCTGCGCGATCGCCTGCTCGGCCAGTGCGGGGGCCTGCTCGGCTCCGCCTGCCGCGAGTCGTTCACGGGCGGCCGCGCCGGGCACCGCCACGGCACCGCGGTCCTCGACCACGCGGTGGAAGGGCGGCTCGACCTCGTGTCGGTCGAAGCCGAGGGGCCCCGCCCGTACGACCGGCTCGCGATCGCGGAGGCGGAGCTCACCCTGGGCAACCTCGCCGGCGCCCGGGAACTCCTCGAGGAGGCGCTGGACGACGCGCAGACGCGCGAGCGCGCGCTGGAGCACCTCGCGACGATCTATGCCACGACGGCCGACGCCGGCCGGCTGCGCGCCGTCGGCGCCCGTTTCCCCGAGGCCTGCGCGCGCGTCCCGTCATGGTCCGAGGCGCGCTCGCGCCTCGGCGTCGCCTGAAGGGAGGCGCGCGGTGCCCGTCACGACCGTCTCGATCTTCAACGTCCCCGAACGGACCAGCGCCCAGTTCGCCATCCTGTTCGAGTCCCCGGGATGGGAGAAGGTCCGCCTGCTCACGATGGGCAAGCCGCAGGTCGGCGTCGTGGACCTCGACTCGTCGGACCCAGACCGCGTGTGGAAGGAGTACCGCAAGCGCTACCCGGAGGTCCCGAGCGTGATCCTGTCCACGCGGCCGCAGGAACGCGAGGGAGCGCTCTGGCTGACGAAGCCGGTGAGCCCGGCGGCCCTCAAGTCCGCCATCGCGCGGGCGCGCAAGGGATTCGCCCCGGCGCCGCAGCCCGCTCACACGGTGGTGTCGCGGCCCAGGGAGGATGTCGCGACGCGCGCCGCCACGACCGCCCTCGACGCGGAAATCGAGGACCGCTGCTGCGGCGACGCTCCCGACATCGATCCCCGGAACGCCGACGACGTCGCCCGCGCCACCTACTGCATCCAGGGCCACTTCCAGGCGCTGCTGTCGCATTGCTGCGCGCTCGTGATCAGGGACGGGAAGTCGCGCGCCATCGAAGGGCTTCCCGGGCCGTTCGTCGTGCACCGCAACGGCATCGAGACGACGATCCGCCCGAACGTCCTTCGCTCGGTGTGCCTCATCGCGCTGCGCGAGGACATCGTGCACCTCCGGGAGCTGGTCGGAACCGCCCCGGCGCCCGCGACGCCCCTGCAGCCGCTCGCGCCCGTGCTCTGGCAGGTGGCGCTGTGGTCGGCGCGCGGGCGGCTGTCGCGCGACATCGCGCTCGACGTGCCGGTCCGGATTCGCCACTGGCCCGTGTTCACGCGCTGGACGGAGACACCCAACGCGATGCGGATCACCGCGCTCCTGGTCGGGGCCCCGCACACGCCGCTCGACGCGGCCCTCGCGCTGGGGGTGCCGCACCGGCACCTCTTTCCGCTGCTGTCGGCCGCGCAGGCCGTGGGGTTGCTGGAATCGCTCCCCGGGCATGCGAGCACGCCGCGCATCCGGGAAGAGCGGCGAAGCGGCGGGGACCGGCGCGGCGAGACCGGGGCCCGCGAAGGCGAGCGGCGCGAATCGACCGACCGCCGCGGCATCCTGCGCCGGATTCTCGGCCGGCTCGCGGGGCGCTAGGCCATGGCCGACTACAAGATCGTGTTCACCGGCCCCGTCGGCGCCGGGAAGACCACGGCCATCGCCTCGTTGAGCGACATCCCGCCGATCGGGACCGACGAGGCGGCCACGGACATGACCCGGGAGAGGAAGCCCCGGACCACCGTCGCCATGGACTACGGGCTCATGAAGATCGCCGACCACGAGCGGCTGCACCTGTACGGGACGCCGGGGCAGGAGCGGTTCGACTTCATGTGGGACATCCTCACCGAGGGCGGCATCGGCCTCGTCCTGATGCTCGACAATTCGCGCAAGCACCCGCAGCAGGACGTCGATTTCTTCGTGACCGCCTTCCGCGACTACATCGCCAAGACGCAGATGGTGGTCGGCGTCACGCGCATGGACACGCATCCCGCGCCCGGCGTCTCGTTCTACCACCGCTGCCTTGCCGCCCATGGCCTGAACCCGGCGGTCTTCGAGGTCGACGCGCGCCGCCGCGAGGACGTGGGCACGCTCGTGAAGGCGCTGCTGCACTCCCTGGACCCGGGGCTTCGCCCGTGACCGCCTACCGGATACTCGAGGGCCGGTTCCTCGCGCCTACGCCGGCCGGCGCCTACCTGGCCGCCTCCCACCCGGGCAACGACGCCGCGCGGCGCTTCATCCTGCGGCTGCTGGGGCTCGCGCGCAGCCCCGACTCCGGCGCCGCCACCGTCGCCCGCCTTGCCGGCGAGGCATCCGGCGACGCGGGCGAGCTCCTGCACCGGCTCCAGTCCCTCGCCCTCGTGCAGGGGCTGGCCGAGCCGCGCGCGGCGCCGGAAGGCGCCTTCGAGAACCTGCTGCCGCCGCTGCTCGCCCGGCTTTCCGGCTCCGGGCGGTGCGTGCTGGCCGACTCGCAGGGCTTCTACCTCGCGGCGGCCGGATTCGCGCACGAGACCGCGGAAGGGCTCTCCGCCCTGGCCGCGGACCTCGCCGGCGTGCACGACCGCCACGCGCAGCTCCTGGGGGCCAACCTCTCGATGCAATCGGGCGGCTGGGGGCTGCTGGACGCCTCGGGCAACAGCCAGCTGGGCTTCTGGCCGCTGCACCTGGGCGCGAACACCTTCGTCCTCGCGATCGGCGGCGTGCCCAGGTTCAACACGCCCGAGTTCGTTTCCCTCGCCTGGGCGCTCACGCGACGGTACGCGCCCGAGGACGCCTGAGCCCGCCGGCCGGGGCAAGGAACCGATGAAGACGCACCACGTCATCCGCTTCCTCGCCGACGCCATCGACCTGGTGGGCGTCACCGATCACGGCCACGACAAGCGCGTGGGGCTCATCGCGCACGCGCTGGGCCTGCGGCTCGGCGCTTCCCGGGAGCAGGCCGAGCGCATCTTCGTCGCCGGGCTGCTGCACGACTGCGGCGTGTCGTCCACGGACACGCACGACCATCTCGTGGCCGAGGACCAGTGGGGCGAGGTGGACCAGCACTGCGAGCGCGGCGCCCGCCTGGTCGAGTCGCTCGACTGCCTCGCCTACCTGGAGCCGGTCGTGCGCAATCACCACATGCAGTGGCACACGGAGGAGTCGGAGGCGATGCCGCAGCCGACGCGCCTCGCCGCGAATCTCGTCTTCCTCGCCGACCGCCTCGACGCCTGGCTCGCGCCGGGCGTTCGCTCGCGCGAGCACGCGCTGGCGAAGGCGATGGCGTCGATGGGAACGCTGTTCTCGGAGCAGTTCGCGCCCGCCGTCGCGTCCGTGGCCCGCGACCCCGTCTTCTGGGCCGACATCGCCCAGGCGCGCGTCGGCCAGAAGGTCGACGAGATCCTCGCCGGCATCGAGTTCGCCCCGATGACGGAGAAGGACCGGCGAACCGTCCCCTTCCTGATGGCGGCCATCGTCGATGCCAAGTGCCCCTACACGGCCGAGCACTCCTTCCGCGTGGCGGCGATCGCGCGCCGGCTCGGCGAGCACTTCGATCTCCCCGAAGGCGACTGCGACGACCTGGAAACGGCGGGCCTGCTGCACGACATCGGCAAGCTCGCCATCCCCGACCAGATCATCAACAAGCCGGGGCCGCTCACGGCGGAGGAGCGGCGCGTGATGGAAACGCACGCCGCGCATTCCTACGACGTGATCCTGCGCCTGCCGTCCATGGAGCGCATCGCCGAGCTGGCGCGCCAGCACCACGAGCGGGAAGACGGCCTCGGCTATCCGGACGGCATCGGCGACGGCGCGCTCCCGCTCGCCGCGAGGATCCTCGGCGTGGCCGACGTCTTCCAGGCCCTGACGCAGACGCGCTCCTATCGTGCCGGCATGGACGCCCTGCAGGTCCGCGAGGCCCTTGCGGCCGCCGGGCGCACGGGACGGCTGGACGCCGGCGTGCTCGACGCGCTCAAGCGCCGTTTCGACGAGTTCTGGCACCTCTCGCGCGGCCCGCTCGGCCTGCCCGGGCTTTCCCCGGGCCTCGCCCAGCTCTGCCAGTACTGAGCCTCGCGTTCACGGCGGGCCCGGCGACCGGTCGGACCAGTAGCGTCGGCGCTCGGCGTGGCTGCGCACGGCGACCATGCCGCCGGCGCGGGCCGGGAGCTCGACGCGAATCGCGCCGTCCACGTCCGTGCGCAACAACGACGCCCCCGATTCGCGGTAGCGCGCCTCGACCAGGGGCGAAGGTTGCCGGAAGCGGTTGCGCCAGCCGACGGACACGAGCGCGACCGAGGGCGATACCGCGTCCACGAACGCCGGGGTGGAAGAGCTGCGCGAGCCGTGGTGCGGAACGACGAGCACGTCCGAGCGCAGGCGATGGCGCGATCGCGCGACAAGCTCGCCCTCGGCCTGGCGCTCGATGTCCGCGGCGAGGAGCGCCGACCCCGAGCCCGCGGCGACGCGGATGACGCACGAGCGGTCGTTCTCGCGCCGCCGGTCGCGCAGCGCCGCGGCCGCCGGATGCAGCACCTCGAATGCGACGCCGTCCCACTCCCACTGCGTGCCCGCCACGCACGCGACCGCCCGGGGCGCGAGATCGAGACGCCCGTCGCCCTCCGGCAGGGACGAGAGCAGCCATTTCGGCTCGCGGGCCTTCGCGACCGAGGCCGCGCCGCCCGCGTGGTCGTCGTCGGCGTGCGTGATCACGAGCCCGTCGAGCCGGCGCACGCCCTCGCCCCGCAGGAACGGCACGACGACGCGGTTGCCGCTGTCCGACTCCGCGTTCCACGAGGGCCCCGCGTCGTAGGCGAACGAATGCGCGGCGGTGCGCACCACGACGGCGAGCCCCTGCCCCACGTCGAGGACGTCGATCCAGGCCTCGCCCGCCGCCGGCGAGGGCGCGCGGAAGAACGCGAGCGGAAGGACGAGCGCCGCGCCCGCCCAGCGCATCGGCAGGCCGCGCGGCGCGAGGAGCAGGCAGGCCCCCGCCACGGCGCACGCCACCGCGGCCACCGGCGCGGCCGCGCACTCGGCGACCGCGAACGGAAACGCCGCGAGCCACTCCAGCGGCACCATCGCCGCCTCCAGGATCGCGTGCGCCGGCACGAGGAGCCACGGCAGCGGCAGGAGCGATCCGGCCAGCGTGAGCGGCACGACCACGAGGCTCACCAGCGGAATCGCGAACGCGTTGGCCACGGGCGAGACCGCCGAGACCTCGCCGAAAAGCGAGGCGAGGAGAGGCCACAACGCGAGCGTGACTGCCGCCTGCGTCCTCGCCGCGACGCGCAGCGCGCCGGGCGGCCGGGGACGCAGCGCGAAGGCGAGGAAGATGGCGCCCACGGCGCCGAAGGAAAGCCAGAACCCCGGCGAGAGCACGGCCCACGGATCGACGACGAGGACGGCGAGGACGGCCGCGGCGAACACCCGCGACGGCGACGAATGGCG
>JAGRPO010000140.1 GCA_019449455.1 Betaproteobacteria bacterium | reverse complement strand
GGGGCGGCGCCGGCCCAGGCGAGCGCGACGACGGTGAACGCGATGGCGGGAATGTGGGTGAAGCGCATGGACGGTTCTGCAGGCGCGTGCCCACCAGTCTCCCACCGGGTTCGCCGTGATACTTGTCGTGGATCAAGCCGCGGGCGCCGCCTCGGCGGGGGCCGGCTTGCGGCGCCAGAACCGGCGCTCGTCGGCGGCGCCCGCGAGGGCGCGGCCCGCCGCCTCCACGCCCGCCGCTTCGCGCGCCGCGAACCAGCCGCGCGCGAATTCGAGAAACGCCGGGGAAGGCGAGAGCTCCCGCACGTGGGCGAGCGCGTTGGCGCAATCGTTGGCGAGCCCCAGCGCGTCCTGCACGCGCGCGAGAGCGCGCACGTGGCGCTTGACCGGCTGCGCCCGGAAGAGGGTGCCCAGGAATTCCACGGCATAGCGCTGGCGCTTCACGAGAATGCGAAGGCGGTGGCGTCCGGCGCCGTCGAGCGTGGCGAACGCCGCGGACTGCACCGCGATGCGCCTGGCGCCCTTGCGCAGCCGGCGCGAGGCGAAGTCCTTGAGCGGCTCGACGCCTTCCGGCGGCTCGGCGGGCGCCGAGACCCAGCGCGCGAGCCGGATCATCGCGAGCCCGTAGCGCGGCGACGTGATCGCGTCGCGCGCCGCGCGGCGCGCTTCGCGCTGGCGGGCGCGGGCGCGGGCCAGGATCGCCCGCCCGGCCGCCGGCTCGCCGTGCGCCGCGACGAGCGGGGGCAGCGTCTCGGTCACGAAGACGTCCCAGTCGCGGCAGCGGCCGAGGGTGGCGGCTGCCCAGGCGAGATCGTCGGCGAAGGCCGAGTCGCCGCCGGGGTGCAGCGCCTGCCGGAAAAGCCTCAACGCGGAGCGAAGCCTGCGGAACGCCACGCGCAACTGGTGCACGAACTCGATGTCGTTCGCGTCGAGGACGCCCGACTCGTTCGCCTGCGCGTGGGCGAGGCAGGCGGCGGCGATGCGCCGCGCGGCCTCGCGTGCGTCGGGCGCGTCCGCGATCGACTCGTGCGCCGCGTGCACGGGCTTCGGCCGCGCGGCGCTCGCGAGCCTGAGCCCGCGGGCGAGCTTGGAAGCCGGCTCCGGCCGCATCGCGAGCGCCGAAGCCAGGGACTCCGCCACGTCGAAGGCGGCCGAGACGGGTCCCTCCAGCACCTCGATCTCGACTTCCTCGACCGGGGAGGCGTGACCGCGGGCGACGATGCGCCCCTCGTCGAGCGCCACCTCGAGCCGCGAGCCCGGCTGCGGCGCGAGCTCCCAGCGGGTGCGCCGGAACTCGGTGGCGAGGATCGGGGCGAGCCGCTCGTGGAGCGTCGCCGCGCCCGGCAGCGAGGCGAGCGGCGTGTCGGCGAAGCGGGCGAGGTCGAGCTCCGGCCCCGGCACCGGGTATTCCCACTCGGGACGCTGGTGCAGGCCGCCGGCGGATTCGCTCGGCGCCTTGAGCGTGACGCGCCAGTGGCGGCCCTCCCGGCGCAGGCGAAGCCCCAGCCCGTGGCGGCTCAATTCGCGCGTGGGCGTGTCGAAGTAGATGGCGCTGAAGCGGCTGCGGCGGGACTCGATGCCCGCGAGCGCGGGGGCGGCGGCCACCCTTGCGCCCTCGCCGGGGGCGAGGACGAGCTTCAGCTCGGTTTCTTGGGGGGAGGCCGACATGGAAACGCCCGGGGACGTGACCCTCACAGTACGCAAGATTCGCGCAATCTTCCACTGCGGCGCCCCGCGGCCGGGACGAAGGTCCTAGAGGAAGGTGCGCGCCCGCCACAGTTCCGGGAAGAGGACGGCGTCCAGGACGCGCTTGAGGTAGCCCACGCCCGAGGTCCCTCCCGTGCCGCGCTTGAAGCCGATGATGCGCTCGACCGTCGTCGCGTGCCGGAAGCGCCACTGGCGGAACGCGTCCTCGAGGTCGACGAGCTTCTCCGCGAGCTCGTACAGGTCCCAGTGGGCGGCCGTGTCGCGGTAGACGCTCACCCACGCCTCGCAGACGGAGTCGTCGAAGACGCGGGGCTGGGTCCAGTCGCGCTCGCCGCAGCCGGGGGCGAGCGCGAATCCGCGGCGCGCGAGCAGGCGCACGGCCTCGTCGTAGAGCGACGGCTCGCCGTGCAGCCGCTCGAGCGGCGCGAGGAGGTCGGGCCGATGGCGGTGCGGCTCCATCATCACGGCGTTCTTGTTGCCGAGGACGAACTCCAGCATGCGGTACTGCCACGACTGGAATCCGGACGAGCTGCCGAGCGCGCCGCGGAACGCGGAATACTCGGCCGGCGTGAGCGTCGAGAGCACGTCCCAGGACTGGTTGAGCTGGGCCATGATTCGCGCCACGCGCGAGAGCATCTTCGCCGCGGGCGAAAGGTCGCCTTCGCGCACCCGCTCGCGCGCCGCGAGGAGCTCGTGCAGGGCGAGCTTCATCCACAGCTCGCTCGCCTGGTGCTGCACGATGAAGAGCATCTCGTTGTGGTCGCCGGAGCGCGGGCGCTGCGCGCCCAGGATCGCGTCGAGCCGCAGGTAGTCGCCGTAGCTCATCTCGCCCGCGAAATCGAGGCGGGCGCCGTCGGCGCGGGTCGTATCGGAGGGCATGGGGCGCTTCCCGTTCGCGAGAGGCGCCCAGTCTAGCGCGGCCGGGGCCGGCGCATCGCCCCCGGCCGCGCCGCCGCTCAGGGCCGCACGTAGCCCCAGCCTTCGCGCTGGCGCTTCATGATGTGCACGACCCCGGCATCGACGAACTTCACGCCGGGCAGTATCTGGCTGCGTTCCACCTTGGTGTTCCTCATGGTGTTCTCGCAGGCGAGCACGCCCACGCCCTGGGCGTTCGCGCTGTCGATGCGCTGCGCCACCGCGGAGCCGCTCTTGAGCATGGCAAGGCCGGGGCCGTAGGCCACGACCTCCACGTCGACGTTGTCCATGCCGAGGTCGACCTGGACGTTGCGCGCGTTGTTGAGCGCGAGGTTCCACTTGGCGGGATCGTTGTCGCTCACCTGGATCACGACCTTGTAGCGATCGGACGGCGCGGCGGCGGGCTGCGCGGCGGCCGCCCCCGGCGCGAGGACGGCGAGGAAGGCGGCGAGCAGGGTGGCGGAAAGGGCGCGGTTCATGAGGGTTCCTCCGGATTGTCGTCATGTTCGGGCGGCGCCGCGGCGCGGCACCGCTGCCGGAAACATGGACGGGGGCGGATGCTCCTTTATTCCTCGGGCTTCCCGCGCCCGGTCCGGAAGGGAATAATCGGCGGCTCCCGCACGTCTACCGGGGAATGGCCATGGGTATCGAACTGCTGTTCGGGCGGGGCCTCGCGCTCAGGCGCGAGATCGAGCGCTCGCGCGACATGCTCTTCCGCATGGCGTGCGCATGGTGCCGGGACGCGGCGCTGGCCGACGATCTCGCGCAGATCGCCGTCGAGAAGGCGCTGCGCGCCTCGGGCCAGCTGCGCGACACCGAGAGGCTCAAGGCCTGGCTCCTCAAGATCCTCGCCAATTGCCTGCGCGACCACGTGCGCGAGACGCGCGAGATGGTCGATTTCGACAGCGTCGAGGAGACCTTCGTCGCGGACGGCGAGACGCCCGAGGAGGCGCGCGCGAGCGCCGAGTTGGTCCGGCGCGTGCGCGCGGCCGTGGCGGGACTGCCGCTGGGCCAGCGCCAGGTCGTCACCCTGGTCGACCTCGAGGATTGCAGCTACGCGGAGGCCGGCGAGATCCTCGAGATCCCCATCGGCACCGTGATGAGCCGATTGTGCCGGGCGCGGCGCGCGTTGCGCGACGTGCTCGAGCCCGTGGCGCAGGACGCGCTCGGGACCCGATTGCGGAGCGTGAAATGAACGAAGGACGAAGGATATCCGACGAGATGCTGGGCGCGTTCGTGGACGGGCAGCTGGACCCCGCCGAGTGGGCGAGCGTCGCCTCGCAGGTCGAGGGCGACCCGGGCCTGCGCGAGGAGGTGTGCCGCCTGCGCGCGGTGAAGGAGATGCTCCGGCACGCGTACGCGGCGCCGCCGGCGCGACCTGTCCGGGCCCGGCCCGGGGCGCGCGCGGGCTGGATGGCGCTCGTCGCGACGAGCCTCGCTTTCGGGGTGGCGGGCTGGTTCGGCCACGCCGGGTGGAGCCGGCCGCCGGCCCTCGACGTGGCATCGGCCTACGCGCTGCGCGGCGACTGGCATTCGCTGCGGGGCGACTGGGGCTCGCTCCAGGATGGCAAGGTGCTGGTGCACGTGAGCTCGGCGGGGCGCGAGGCGCTCTCGGCGGCCCTGGACGAGGTGGAGGACCTGCTGCGCGAGTCGCGCGCGTCGAAACGGCGGCTGGAGGTCGAGATCGTCGCCAACGGCCCCGGGCTGGACCTTCTTCGCGCGGGCGACCCGGCCTTCGCCGAGCGCCTCGCCGCGCTGCGCCGCGACTATCCCACGCTCGGCTTCGTGGCCTGCGGCCAGACCGTCGAACGGCGGCGGGCCGGCGGCCAGCGGATCGACCTGGTGCCCGGGACCGTCATCGCGCCCTCGGCGCTGCACCAGGTCGTGGAGCGCCTGCGCGCCGGCTGGATCTACGTGCGCGTCTAGAATGAAAAGGGGACGGTTCCCAGGAACCGTCCCCTTTTCGTTAATATT
>JAGRPO010000139.1 GCA_019449455.1 Betaproteobacteria bacterium | reverse complement strand
GTTCGACGGCGGCGATCTCTTCGGCGCGGTGAAGGGCAAGCCGCTGCCGGCGTGGGCGCGCGAGATCGACTGCGCCAACTGGGCGCAGGTCTTCCTCAAGTTCGTGGTCTCGCACCCGGCCGTCACCTGCGCGATTCCGGCTACATCGAACGCCGCGCACATGCGGGAAGACATCGGCGCACTGGCCGGGCGCCTGCCGGACGCCGCGCTTCGCCGCCGGATGGCGGCGGATTTCGACAAGTTCTAGCCGCCGCCCGCGCAGGGCGGCACATCGAATCCGAGCGGACAATCGTGGCGCAGGCGCGACCAGTCGCCCCCGAGGCGACGGCTCGTTTCGCGCACGAGGATTCCGCAGCCGGGATTCGCGGCGACTGCGGCCAGGTGCCGGTCCACGAGCTCCGCGAGCCGCGGGCAAGGCGTCGCGGCATAGCGGCCCATCAGGTAAAGCGTGGAGGCGAGAAGGCAATCGGCGCCAGCTTCCACATCCGGCGATTCCGGGCAGGTGCGCGTGTCCATCGCGTCGCGCGCCTGGACGAAGCGTGGCTCCCGCTGGACAGTGAGAGGTCGGCGTGTCGTGCGTTTCTCAAGCATAACGCCGGGGATGTCGGGGCTGTCCTGCATGGGGCCTCCGGTTATGGAATGACCCATCTTAATGAGAATAATTCCTATTGGCAAGCCGGCTCCCGGCCGCTCGTGGGAGAATGACGAAATGAATACCCTTCGCCAGCGCCTCGCGTCCCGCGAGTTGCTCGTCGCCCCCGGCATCTTCGACATGGTGTCGCTGCGGCTCGCCAATACCTTCGGCTTCGAAGCGCTGTACATGACGGGCTACGGCACGGTCGCCTCGCACATGGGCCTTCCCGACGCCGGGCTCGCCACCTACTCCGACATGGTGGGGCGCGTGAAGGCCTTCGCGTCCCAGGCCGCCGCTCCGCTCATCGCCGACGGCGACACGGGCTACGGCGGGCTCCTCAACGTCCGCCACACGGTGCGCGGCTACGAGGAGGCGGGCGCGAGCGCCATCCAGCTCGAGGACCAGGAGTTCCCGAAGAAGTGCGGCCACACGCCGGGGCGGCGCGTGATCCCGATGGAAGACATGGTGAAGAAAATCCGCGTGGCGGCCGAATCGCGCGCGTCACGGGACTTCCTCATCGTCGCCCGCACGGACGCGAGGACGTCGCTCGGCCTCGACGAGGCGCTGCGCCGCGCGGAGGCCTACGCGAAGGCCGGCGCCGACGTGCTCTTCGTCGAATCGCCCGAGAGCGAGGAGGAGATGCGCGCCATCGGGCGCGCCTTCGACCTGCCGCTCGTGGCCAACATGGTGGAGAAGGGACGCACTCCCGTGCTCGCGAAGTCCGATCTCGAATCCATCGGCTACCGCCTCGCGATCTTCCCGGTGTCGGCGCTGCTCGCGGCCATCCACGCCATGGCGGGCGTCTACGGCCATCTGAAGGCCACGGGCTCCACGAAGGGATGCCCGACGCCGCTCCATGATTTCGGCGACCTGTCGCTCCTCATGGGGTTCCAGGACGTCTGGGATTTCGACAAGAACCACGCGGACTGACAAGCCCGCGGACAACCAGAGGAGATAACCGATGATTTCCAGGCGCCTGCTCGCAACCTTCGCTGCCCTCGCCCTGCCGCTCGCGGGATGGGCCCAAGGCACCTACCCCGACCGCCCGATCAGGCTCATCGTCCCGTTCGCCCCCGGCGGGGTGACCGACACGAGCGGCCGCGTCATCGCGGAGGGGCTGTCCCGGCGACTGGGCCAGCAGATCGTGGTGGAGAACAAGCCCGGCGCCTCCGGCAACATCGGGACGCAGTCGGCGGCGATTGCGCCGCCCGACGGCTACACCCTCGTGCTGGCCTTCGACGGCACGATGGTCATCAACCCGCACGTCTTCGCGAAGATCCCGTTCGACACGCTCAAGGATTTCGCGCCCGTGGGAAAGATCGGCGATGCGACGCTCATCATCGTGTCGCACCCGTCGTTCCCGGGAAAGACGCTGCGGGAGCTGATCGACATCTCGAAGAAGGACCCGAAGGGCATCTCCTACGGCACCTCCGGCATCGGCGGGACGCCGCACATCGCGGGCGAGCTCCTCAACCTGAAGACGGGCGCGAAACTCGTGCACGTGCCGTACAAGGGTGGCGGCCAGGCGATGAGCGACGCGCTCGGCGGCAATATCCCGCTCGTCTACACCGCGGTGGCCGGCGCCATCAAGCACGTGGAAGCGGGCAAGCTGCATGCGATCGCGGTCTCGTCGCGCACCCGCTCGCCGTCGATGCCCAACACGCCCACCTTCATCGAGGCTGGCGTGCCCGACTTCGAGGCGAGCTCGTGGGTGGGCATCCTCGCGCCGGCCAGGACGCCGCGGCCCATCGTCGACAAGCTGAACAGGGAGCTGAACGCCCTCCTCGCCTCTCCCGAGGTGGTCGAGCGCCTCGCCAAGCTCGGCATCGTCGCCACGCCCGGCACGCCCGAGCAGTTCGGCGAGCAGATGAAGGCGGACCTCGCGAAATACGGCCCGGTGGTGAAGGCCGCGGGGATCAAGGCCGACTGAATC
>JAGRPO010000024.1 GCA_019449455.1 Betaproteobacteria bacterium | reverse complement strand
GTTTCCACGCCGATCGACCTCGCCTCGACGATCAGCGGCGTCGTGGCCTCCAACCCGGCGGGCGCCTACCCGCTCGCGGCATCCCAGCCCACGGTCGCCGGATCGGGCACCACGTCCGTTACCGGTGACGTGGTGACCTACAATCCGGGAGCGTTCACGGGACCGACCACGTTCACCTACACCAAGACCGGCCCCGGCGGCGTCTCGAACACCGAGACGGTATTCCTCAACGTGACGGCCGCGCCGATCGTGAGCCCGACCAGCGTCACGACGGCCTTCAATACCGCGATCGGCGTGAACCTCGCCGCCTTCATCGCCTCGAGCCAGCCGGTGACCGCGGTGACGCCGTCCTCGCCGGTCAACGGGACGGCGCTCGCCACCGGGGCGACGACGATCACCTTCACCCCCACGCCGGGCTTCTTCGGCACCGGCTCGTTCGCCTATACCGCCACGAACGCGGGCGGCACCTCGACGGCGCCGGCCACGGTGACGGTGACCGTCAACCCGCCGCCGCCGTCGGTCTCGCCCACCGCGGTGACGGTGCCCTTCAACGGCGGCAGCCCCGTCGTGTCCACGACGATCGACCTGGCGCCCCTCATCGGCCCGCCGGGCGCGACGGTCCTGAGCGTGACACCCTCCGGCGCCACGAACGGCGCGGTGGTGGCCACCGGACCGACGACTGTCTCCTTCACGCCGACCGCGGGCTACACCGGCCCGGCGAGCTTCAACTACACGGCGACGAACGCGGGCGGCACCTCCGGTTCCGCGACGGTGAGCCTCACGGTTTCGCCGCCGGCGGCGCCGACGGCCGGCCCCGTCAACGCGATCGTGTCCGCGAGCGCGCCCACGCCGATCGACCTCGCCCCCGCGATCACGGGCTTCTACACGAGCGTCGCGCTCGCTTCGGCGCCCACGGCGGGATCGGTGACGATTGCCGGCGCCGTTGCGACCTACACGCCGCAGCCCGGCGCGACCGGCCGCCACTCGTTCACCTACACGGCGACCGGCCCGGGCGGCACGTCCGCCCCCGCCACCGTGACGGTCAACTACACGGACGTGCCGGTCGCGACCTCGTTCGCCCTCGTCGTCCCCTACCAGACCGCCACGCCCGTCCCGCTGGTGCGCAACGTCGCCGGCTTCGTCACCTCGATCGCCATCTCCACGCCGCCCGCGCACGGGACCGTCACGGTCAACCTGCCGGACGTGACCTACGTCCCCCAGGCCGGGTATTCCGGCCCGGACAGCTTCCAGTTCACCGCGACGGGCCCCGGCGGAACCTCCGCCCCCGCGGTCGTGAGCATCACGGTCACCCCGCCGCCGCCCACGGCGACGGACCTGCAGTTCACCGTGCCCTTCCAGACGGCCACGCCGATCGCGCTCCCCATCTCCGGCGCGTTCACGGACGTGACGATCGTCAACCTGCCCGCCCATGGCCTCGTGTCGACGTCGCCAGGATCGCTGACGGTCGTCTACACGCCGGCCAACGGCTTTTCCGGCAACGACAGCTTCACGTTCTCGGCCGCGGGCGCAGGGGGCGCCTCGCTGGTCGGCACCGCGACCATCACGGTGACCGGGGCGAAGCCGACGGCGGCCGCGGTAACGATGACGGTCGCGATCAACTCGCCGACCACCCTGGACCTCGCGCCCTTCATTGCGGGCTCGGGCCTCACCGGCGTCTCGATCTCCACGGCGCCGGCGCACGGGACGATCGCCGTGAACGGCCTCAAGGTGACCTACACGCCGCGCAACAACTTCTTCGGCACGGACACCTTCGCCTTCATGGCGTTCGGCGACGCGGGAACATCCGAGCCGGTGACGGTCACGGTGACCGTGGTCGGCCGCCCCGATCCGTCGCAGGACCGGAACGTCGTCGGCCTCCTCGAGGCGCAGGCGCAGACGGCCCGCCGGTTCTCCCGTGCGCAGATCGGCAACTACCAGCGCCGGATGGAATCGCTCCACGCCGGCCCGCCGGCGAGCGCGCCTGCCGAGGCTGGCCCGAAGTCCCCGGCGCCGGCGGCCAGGGCTCCCGACAACGCGCCCGCAGGTTCCGCCCGTGCCGCCGCTTTCGATCCCTTCGCAAGCCCGCCGGCGACGACCGGATTCGTTCCCGTCTCGTTCACGCAGGCCGAGGCGCGTCCGAAGGCCGCGCCAGCCGGGTTCCTGCAGTCGGCCCTTGCCGGCACCCTCGTGAGCGCAGCGACTTCCAGGTCGATCGACGTCGCAGGCGTCACCGGCACGGCCTCCGCTGCGGCGACGCAGGGCGGAACGAACCTCTGGCTCGGCGGCCTCGCCCACTTCGGCAAGCAGGGTTCGGCCGACGAAGGCACGGACCTGCGATTCAGCACCGACGGACTCAGCATGGGCGCCGACCGGCGAATCTCCGACCGGCTGGTGCTCGGCCTGGGCATCGGCTACGGGCGCGACGAAACCGATTTCGGCACGGGCGGCTCGCGCAGCAAGGCGCGCGGCACCTCCGTGGCCGGCTACGGAAGCTACCAGCCGACGCGCAACACCTTCATCGACGCGGTGCTCGGCATCGGCTCGCTCGACATCGACTCCGACCGCTACGTGGAATCCATGGACGAGTTCGCGACCGGCCGCCGCAAGGGCCGGCAATTCTTCGGCTCGGTCGCGGCCGGGTACGAGATCCGCAGGCAGGGCCTGCTCATCGCCCCGTACGGCCGCATCGACTTCACGGCCGACAAGCTCGACGCCGCCACGGAATCGGGCGCGGGCCTCAACGCGCTCGCCTTCCGCGAGCAGACCCTGCGGAGCACGCAGGCGGCGGCAGGCCTTCGCCTGGAGACCCGGCACGAGACCGACTTCGGCTGGTCCGTGCCGCGGGCGCGCGTCGAGTACCGCCGCGAGTTCGAGGGCGGGCGCACGGCCTCGCTCGGCTATGCCGACCAGCTCGGCGGCCAGGTCTACTCCGTCACGCCGGCCGGATCGAGCCGAAACTCCATCCTGTTCGGCATCGGCAGCGATTTCCTCTGGAAGCGCGGCCTGAAGATCGGCATCGACTACCAGGGCGAGCGCTCCTCGGGCCCCGGGACCGTCCAGGCCGTCCGCTTCCTGCTTTCGCAGGATCTCGACGGCAGGCTCCCGGCGTTTCCGTGGTCGTGGTCCTGGAAGCCGTTCAGCGACCCGGTGGGGGTCGAGGCGGGCTTCACGTTCGACGACAACGTGAGCCGCGGGCGGCTCGCCGCCGAGAAGATCACCGACCAGGCCTACAACTTCGGCCTGAACGCGAGCCGCACCTTCCCGATCAACGACAACACCCGGGCCGTGGCGACCGCCCTGCTCGGCGTGGACAAGTTCCACGACCATACGGGCCTCGGGCGCACCTCGGGCGGCCTCCAGGGCGAGCTGCAGTACCGGGCGTCGGGCGATTTCGAGTCGATCACCTATACCCTGTTCGCGCGCGCCTGGATCGACGGCTACGAGTCGAAGCTGCGCAGCGGCAGCCGCCTCGCCGCGGGCGTCAATGCCCGCCGCTCGCTCACCGACCGCATCGACGTGTTCGGCGAGATCGGCGGCAACTGGCGCCGCGCGGAGAGCGCCGTCTTCGAAGGCCGCGACGTCGCGGCGAAGTTCAACGTCGACTACTCGCTGGGCTCGGCCGGCACCACCTACCTCGCCGGCGAGTTCCGGCGGGGCGACACGTTCTCCTCCGGGCTCGCGTCGCTGTCGAACCTGAACTCCGCCGACGTGTTCACCCGCGACGACGCCTTCGATTCGGGCGAGATCTTCGCCTACCGCTTCGAGGCCCGCACGCTCATCGGAACGCTCGGCTACAACCGGCCGCTCGGGCCGCGCGACTCGATCGACTTCTCGTACCGGCGTGTCCAGACCACGCCACTCACGCGGCCGGAATCCGGCCCGTCGAGCTACAACGTGAACCAGTATTCCATCCTGTACCTGATGCGCTTCTAGGGGACCCGAGCATGAACTCCAGACTTCCCGCCGCGCTCGCGCTCGCCGTCGCGGGCGCATTCGCCCTCGCGTCCTGCGGCGGCGGCGGCAGCCCCGGCGACATCCGGTCGGGCAATCCCGCGCCGCCCGCCGTCGTCACGGGGCCGGACAGGTTCCTCCTGTTCCCGAACCCGCAGTTGCAGGCCGACGGAACGTTCCAGACCAACACGCCCGCGTACGCCCAGGCCTACTACGCGGCCATCGATCCCACGAACGCGAAGGACACGCTGGCCAAGTGGAAGGCCGCCAACGGCTTCGACACCGGCTCGGGCGCGCAGCTCACCGTCGTCTTCGGCGACAAGCGCGACCTCGGCTACGGCCGCCGCATGGTCGCGAGGCAGAACGCGGACGGGACGATCGCCTTCATGGTCGAGAACTACCTCGTCGAGGCGGCCGCGGGATACGCGTACACGACGCTCAACCTCGACGCCGCCGTCGCCCGCGACACGCGCCATCTCCTCGGCATCAACGCCATCGAGTTCAGCCCCGGGCCGGCCGGCGGGGTGAGCTTCGCGAAGTTCTTCAACTTCAACGCCAGGACGGGGGAACGGGAGACTGCCGTGGACCTCGACGGCCGCGGCCCGAAGGCCATGCCCGGGCCCTGCATCGCCTGCCATGGCGGGCGCGGGGATGCGCTCACGCCGCCCGACGCCACCGGAAAGCCGCGCTTCAACCTCGTCCAGAACGCGGTGTCGGGCGCGCGAGGCGACGTGCAGGCGAGGCTGCATCCGTTCGAGGTCGACGCCTTCGACTTCTCCGGCAATGCCGGCTTCACGCGCGCCGACCAGGAAGCCGCCCTGAAGACGATCAACCGCTGGGTGCTGTGCTCCTATCCCCTGCCGGCGCCCTCGACCTTCCCGGAAGACGCCTGCCGGCGCCCCGCGTCGACCAACGAGTGGCAGGGAAGCGCCTCGGCCCTGGTGAAATCCTTCTACGGCGGCGACGGGTTGCCCAGCGCCACGTTCTCCGACACGTTCGTGCCGGCGTCGTGGCAGGCCGCGGGCCAGACGACCCTCTACCAGGAAGTCATCGCGCCCGCCTGCCGGACCTGCCACCTCATGCGCGGCACGGGGGCGCAGTCGGACATCGATTTCGCCACCTGGGAGAAATTCCGCCCTTACGCCGACCGGACGAAGGCCCATGTCATCGACCGCGGCAACATGCCGCTCGCCAAGATCGTCTTCGACGCCTTCTGGCGCTCGCAGGGGCCCTCGGCGCTGGCGACCTTCCTGCAGGGCGAGGGCTATGCCGTCCGCGACGCGAGCGGCGCCGTGCCGCTGCCTGGCAAGCCCGTTGCGGACCCCGGTCCCGATCGCGTCGTCGGCCTGGGCGCCACGCGGCTCGATGGCGCCGCGAGCCTCTACGCGAGCAGCTATTCGTGGTCGATCGTCTCCGGCCCCGCCGGGGCCACGCTCGCCGATGCGAACACCGCCCAACCGACCTTCAACGCCACGGGGAACGGCACCTGGGTCGTGCAGCTCGTGGCGGGCAACGGGACCGCGCAGAGCGCGCCCGCGCAGCTGCGGATCGTCGTGAACGGCTCGATTTCACCCGCGCCGTCGGCGATCCGGTTCGCCGACATCAAGGCCGCGATGCAGACGGACAACGCGTGCACGACCTGCCACAGCCCCGCCGCGGCCGGGGCGCGGCCGCCCGTCTACTACTCCAACGAGGATCGCAACGGCGACGGCATGGCGGGCGACGCCACCGACGACGCGTGGTTCCACGCGGAAGTGCGCGGGCGCATCAACTTCACCGACATCGCCGCGAGCCCGCTGCTTCGCAAGCCTTCGGGCCACCACCACAACGGCGGGACGCTCGCCGGGTTCGACACCACGGCCGCGCCGGGCGACCCGGCGCGCGCGAAATTCGACCTCTTCCTGAACTGGATCCTCGCCGGCGCCCCGCTCTGAGCGGCGCGCCCGCGCGGGCAATCAGTAGTTGCGCCTCGGCCCGGTGTAGTCGCTCTTCGGGAAGACGAACGGCGGCGTGCGCCCCACCAGGGCCTCGATGAGCATGAGCTCCTGGTCGGTGTGATTGATGAACGGCGCCTCGCGGATGTTCTTGCCCGCCGGGGCGTCCTTCACGATGTAGAGCGGGCGGTCGTGGTGCTGCGCGGCGACCGTTTCCTGGCTCTGGGGGTCGGTCGTGGAGGCGATGTCGGCCACGCCGTAGCAGGTGCAGAAGTAGGTCTGCTCCGGGTCCGCCTCCATGTACACGCCGGTGCCGCGAATCCCGATGGTGGCGGTGGCCGCCTTGAGCTGCATCGGGCGCTTGGCCGCGAAGACGGAAAGGAGCCTTCCGGTAAGCAGCCGCAGCCCGCTGAGGATGACCGAGTCCGGCTGCGCCGCCTCCAGGATCACGCGGCTCTCGCCGCGCATGACGAAGGCGCTCTGGCCCACGGCGTAGACCAGCTCGGCGCCCTTGCCCGTCTCCAGGGTCGAGCGCCCCCCGATCCTGGTGTCGACCGTGGCCGGCTTCCCGTCCACCATCACGCTGCCGGACAGCCGGTAGATCGACCGGCCGGGCGGAAGCTTCGAGGGCGCGCGGCCCAGGATCTGCGCCAACGCCTCGCTGCCCGCCAGCCCCCCACCGAAGAACCCTGCCGCCAGCGCCTGTACAAGCAGCCGGCGCCGCGGATCGTCCGCTTCCCCCGATCGACTCATGGTTCACGCTCCCAGGTTGCGTTGCATGCCGTCGATTACGTGTCCGGCGGCTCGTTGGATGTCCGGCGCGGCGGCAGTTCGCCGCGCGACGCCGGGATATTACCGCTTCCGTCGCGAAATGAAACGCAACGCGTCGTAACGCGAACCCGCTTGACCACTGACCCCCGGTCAGTTACTTTGCCGCGATACTGACTTGGAGTCATTTATGGTCCTCAAGCAGCGAGCCATTGCCGTCGCGGACAAGGAGGAACGGCGAAACGCCATCCTCGACGCGACCGAGGCGCTCTTCCTCGAGCACCCCGACCGCATGGCGAGCGTGGCCGAGGTCGCGCAGGCCGCCGGCCTCGCCAAGGGCACCGTATACCTCTACTTCCCGAGCAAGGAGGAGATGCTGCTCTCGCTCCACGAGCGCCAGCTCCAGCATTTCTTCGCGGCGCTCATGCGCCTGCTGGACGGAAGCGGCCCCGTGGGGTTCGACGAGACCTGGGACGTCACGCGCGCGAACCTCGTGCGCTCGCCCGGCTACCTCGCCCTTTCCAGCCGCTGCTTCGGGCTGATGGACCGCGACGTGCCGACGGAGGCCGCGGTCGCCTTCAAGATGCGCGTCGGCGAGGCCCTCGCGGCCGCCGGCGCCGGGCTCGAGCGCCATTTCCGCGGCCTGCGCGGCGGCGGGGGCGTGACGCTGCTGCAGCACAGCTACGGCCTCATCGTCGGGCTGTGGCAGCTCATGCATCCCATCGAGCGCTTCGGCACCGCCATGGAGCGCGCGGAGCTCGCCATGTTCAAGCGCGACTACGAGCGCGAGCTCGAGCAGGCGCTGCGCGCGTTGTGGGCGGGAACGACGGGGGCCGAGCCCGCGCAGGCCGCCGCAAGGAGATCCCGATGAACCGAGCCCTCCCCCTCGCCGCGGCCGCGGCGCTCTTCCTCGCCGCCTGCGGCAACGGGCAGCAGGCGCCGGATTCCGTCCGGCCGGTCCTCACCGTGACCGTGACCCCGGGGGCCGTCCCCACGCGGGACGTCTACTCCGGGGAGCTGCGCGCGCGCGTGGAGACCGACCTCGCGTTCCGCGTCGGCGGCAAGATCGCCGCGCGCCTCGTGGACGCGGGAGCGCGCGTGCGCAAGGGGCAGCCCCTCGCGCGGCTCGACCCCGAGGACGCGAAGCTCGGCGCCAACGCCGCGCGCGCCCTCCTCGCCTCGGCCGAATCGGAGCATGCCCTCGCCAAGGCCGAGCTCGAGCGCGCGGCCGACCTGCTGGCGAGGAAGTTCATCAGCCAGTCCGCCTTCGACGTGCGCCAGGCCGCGCATTCGGCCGCGGCCGCGCGCGTGGAGCAGGCGCGATCCCAGACGGCGATCTCCTCCAACCAGGAGGCCTACACGACGCTCGCCGCCGATGCCGACGGCGTCGTCGTGTCCGTCGCCGCCGAGCCCGGGCAGGTCGTGGCCGCCGGGCAGCCGGTGCTGCGCCTGGCGCGCGACGGCGAGATGGAAGTGGTCCTCAATGTCGCCGAAGGCCAGGTGGCGCGCCTGCGGCCCGGCCAGGATGTCGTGGCCTTCCTGTGGGCCGACCCCGCCAGCCGCTTCCCCGGCCGCGTGCGCGAGATCGCCGGCGGAGCGGACGCCGTGACGCGCACGTTCACCGCGCGCGTCTCCACGCCCCGCGTCCCGCCCGGCGCGCGCGTGGGCATGAGCGCCACCGTGGCGCTGAAGGCCGGGGCCGGCGATGGCCTCGTGGTGCTGCCCCTCACGGCGCTCGTGCGCGAGGGCGAATCGGCCAGCGTCTGGGTGGTGGACCCGAAGACCTCGCGCGTGCAACCGCGCCCGGTGCAGGTGGGCCAGTTCCGCGAGGACGGCGCGACCATCGTGTCGGGGCTCGCGGCGGGCGAGATCGTGGTGTCGGCGGGCGTGCACAAGCTGCGCGCCGGCCAGCCGGTGCGCGTCGCCGGCGCCACGCGCCCGGGCGCCCCCGCCGCCCCCGCCGCGCGCTGACGGCTCCCGGCCATGGTCCACCGCTTCAACCTGTCGGAATGGGCGCTCGCGCACCAGTCGCTGGTGCTCTACCTCATGATCGTCCTCGCGGCCGTCGGGGCGGGCTCGTACCTTCGCCTCGGGCAGGCCGAGGATCCCGAGTTCACCTTCAAGCTGATGGTCGTGCGCACGAGCTGGCCGGGGGCATCGGCCGACGAGGTGGAGCGCCAGCTCACCGACCGCATCGAGAAGAAGCTGCAGGAGACGCCGCGGCTGGACCACCTGCGCAGCTACTCGAAGCCGGGCGAATCCGTGGTCTTCGTCTTCGTGAAGGACTCCTCGCGCCCCGACGAGATCAAGGACACCTGGTACCAGGTCCGGAAGAAGGTGGGCGACATCCGCGGCCAGCTCCCGCCGGGGATCCAGGGACCGAACTTCAACGACGAGTTCGGCGACACCTTCGGCAACATCTACGCGCTCACCGGCGACGGCTTCAGCTACGCCCAGCTCAAGGAGGCCGGCGACCGGATCCGCGCCGACCTCCTGCGCGTGAAGGACGTGGCGAAGGTGGAGCTCGTCGGCGAGCAGGACGAGAAGATCTTCGTCGAGGTCGCGAACGCGAAGCTGGCCACGCTGGGCGTGGAGCCTGCCGTCGTCTTCGCCGCGCTCGCGCAGCAGAACGCGGTCGCCTCCTCCGGAAGCTTCGAGACCGCGACCGACCGCCTCTACATCCGCACCACCGGCGCCCTCGATTCCGTCGAGAGCGTGCGCAGCCTCCCCATCCGGGCCAACGGCCGCCTCTTCCGCGTGGGCGACATCGCCACCGTCACGCGCGGGTTCTCCGACCCGCCGCAGCCGAGGATGCGCTTCATGGGCCGCGACGCGCTCGGGGTCGCCGTCTCGATGGTGCCGCGCGGCGACATCATCGCCCTGGGCCACGCGCTCGACCTGGAGGTGGCGCGCATCAAGGCGGAGCTGCCCGTGGGGCTCGAGCTCGACCGCGTGAACGACCAGCCCTCCGCGGTGAAGCGCTCGGTGAGCGAGTTCACGCGCACCCTCGCGGAAGCCGTCGCCATCGTGCTGCTGGTGAGCTTCGTGTCGCTGGGCCTGAAGACCGGGCTCATCGTCGCGCTGTCGATCCCGCTCACCTTCGCGGTCACCTTCCTTTTCATGCACCAGGCGGGCATCGACCTGCACAAGGTGTCACTGGGCGCGCTCATCATCGCCCTGGGATTGCTCGTGGACGACGCGATCATCTCGGTGGAGATGATGGTGGTGAAGATGGAGCAGGGCTGGGAGCGCGTGCGCGCCGCGAGCTTCGCCTACACCTCCACCGCGATGCCCATGCTCACCGGGACGATCGTCACCGCCGCGGGCTTCCTGCCCATCGGCCTCGCGCGCTCTTCCACGGGCGAGTACACCTTCGCGATGTTCGCGGTGACCACGATCGCCCTCCTCGTCTCCTGGGTGGTCTCGGTCCTCTTCGTCCCGTACCTCGGCTACAAGCTGCTGCCCGACTTCCACCGGGCCGGCGCGCACGTCGACGAGGGCGCGGTCTGGCGCAAGCCCTTCTACCTGCGCTTCCGCCGCCTCGTGAACTGGAGCGTGGCGCACCGCTGGACGGTGATCGGCGCCACGGCGGCGACCTTCGCCCTGTCGGTCTTCGGCTTCCGCTTCGTGCAGCAGCAGTTCTTCCCGCCGGCCAACCGCCCCGAGCTCATCGTGGACCTGCGCCTCGCGGAGGGGTCCTCGCTTGCCGCCACGCAGTCGCAGGTGGCGAAGCTCGAGGCGATCCTCATGACCGAGCCCGCGTTCAAGGACAACATCGACAACTTCGTGAGCTACGTGGGCAGCGGCAGCCCGCGCTTCTTCCTGCCGCTCGACCAACAGCTCGTCAACGCGAACTTCGGCCAGTTCGTGGTGAACACGAAGGACAACCAGGCGCGCGAGATCGTGCGCGCGCGCCTGCTCGCGCGCTTCGACGAGGATTTCCCCGAGCTTCGCGGCCGCGTGACGCGCCTGGAGAACGGCCCGCCGGTGGGCTTCCCGGTCCAGTTCCGCGTGATCGGCGAGGACAAGGAGGCGATCCGGGCGCTCGCGGCCGAGGTGGCCGGCGTCATGCGCGCGAATCCCTGGACACGCGACGTGAACGTCGACTGGGAGGAGGCGAGTCGCGTGATCCGCCTCGCGATCGACCAGGACCGCGCCCGCGTGCTCGGCATCTCCACGCAGGAGCTCGCCCAGTACGTGGGGACCGTGATCTCGGGGCAGGCCGTGACGACGTGGCGCGAGAAGGACAGGCAGGTGGACGTGGTCGTGCGCGGCGATGCCGCCGAGCGGAGGATGGTGAGCCTGCTCAAGGACCTCGCGGTGCCCGTCGGGCGCGGCAGGACGGTGCCCCTGGCCCAGGTCGCGCGCATCGGCTACGGCTTCGAGCAGGGGATCTTCTGGCGGCGCGACCGCACGCCGGTGATCACGGTGCGCTCGGACGTCCGGGACGGGATCCAGGCGCCCGCGGTGAGCGCCCAGGTGAGCGGGGAGCTCGACGCCATCCGCGCGCGGCTGCCGATCGGCTACCGCATCGAGACCGGCGGCGCCGTCGAGGATTCGGGCAAGGGCCAGCGCTCCATCGCCATCGTGGCGCCGGTGATGGTGCTGGTGATGCTCACCGCCCTCATGCTGCAGTTGCAGAGCTTCGCGCGCCTGGCGATGGTGGTGCTCACCGCCCCGCTCGGGCTCATCGGCGTGACGGCCGCCCTCCTCGTCTCGCGCATGCCCTTCGGTTTCGTGGCGATGCTCGGCACCATCGCCCTCGCCGGGATGATCATGCGCAATTCCGTCATCCTCGTGGACCAGATCGACCACGACATCCGCGAGGGGAGCAACCCGTGGGACGCCATCGTCGACGCGACGGTGCGCCGGTTCCGCCCCATCATGCTCACCGCGGCCGCGGCCGTGCTCGCCATGATCCCGCTCACGCGCAGCGCCTTCTACGGGCCGATGGCGGTGGCGATCATGGGCGGGCTGCTGGTGGCCACCGTCCTCACCCTCGTCTTCCTGCCCGCCCTCTACGCCGCCTGGTTCCGCGTGAAGCCCGGCGGGGCGTGACGCGCCGCGGCCGCGTGATATCTTCCGCGAATGGAACGCCGGGACTTCGTGAAGCTCTGCGCCGCCAGCGCGGCCTCGACCACCCTCCCCTCTCCCGCCGAGGCCGCGACCCTCAAGGCGCGCCTCTACCGCCCGGCGCTCCTCGTGGACGAGCGCGGGCAGCCGATCCGGGCGGAGTCCCTGCGGGCCGGCGTCAATTACGTCTTCGACTACCCGTTCGCCGCCACGCCGTGCTTCCTGCTGCGGCTGGCGAGACCGGCGGCGGGCGGCATCGACCTCAGGACCGAGAACGGCGGCGCCTATCGATGGGAAGGCGGCGTCGGGCCCGGCAACGCGGTCGTCGCCTACTCCGCCATCTGCGCGCACAAGCTCACCTATCCCACGCGGCAGGTGAGCTTCATCGGCTACCGGGACGCCCCGAGCCCCGTGGCCGGCCGGGGCAAGGTGATCGCCTGCTGCTCCGACCGCAGCGTCTACGATCCCTCGGCGGGCGCGCGCGTCGTGTCGGGGCCCGCGCCGCAGCCGCTCGCCACGATTCTCCTCGAGCACGACGCCCGGAAAGACGAGCTCGCCGCCGTCGGCACCCTAGGCGGCGAGAAGTTCGACCAGTTCTTCCGGACGTTCGGCTTCCGGCTGGAGCTCGAGATGGGCGATCGCGCGAAGGCCTCCGTCGACGGGCGCGCCATCGTGAAGGAGCTCGCCGCCTACAGCGCGCAGTGGGCGCAGTGCTGACCGGGCGGCCGGCCGCCTAGATCGCGAAATCCTCGCCGCGCCCGGCGGCGAGCTTGCCCAGCGCCTCGCGCGAGAGGTGCGGCACGAAGAGCCGGATGAACTCCGCCGTGTACCCGCGCAGCCACGCGCCCTTGCGGAACGCGAGGCGGGTCGTCTGCACCGGGAACAGGTGGTCCGCCGCCAGCAGGGCGAGGCCCTTGTCCTTGGCGCGGTCGAAGGCGACCGACGAGATGATGCCGACGCCGAGCCCGAGGCTCACGTAGGACTTGATCACGTCGGAGTCGAGGGCCGTGAGCACGATTTCGGGCTCCAGGCCGCGACGCTCGAAGCTCGCGTCGATCGCCGTCCGCCCGGCGAAGGTGGCGTCGTAGGTGACGATCGGGTGCTTCGCGATCGCCTCGAGCGTCAGCGGCTTCACGCGCGCGAGCGGATGCCGCGACGGCACCACGACGCCGTGGTGCCACTGGTAGCCCGGCACGGCCACCAGCGCGTCGTAGCGGTCCAGGGCTTCCGTGGCAATGGCCACGTCCGCCTCCCCGTCGAGCACCCAGCGCGCGAGCTGGTGCGGATTGCCCTGCAGGAGCTTCAGCTTCACCTTCGGATAGCGCTTCTTGAAGGCCGTGACCACGGGAGGAAGCGCATAGCGCGCCTGGGTATGGGTCACCGCCACGGCAAGCGACCCCCGGTCGGCCCCTGCGAAATCGTCGCCGACCCGCTTCAGGTTGGCCAGCTCGGCGAGGACCCGGCCCACGACCTCGAGGATCTCGCGGCCGCCTTCCGTCACCGCGGTGAGCCGCCGCCCCTGCCGCACGAAGAGGTCGACCCCGAGCTCCTCCTCGAGGGCGCGAATCTGCTTCGACACGCCGGGTTGCGAGGTGTGCAGCGCGGCAGCGGCCTCCGAGACGTTGAGCCCGCGCCTCGCCACCTCGGCGGCATAGCGCAGTTGCTGGAGATTCATGCGAACCTCATATACCCAATAGTTATCAGCATATCACTATCAAGTATTTTTCAGGTATATGCCGTGCCGCTAGGATGCGCCCCATGTACCGCTACGACGCCATCGACCGCAGCCTCGTCGCCGAACGGGTCGCGCAGTTCCGCGACCAGACGCGCCGCCACCTCGCCGGGGAACTCTCCGAGGACGACTTCCGCCCGCTGCGCCTGCAGAACGGCCTGTACGTGCAGCGCCATTCGCCGATGCTGCGCATCGCCATTCCCTACGGCCTGCTGTCGTCGGCGCAGCTGCGCAAGCTCGCGCGCATCGCCCGCGTCTACGACCGGGGCTACGGCCACTTCACGACCCGCCAGAACCTCCAGTACAACTGGCCTCGCCTCGCGCAGGCGCCCGAGATCCTCGCGGAGCTGGCCGAGGTCGGGATGCACGCCATCCAGACGAGCGGCAACTGCATCCGCAACATCACGACCGACCACTTCGCCGGGGTCGCGCCCGACGAGCACGTCGATCCCCGCGCGCTCGCCGAGATCCTGCGCCAGTGGTCCACCTTCCACCCCGAATTCGCCTACCTGCCGCGCAAGTTCAAGATCGCGCTCTCCGGCGCCGCCACCGACCGCGCCGCCACGCTCCTGCACGACATCGGCCTGTATGCCCTGAAGAATGCTGAGGGAGAGCTGGGCCTGCGCGTGATCGTGGGCGGCGGCATGGGGCGCACGCCGATCATCGGCCACGTCGTGCGCGAATTCCTGCCGTGGCGCGACATGCTCACCTACCTCGAGGCGATCCTGCGCGTCTACAACCGCCACGGCCGCCGCGACAACCTCTACAAGTCGCGCATCAAGATCCTGGTGAAGGCGCTCGGGGTGGATGCGTTCCGCGCGCAGGTCGAGGCGGAGTGGGAACACCTGCGCGGGACCGAATCCACCCTCACCGACGGGGAACTCGCGCGCGTGAGCGCGCATTTCGCGCCGCCGTCCTACGAGCCGCCCGGCGACGAGGACCAGGCCCTCGCCTTCCAGCTCGCCGCCGACCGCGCCTTCGAGCGCTGGTTCCGGCGCAACGTCCACCCGCATCGCCAGCCCGGCTACCGCGCGGTCACCCTGTCGCTCAAGAAGACCGGCGTGCCGCCGGGCGACGTGACCGCAGACCAGATGGACCTCGTCGCCGACCTTGCGGACCGGCACAGCTTCGGGGAGCTGCGCGTCTCGCACGAGCAGAACCTGATCCTCGCCGACGTGCGCGAGCGCGACCTCCTCGCCCTCTGGCGGCGCGCGCGCGAAGCCGGCCTCGCCACGCCCAACGTCGGGCTCCTCACCAACATCGTCTGCTGCCCCGGCGGCGACTTCTGCGCGCTCGCCAACGCGAAATCCATTCCCGTGGCCGAGGCGATCCAGCGCCGCTTCGACGACCTCGACTACCTGCACGACATCGGCGAGCTCGATCTCAACATCTCGGGCTGCATGAACTCCTGCGGCCACCACCACATCGGCCACATCGGCATCCTCGGCGTCGACAAGAACGGGAGCGAGTGGTACCAGGTGTCGATCGGCGGAGAGCAGGGCATCAACGCCGCGCTCGGCGAGGTCATCGGGCCGTCCTTCGCCGCCGCGGAGATGCCCGGCGTCGTCGAGGGGCTGGTCGAGGCCTATCTCGCGCACCGCACCGGGGACGAACGCTTCGTCGACACCGTGCACCGCATCGGCATCGCGCCGTTCAAGGCCCGCGTGTACGGCGAGAAGCGCGAGGCGGCCCATGCCTAGGCACGTCATCCGGCACGGCCAGGTGATCGGAGACATCTGGCAGGTGCTCGTCCCGCGCGAAGGCGAATCGCCCGCCACGGCGGCGCTGCCCGAGGGCCCGCTGGCGGTGTCGCTCGACGTGTGGAAGGCGCGGCGCGAGGAGCTCCTCGCCCGGTCTTCGCCGGTCGGCGTCCGCCTCGAGCCGGCCGATGATCCCGCCCAGATCGCGGGCGACCTGCCGCGACTGGCGCTCGTGGCGGTGAACTTCCCGAAGCTGGCCGACGGGCGCGGCTACTCGACGGGGTACCTGCTGCGCCGCCGCTACGGCTACCGGGGCGAGCTGCGGGCCGTGGGCGACGTCCTTCGCGACCAGCTCTTCTACCTCGCCCGCAGCGGCTTCGATGCCTTCCAGCTGCGCGAAGGCGCCGACGCCCACGCCGCCCTGCCGTCTCTTCGCGACTTCTCGGAGGCCTACCAATCGGCCGGCGACGCGCGCGCGCCCCACTTCCGCCGCCGCGCCGCGCCCGCAGGGGCGGCATCGTGAGCGCGGCCGCCCTCGCCGCCCGCCTGCGCGAGACGCTCGCCGGCATCGCGGAGGACTTCGCGCCCGCGAGCCTCGCCTCCAGCTTCGGCGCCGAGGACATGGTCCTCACGGACCTCATCGCGCGCGAATTCCCCGCGATCGGCATCTTCACGATAGACACCGGGCGCCTGCCGGCGGAAACGCTGGCGCTTCGCCGCGAGGTCGAGTCCCGCTACGGCATCGCGGTGGCGGCCTATTCCCCGCAGCCCGAGGCGGTGCGGGACTACGTCGCGAGCCACGGCGAGAACGGTTTCTACGACGGCCTCGCGAAGCGCAAGGCCTGCTGCGCCATCCGCAAGGTGGAGCCGCTCGGCCGCGCGCTCTCGGGCCTGCAGGGCTGGATCACGGGGCTGCGGCGCGACCAGGCGCCGACGCGCGCCGAGGTGCGCGAGCACGAGTTCGACCCGGCCCACGGCCTCTTCAAGTTCAATCCGCTTGCCGACTGGACGCACGAGGACGTTTGGGCCTACCTGCGCGGCCACGGCGTGCCGGTGAACGCGCTCCACGCGCGCGGCTACCCGTCCATCGGCTGCGAGCCGTGCACGCGCGCCGTGCGTCCCGGCGAGGATCCGCGCGCCGGCCGCTGGTGGTGGGAGAGCCGCGACTCGACGGAGTGCGGCCTGCACCCCGTCGCGCCCGTGGCGTTCGCGCGCCGCGCGCACGCGCCGGCGCAGGACGCACGATGAGCGCCGTGCTCGCCCCGGCCGCGGGCATCGGCGCCGCCGGGGACGTCCTCCCGCACCTCGACTGGCTCGAGTCGGAGGCGATCCACATCCTTCGCGAGGTCGTGGCGGAGACCACCAACCCCGCCCTCCTCTTCTCCGGCGGCAAGGACTCGATCGTGATGCTGCGGCTGGCCGAGAAGGCGTTCCGCCCGGACCGATTCCCGTTCCCGCTCGTGCACATCGACACCGAGCACAACTTCCCCGAGGTCGTCGCCTTCCGCGACGCGCGCGCGGCCGAGCTGGGCGAGCGCCTCGTCGTGCGCTCGGTGGGCGAATCGATCCGCCTGGGGCGCGTGCGGCTGCGCAGCGCGGACGAGAGCCGCAACCCGCACCAGACCGTGACGCTGCTCGACACGATCCGCGAGTTCGGCTTCGACGCCCTCTTCGGCGGCGCCCGGCGCGACGAGGAGAAGGCGCGCGCCAAGGAGCGCATCCTCTCGCACCGCGACGAGACCGGGCAATGGGACCCGCGCAACCAGCGCCCGGAGCTCTGGAGCCTCTTCAACGCGAGGCTGCACAAGGGCGAGCACCTGCGCGTCTTCCCCATCTCCAACTGGACCGAGCTCGACATCTGGCAGTACATCGCCCGCGAGGAGCTCGCGGTGCCGCGCATCTACTTCGCCCACGAGCGCGAGGTGGTGGAACGAGGCGGGCTCCTGGCCCCGGTGACGCCGCTCACGCCCGCGCACGAGGGCGAGACGGTCGTCACGCGCCGCGTGCGCTTCCGGACGGTGGGCGACATCACCTGCACCTGCCCCGTGGCCTCGGACGCCGATACCGTGGAGAAGATCGTCGCGGAGACGGCGGCGGCGACGGTCACGGAGCGCGGCGCCACGCGCATGGACGACCAGACCTCGGATGCCTCGATGGAGCTGCGCAAGCGCGAGGGGTACTTCTGATGGGCACGGGCGAGACGCTTCGGGAATTCACCACGCTCCGGTTCACGACCTCGGGCTCGGTGGACGACGGCAAGAGCACCCTCATCGGCCGGCTCCTCCTCGACTCGAAGGTCCTGCTCGAGGACCAGCTCGCCGCCGTCGCGCGCACCACGGCGCGAAACGGCGCGGACGGGCTCGACCTCTCCCTCTTCACCGACGGCCTCACCGCCGAGCGCGAGCAGGGCATCACCATCGACGTGGCCTGGCGCTACTTCGCCACGCCGCGCCGGCGCTTCATCATCGCCGACACGCCCGGCCACGAGCAGTACACGCGCAACATGGTGACGGGGGCGAGCACCGCCTCGCTGTCCATCGTGCTCGCCGACGCCGCGCGCGGCCTCGCCACGCAGACGCGCCGCCATGCCGCCATCGCCTCGCTGCTCGCCATCCCGCACGTGATCCTCGCGGTGAACAAGATGGACCTCGCGGGCTGGAGCCGCGAGCGGTTCGACGCGATCGCCGGCGAGTTCGCCGGCATCGCCCGGTCGCTGGGCCTCGCGCGCGTCACGGCCATCCCGCTGTCCGCCCTCGAGGGCGACATGGTGGTCTCGCGCGGCGAGAACCTCTCCTGGTACGCCGGGCCCACGCTTCTCGAGGCGCTGGAGGCTGCCAGCCCCGTCGATCCCGTCACCGCGCTGCGCTTTCCCGTGCAGCTCGTCTCGCGCTCCCGGTTCGGCGAGAAGGCCGACCGGCGCGCCTATCTCGGCCGCGTCGAGTCCGGCACGATCGCCGTCGGCGACACCGTCGTGGTCCGGCCCTCGGGCGTCGAGGCGAAGGTCGCCGAGATCGTCACGCTCGAGGGCACGCTGGAGGCGGCCGGCGCGGGCCGCTCCCTGTCGGTCGTCCTCGACCGGCAGGTGGACGTGGCGCGCGGCGACATCCTGACCCACCGCCACGACGCGCCCGCCGTCGCCCGCCGGTTCACCGCCCGCCTGGCCTGGCTCGACCGCGATGCCCTCGTGACAGGCAGGCGCTACTGGCTCAAGCAGGGCACGAAGAGCGTCCGCGCCACCGTCGACGACGTCCTGCATCGCCTCGACCTCGCCTCGCTGACGCCGGATGCCTCCGCGCAGGCGCTCGAATTCAACGACCTCGGCCTCGCGCGCCTCACGGTGGCGAGCCCGCTGGCGGTCGATCCCTACCGCGCCAACCGGCACACGGGCAGCTTCGTGCTCATCGACGACGCCACGCATCGCACGGTCGCGGGCGGGATGGTCGAGGAGGTCGCGCGTGACTAGCCCGATGCCCTTCGCGCCGCGCGGCGCCCTGCGAATGCCGATGCCGGAGCGATGTCGGCCGACCTGATCGCGCCCGATTCCCGCCGGCCCCGACGGCCGGCACCGACATTCCGCAATCGACGCGACGCGCCTCGCGCGCGCCGCCAAGCCATCGAAAGGCATCTCCCGTGATTCACCGAACGCTTTCCCGCCTCGCCTTCGCGGTCGCCGCACTCGCGGCCACGCCCGCGCTCGCCGAAGTGACGCTCCTCAACGTCTCCTACGACCCGACGCGCGAGCTGTACCAGGACTACAACAAGGCCTTCGCCGCCCACTGGGAGGCGAAGACGAAGGAGAAGGTCACGATCAGGCAGTCCCACGGCGGCGCCGGCAAGCAGGCCCGGGCCGTGATCGACGGCCTCGAGGCCGACGTCGTGACGCTGGCGCTCGCCTACGACATCGACGCGATCGCCGAGAAGGCGAAGCTGCTGCCGGCCGACTGGCAGAAGCGCCTGCCGCACAACAGCGCGCCCTACACCTCGACGATCATCTTCCTCGTGAGGAAGGGCAATCCCAGGGGCATCAGGGACTGGGACGACCTCGTGAGAGCGGGCGTGTCCGTGATCACGCCCAATCCCAAGACCTCCGGCGGCGCGCGCTGGAACTACCTCGCGGCCTGGGGCTACGCGCTCCGGAAATACGGCTCCGAGGCGAAGGCGCGCGACTTCATCGCGGCTCTCTATCGCAACGTGGCGGTGCTGGATTCCGGCGCGCGCGGCTCGACCACGACGTTCGTCGAGCGCGGCATCGGCGACGTGCTCATCTCCTGGGAGAACGAGGCCTACCTCGCCCTCAAGGAACTGGGACCCGGCAAGTTCGAGATCGTCACGCCGTCGCTCTCCATCCTGGCCGAGCCTCCGGTCACGGTGGTCGACCGCAATGTCGACAAGAAAGGCACGCGCAAGGTGGCCGAGGCGTACCTCCAGTACTGGTACACGCCGCAAGCGCAGGAGATCGCCGCGCGCAACTACTACCGCCCGATCGACCCGAAGGTGGCGGCGAAATTCGAGAAGCAGTTCGCCAAGGTGAGCCTCTTCGGGATCGACGAGGTTTTCGGCGGCTGGCAGAAGGCGCAGAAGGCCCACTTCGCCGACGGCGGGACGTTCGACCAGCTCTACCAGCCCGGGAAGAAGTAGGCCATGCTCTTCATGCGGCGATCCCACTCGGTGTTGCCCGGCTTCGGCCTCGCGCTGGGCTTCACGCTCGCCTACCTGAGCCTGCTGGTCCTCATCCCGCTCTCGGCGGCGTTCGCCAGGACCTTCACGATCTCGTGGGAGGCGTTCCTCGCCCACGTGACCGCCCCGCGCGTCGTCGC
Source organism: Betaproteobacteria bacterium (assembly GCA_019449455.1). Classification (GTDB taxonomy): domain Bacteria; phylum Pseudomonadota; class Gammaproteobacteria; order Burkholderiales; family Usitatibacteraceae; genus FEB-7. The sequence goes on along the minus strand of JAGRPO010000024.1, from coordinate 4,059 downwards.
GTCGCTGCAGCTGTCCTTCGGCGCGGCGCTCGCCGCCGCGGCCGTCAACGCGGTCTTCGGCCTCCTCGTCGCGTGGGTGCTGGTGCGCTACCGATTCCCCGGGCGGCGCGTCGTGGATGCCCTCGTGGACCTGCCCTTCGCATTGCCCACGGCCGTGGCCGGCATCGCGCTCACCGCGATCTACGCCGGCAACGGCTGGCTGGGCGAACCGCTGCTGGCGCTCACGGGCGTCAAGGTCGCCTTCACGCCCCTCGGCGTCTTCGTCGCCCTCACGTTCATCGGCCTGCCGTTCGTCGTGCGCACCGTGCAGCCCGTGCTCGAGGACCTGGAGAAGGAACTCGAGGAGGCCGCCCAGTCCCTCGGGGCGACCCCGGCGCAGACGTTCTCGCGCGTGATCCTGCCCACGGTGATGCCCGCCCTCCTCACCGGCTTCGCCCTCGCCTTCGCGCGCGCGGTCGGCGAGTACGGCTCGGTCATCTTCATCGCGGGCAACATGCCGCTGGTCTCCGAGATCGCGCCGCTCATCATCATCGCCAAGCTCGAGCAGTACGACTACGCGGGCGCGACTTCGGTCGCCGTCGTGATGCTGGTGGCCTCCTTCCTGCTGCTGCTCCTCGTCAACCTCCTGCAGTGGTGGTCGCGCCGATACGCGGAAAACCGGGACTAGCCATGGCCTCGATCGCCTCATCCGCCCCGCTCGTCCGCGCCACGGCCCGCCGCCGGCCGGTCGCATGGGTCCCGATCGTCCTCGTGGGCGTGGCTCTCGCCTATCTCTCGCTCTTCCTCTTCGTGCCGCTCTTCGCCGTCTTCTTCGAGGCGCTGAGGAAGGGGTGGGGGGTCTACCTCGCGGCCATCCGCGAGCCCGACGCGTGGTCCGCCGTCAAGCTCACGCTCCTCGCGGCGGCCATCGCCGTGCCCCTGAACCTCGTCTTCGGCGTGGCCGCGGCGTGGGCCATCGCCAAGTTCGACTTCGGCGGCAAGAGCCTCCTCATCACGCTGATCGACCTGCCGTTTTCCGTCTCCCCGGTGATCTCCGGCCTCATCTACGTGCTGATGTTCGGCCTGCAGGGCTGGTTCGGCCCGTGGCTCGCGGAGCACGAGCTGAAGGTCGTCTTCGCCGTGCCCGGCATCGTGCTGGCCACGGTCTTCGTGACCTTCCCCTTCGTCGCGCGCGAGCTGATCCCCCTCATGCAGGCCCAGGGCCGCGAGGAGGAGGAAGCCGCGGTGCTGCTGGGGGCGAACGCCTGGCAGCTCCTGTGGCGCGTGACGCTCCCCAACGTGAAGTGGGGGCTGCTCTACGGCGTGATCCTCTGCAACGCGCGCGCCATGGGGGAGTTCGGCGCGGTGTCCGTCGTCTCGGGACATGTCAGGGGCTACACGAACACCCTGCCTCTGCACATCGAGATCCTCTACAACGAGTACAACTTCGCCGCCGCATTCGCCTGCGCGTCGCTCCTGGCGCTCCTCGCGCTCGTGACGCTCGTGCTGAAGACGGCGGTCGAATCGCGCCAGGCAAGGGAGCAACGCCCATGAGCATCCAGGTCGCAGGCGTCTCGAAGCACTTCGGCGCTTTCGAGGCGTTGCACGACGTCTCGCTCGAGATCGCGCCGGGGGAGCTCGTCGCCCTGCTGGGCCCGTCGGGTTCCGGCAAGACGACGTTGCTTCGCGTCATCGCCGGCCTCGAGGTTCCCGACGCCGGACGCATCCTCTTCAACGGCGACGACGCGACGGACAGGCGCGTGCAGGAGCGCGAGGTGGGGTTCGTGTTCCAGCACTACGCGCTTTTCCGCCACATGACGATCTTCGAGAACGTGGCCTTCGGGCTGCGCGTGCGCCCGCGGGCCTTGCGCCCCGGCGAGCCCGAGATCGCGCGCCGCGTGCTGCGGCTCCTCAAGCTCGTGCAGCTCGACTGGCTCGCCGACCGCTACCCGCACCAGCTCTCCGGCGGCCAGCGCCAGAGGATCGCGCTCGCCCGCGCGCTCGCCATCGAGCCCAAGGTGCTGCTGCTGGACGAGCCCTTCGGCGCGCTGGACGCGAAGGTGCGCAAGGAGCTGCGGCGCTGGCTGCGGCGCCTGCACGACGAGATCCACCTCACGAGCGTCTTCGTGACCCACGACCAGGAGGAGGCCCTCGAGGTCGCCGACCGCGTCGTGGTGGTGAACAAGGGGCGCATCGAGCAGGTGGGAACGCCCGAGGAGGTCTACGACCATCCCGCCACGCCCTTCGTCTACGAGTTCCTCGGCAACGTGAACGTGATCGAGTCCGAGGGCGGCCGCGACTACGTGCGCCCGCACGAGATCGAGGTCACCGCCGGGCCGCAGTCGGGCTCGCTCGCCGCCCTCGTGGACCACGCCGTCAAGATCGGGCCGGTGGTCCGGCTCGAGGTCTCGCGCCGCGACACCGGCGAGAACCTCGAGGTCGAGCTGCCGCGCGACCGCTTCGACCGCCTCGGCGTCGAGACGGGCGCGGTGGTCTGGCTGCGCCCGCGACGTTCCCGGTTCTTCCCCCAATCCGCACCCCACGAGGCCAAGATCGCATGAACGCCGCCACCCTGCCCGCCAGCCTTCCCCACGACGCGCCCCGGCCCCGCGACGGACACGCGGAACTCGCGCACGCCCTCCTCGCCCGCGCCGCCGAGCGCGGCCGGGTCCAGGGCGTAGCCTATGCGGGCCTCGTCACCCCCCGCGAGGCCTGGCGCCTGCACGAGGCGGGCCTCGCCGCCATCGTGGACGTGCGCACCCGCCCCGAATGGGAGTTCGTGGGCCACGTCGAGGACACGCCCCTCATCGAGTGGCGCCCCTACGGCGCGGCGGCGCCCGACCCCGGCTTCGTCGACAAGCTGGCCGCCCGCTTTCCCAGGGACGCCGCCATCCTCCTGCTGTGCCGCAGCGGCGTGCGCTCGCACCACGCGGCCGAAGCGGCGGCCAAGTCGGGCTTCGCGCGCGTGTTCAACATCCTGGAAGGCTTCGAGGGTGATTCCGACGACGACGGCCGGCGCGGCAACCTCGGCGGCTGGCGGCACGCGGGCCTGCCCTGGGCGCAGGGCTGAGGAGCGCGCACGACGGCCTGAAGCACGCCGGGCGCGAGTCGAGTACCTTCGCTTCCACCGCGACCCATTGCAATCGCCCTTCAAGGAGATCCCCATGACCGCTCCCTTTGCCGACAACTCCCTTTCCATCGGCCGCACGCCCCTCGTGCGCCTCAACCGCGTCACCGACGGCGCGCCCGCCACCGTCCTCGCCAAGATCGAGGGCCGCAATCCCGCGTACTCCGTCAAGTGCCGCATCGGCGCGGCGATGATCTGGGATGCCGAGAAGCGCGGCCTGCTCGGGCCGGGCAAGGAGATCGTCGAGCCCACCAGCGGCAACACGGGCATCGCCCTCGCCTTCGTGGCCGCGGCGCGCGGCATTCCCGTCACCCTCACGATGCCCGAGACCATGTCGGTCGAGCGGCGCAAGCTCCTCCTCGCCTATGGCGCCAAGCTCGTCCTCACCGAAGGCGCCAAGGGCATGTCGGGCGCCATCGCGAAGGCCGAGGAGATCGCCGCTTCCGATCCGGCGAAATGGGTGCTGCTGCAGCAATTCGAGAATCCCGCCAACCCCGCCATCCACGAATCGACCACCGGGCCCGAGATCTGGGACGACACCGGCGGCAAGATCGACATCCTGGTCTCCGGCGTGGGCACGGGCGGCACGATCACCGGCATCTCGCGCTTCATCAAGAACACGAAAGGCAGGAAGATCCAGTCCGTCGCCGTCGAGCCCACCGCGAGCCCGGTCATCACGCAGACGCGAAACGGGGAGCCGGTGAAGCCCGGCCCGCACAAGATCCAAGGCATCGGCGCGGGATTCGTCCCGTCCGTCCTCGACCTTTCGCTCGTCGATGCCGTCGAGCAGGTGACGAACGAGGAGGCCGTGCTTTTCGCCCGCCGCCTCACGCGCGAGGAAGGCATCCTGTCCGGCATCTCCTGCGGGGCCGCCGCCGCCGTGGCCGTGCGCCTGGCGAAGCGCCCGGAGAACGCCGGCAAGACGATCGTGGCGATCCTGCCCGACTCGGGCG
>JAGRPO010000138.1 GCA_019449455.1 Betaproteobacteria bacterium | reverse complement strand
CGCGATCCTGCGGGGCGTGAAGAAACCCACGGATTGCAAGGTGTTCGGCACCGCGTGCACGCCGGAGACGCCCATCGGGTCCTGCATGGTGTCCTCGGAAGGCGCGAGCGCCGCCCACTACACCTACGGACGCTACCGGAGCGCGGCATGAGGCCCGGTCGAGGAATGGGCCGGCAAGGAAGAACGCGACCCGAAAGGACTACATCCGCCCCATCGACTTCAAGCGCGGGCTGGTGGACATGAGCCACGGCAGCGGTGGCCGGGCGATGGCGCAACTGATCGACGAGCTCTTCGTGGAAGCCTTCGACAACGAGTGGCTGCGCGAGATGAACGACCAGGCGCGCCTGCCCATGCCGCGCGGGCGCCTCGTGATGGCCACCGACAGCCACGTGGTCTCGCCGCTCTTCTTCCCCGGGGGCGACATCGGGTGCCTCTCGGTGCACGGCACGGTGAACGACGTGGCCATGGCCGGCGCGCGGCCGCTCTACCTCACCTCCGGATTCATCCTGGAGGAGGGCTTCCCGCTCGCGGACCTGAAGCGCATCGTCGAATCGATGGCCAGGGCGGCGATGGACGCGGGCGTGCCCATCGTCACGGGCGACACCAAGGTCGTCGAGAAGGGCAAGGGCGACGGCGTCTTCATCAACACCACCGGCGTGGGCGTGGTGGCCGACGGGATCGAGATCTCCGGCGACCGCGCGCGGCCGGGCGACGCGATCATCGTCTCGGGCACGATGGGCGACCACGGCGTGGCGATCATGTCGCTGCGCGAGAACCTCACCTTCGAGACGACGATCCATTCCGACACGGCCGCGCTGCACCGGCTGGTGGCGGCCATGGTGGAGGCGGTGCCCACCCTCCATTGCCTGCGCGACCCCACGCGCGGCGGGCTCGCGACGACGCTGAACGAGATCGCGCGCCAGTCCGGCGTCGGCATGCGGCTCGAGGAGACGGCCATCCCCGTGCGCGCGGAAGTCGCGGCGGCTTGCGAGTTCCTGGGCCTGGACCCGCTCTACGTCGCGAACGAGGGGAAGCTCGTCGCGATCTGCGCGCCGAACGACGCGCAGCACCTGCTCGCGGCGATGCGCGCCCACCCGCAGGGGCAGGATGCCGCGATCATCGGCGAGGTCGTCGCGGACGCGCACCATTTCGTCCAGATGCGGACCGGCTTCGGCGGCAGCCGCATGGTGGACTGGCTGGCCGGAGAGCAACTGCCGAGAATCTGCTGAAGACCATGAAGATCCTGTTCCTCACCCACGCTTTCAACTGCCTGGCTCAGCGGCTCTTCGTGGAGCTCGTCGCGCAGGACCACCAAGTGGCGATCGAGCTGGACGTGAACGACGCGGTGACCGAGGAGGCCGTGGCGCTCGCGAAGCCCGACCTCGTCATCGCCCCGTTCCTCAAGCGCGCCATTCCCGAGAGCGTGTGGAGGCGGGTGCCGTGCCTCGTCGTGCATCCGGGCGTGCCGGGCGACCGCGGCCCCTCGTCCCTCGACTGGGCCATCCTCGAAGGCGAGCGCGAGTGGGGCGTGACGGTGCTGCAGGCGGTGGCGGAGATGGATGCGGGACCGGTGTGGGCGCACAGGGCCTTCCCGATGCGTCTCGCCCCCAAGTCGAGCCTCTACCGGCGCGAGGTGACGGAAGCGGCGGTGGAGGCGGTGACGGAGGCGGTGCAGAGTTTCGCGCGCGGCGAGCATCCGGTGCCGGCGCAGGAGCTGGGTTCGGCCGCGAGGGGCAGGGCGAGGCCGCTCGCGCGGCAATCCGACCGTGCCATCGACTGGACGAAGGACGACACCCTCACGGTCCTGCGCAAGATCCACTCGGCCGATGGCCACCCCGGGCTGCGCGACGAGATCCTCGGACATCCCGTTCGCCTGTTCGGCGCGCACGCGGAAGGCACGCTGCGCGGTCCGACGCCCGGTGAAGTCATCGCCACGCGCCACGGAGGAATCCT
>JAGRPO010000137.1 GCA_019449455.1 Betaproteobacteria bacterium | reverse complement strand
GGCCGGCGGCGCGTTGCCGCGGCGGTCGGCCACGGAGGCGCAGGCCCGCAGGATGCGATAGAGGAAATACTGGCCCTCGGGGGTCTCGCCCTCCGCCGTGCCCTTGAGGCGGTCGTAGACGGGCTTGAGCGTGAGGGCGTTGCCGAACTCCCGCGCGAGCGGGGACGCGGTGACGGTCGCCCCCGCGGCGGGACGAAGGAAATTGGCCGACCGGCCCATGTCCTCCGGGCCGAGCCGGCCCCCGGTACCCGAGGTGATCGTCGCAGCCCCGGATGCCGGCTTCGCCACGACGACGGGCGCGGCGGGCGGCGGCGCGGAATCCGGGCGCAGCATGTCCCAGGCGAGCATCCCGACCGCGCCGATCGCGACGACGACGAGCAGGCGCTCCCGGTTCAACGGTCGTCCTCGAGGATCATCCGCGCGCCCTTTTCCGCGATCATGTAGCACGGCGCATTCGTGTTGCCGGACGTGATGCGCGGCATGATCGAGGCGTCCACGACGCGCAGGCCCTCGATTCCGCGCACGCGCAGGCGCTCGTCCACGACCGCGCGCGGGTCGCGCCCCATGCGGCAGGTGGAGACGGGATGGAAGATCGTGGTGCCGAGGTCGCCCGCGGCCTTCGCCAGCTCGGCGTCCGTCTGCGCCGACGGGCCGGGCCTCCATTCCTCGGGCGAGTACTTCGCGAGCGCGCTCGAGGCCATGATGCGGCGCGTGAAGCGCATGCCGTCGGCGGCGACCTTGCGGTCCTCGTCCGTGGACAGGTAATTGAGCTTGATCTCCGGCGCCGCGAAGGAATCGGGAGAGGTGATGCGCACCCACCCGCGCGAGGTCGGCCGGAGGTTGCACACCGAGGGCGTGATGGCCGGGAACGGGTGCAGCGGGTCGCCGAACTTGTCGAGCGAGAGCGGCTGCACGTGCCACTCGATGTTGGGCGTGGGCTGCGCGGGGTCGCTCCGCGCGAATGCGCCGAGCTGCGAGGGCGGCATGGTGAGCGGCCCCGTCTTGAACAGGAGGTACTCGAGCCCCATCGCCGCCTTCCCCCACAGGCTGTTGACCCGGGTGTTGAGCGTCGTGACGTTCCTCACCTTGTAGACCATGCGGATCTGCAGGTGGTCGTGCAGGTCCTCGCCCACGCCCGCCATCTCGTGGAAGACGGGGATGCCGTGCTTCGCGAGCAGGGCCGCCGGGCCCACGCCGGAGAGCTGCAGGAGCTGCGGCGAGCCGATGGCGCCCGCGGCGAGGACGACGGCCTTGCGCGCCGTCGCAACGCTCCCGCCCTGCCCCTCGACCACGTAGTCCAGGCCCGTCGCGCGCCGGCGGCCGTCCTTCTCCTCGAGGCGCAGCTTCGTCGCGTGCGCCTTCGTGACCACCGTGAGATTGGGGCGTCCCATCGCGGGACGAAGCCACGCGTTGGTGGCGCTCCAGCGCCGCCCGCGCCGCTGGTTCATGTGGAAATAGGCGTTGCCGAAGTTGTCGCCGCGGTTGAACTCGTCGATCTTCGGGATGCCGCACTCGACCGCGCCCTCGCGCCACGCGTCCAGGATCTCCCAGCGCACGCGCGGCTCCTCCACCCGCAGCTCCCCGCCCGCGCCGTGGAACTCGCTCGCGCCCGAGAAGAAATCCTCGTGCTGCCGGAAGAGCGGCAGCACGTCGTCCCACGACCATCCCTCGTTGCCGAGCGATGCCCAGTGGTCGTAGTCCTCCTTCTGGCCGCGCATGTAGACCATCGCGTTGATGGTGGAGCACCCGCCCAGCACGCGCCCGCGCGCGTAGCCGAGCTGCCTGCCGTTGAGCCCCGCGTCGGGCGCGGTCTTGAAGCACCAGTCGGTGCGCGGGTTGCCGATGGTGTAGAGGTAGCCCACCGGGATGGGAATCCAGAACCAGTCGTCCCGGCCGCCGGCCTCGAGCAGCAGCACGCTCGACTTTCCGTCCGCGCTCAACCGGTTGGCGAGCACGCAGCCGGCGCTGCCGGCGCCGACGATCACGTAGTCGAATTCGCGGGAGCTCATGCGCGGCCGGCGGCGCGGCGGGCTTCGTAGGTCAAGAGGTGCGTGTGGGCCATGGCGAGCACCGTGTCGTCGATGCCGTGCTTGCGGGCGAGGGACAGCATGTGGCCCACGATGTGGTCGGCCTCGACCGGCTTGCCCGCCTCCATGTCGCGCAGCATCGAGGCGCTCTGCGGCCCCGGCTTCGTGAGGCGCTCGCGGGCCCACTCGACGATCTGCGGGCGCGGCGCGTGGCCCTCGGCGCGCGCGATGGCGACGTTGGCCTCGAAGCAGCGCATGACGATCGCCTTGCCCTCGGGCGTGGCCATGATCTCGCCCACGTTGCCCCGGAAGAGGCAGGTCGTCGCCGCGAGCGCGGCGAGGAACGCGACCTTCTCCCACATGTCCTGCAGGATGTCCTCCGACCACGTCGAGTCGATGGTGGTCTTCGCCAGCGCGTCGGCGAAGGCCTGCGCGCGCGCCGACTTCGAGCGGTCGCGCTCGCCGAAGAGGACGCGGTTGAGCGGCTCCATGTGCCTCACCGTGCCGTCGGGCGCGAGCCCCACGTTGATCTGGCAGGTGCCGCCCATTACCTTCGCCGCGCCGAAGCGCGCGTCCAGGCGATCGAGGTGCGCCAGGCCGTTGAGAAGCGGCAGCACCGCGCAGCCGCCCGCCATCGCCGGCGCGATCGCGTCCATCGCCGAATCGAGGTCGTAGGCCTTGCAGGTGAAGAGGACGAGGTCGTAGCCGGGCGAGAGTTCCTCCGCGACGACCGTCCTCGCCGCGATGCGCGCGTTGCCGAGCGGGCTCTCGATCACGAGCCCGTTCGACGCGATCTGGTCGCGCCGCCTCGGCCGGACGAGGAACGTGGCGTCGACGCCCGCCTGCGCGAGGCGGCCGCCGAAGTAGCCGCCGATGCCTCCGGCGCCGAGGACAAGTAGTTTCATGACCGTGAGAAGATTCGGGCTTCCGATGCCGATTGTCCCATGAACGCGGGAAGGCAACCATGCGCGCCGCAGACTGGTATTTCGATTTCGTCTCGCCGTTTTCCTACCTGCAGCTCGAGCGGCTGCGCGACTGGCCGGCGTCGGTGACCCTGCGCCCCCGGCCGGTGCTCTTCGCCGGCCTGCTCGACCACTGGGGAACCAAGGGGCCGGCCGAGGTCGACGCGAAGCGGACCTTCATCTACCGGCAGGTGCAGTGGATCGCGGACCGCGAGGGGATCGCCCTGCGCTTCCCGCCGAGCCACCCGTTCAATCCGCTGCGGGCGCTGCGGCTCGCCGTGGCGCTGGAGAGCGACCTTGCGGCGATCCGCGCGATCTACCGCTTCATCTGGGGCGAAGGGCGGGAGGTCGGGACCGACGAAGGCTGGCACGATCTCGCCAGGCGCCTGGGCATCGCGGACGCCGACCGCCTCGTCTCGGATCCGGAAGTGAAGGCCGGGCTCAGGCGCAACGGCGAACAGGCGATCGCGGCGGGCGTCTTCGGCGTCCCGACGCTGGCGATCGACGGCATGCTCTTCTGGGGCGCGGATGCCACGCCGATGGCGCTGGACTACCTCGAGCACCCCGACCGGTTCCAGACCCCCGAGATGCGCCGCATCGCCACCCTCGCGGTTGGCGCGAGCCGGCCCGCCGGGGCCGGGACCTAGAGGCCCGCTTCGGCCAATCCCCGCCGCTTCACCAGCGCGTCGATTTCCTTGAGCGTCTCGAGGAGCTCGCGCATCCTCGGGAGCGGCCATGCGTTGGGGCCGTCGGAGAGCGCCTTGGCGGGATCGGGGTGCGTCTCCATGAAGACGCCGGAAACGCCCGTGGCCACCGCCGCGCGGGCGAGAACGGGGACGAACTCGCGCTGCCCGCCCGATGTCGTGCCCTGCCCGCCCGGAAGCTGCACCGAGTGGGTCGCGTCCATGACGACCGGGCAGCCCGTCTCGCGCATGATCGCGAGCGAGCGCATGTCGGAGACGAGGTTGTTGTAGCCGAAGGAGGCACCGCGCTCGCATACCATGATGTTGTCGCGGCCGCTCGCCTCGCGCGCCTTGTCGACGACGTTCTTCATGTCGTGGGGCGCGAGGAACTGCCCCTTCTTGATGTTCACCGGCAGCCCGGCGCGGGCCACGGCCACGATGAAGTCCGTCTGCCGGCACAGGAACGCGGGCGTCTGCAGGACGTCGACGTGCCTCGCGACCTCGGGCACTTCCTGCTCGGTGTGCACGTCCGTGAGCACGGGAACGCCCAGGGTCTTCCTCACTTTCGCGAGGATCTCGAGGCCCTTCTCCCTGCCCGGCCCGCGAAACGACTTGCCGCTGGACCGGTTGGCCTTGTCGTAGGACGACTTGAAGATGAACGGGATGCCGAGCGACCCCGTGATCTCCTTCAACTGCCCCGCCACGTCCATCTGCAACTGCTCGCTCTCGACCACGCACGGGCCGGCGATCAGGAAGAAGGGCTTGTCGAGGCCGGCGTCGAATCCGCAGAGCTTCATGCTCGTCCCATTGCGCGGACGGGCGGGAGTGATGCGAACCAAAGACTAGGACACGGATGAACACGGATGAACACGGATAGCTCCTGGGTTGGAAACGCCCTGCCAATCGGGGCAACTTCATTCGACCTGGCAGTGCGCTTCTCGTTCAAGAAATATCCGTGTTCATCCGTGTTCATCCGTGTCCCCGCCTTTGGGCAGCGTCACTCCCCGCCGCCCGCATTCACGCCGCGGAACCGCCGATGACCTTCAAACCCGGCTCGGGAACGCGCTTGCGATGCTGCTCCAGCGCCGCCTTCACGTAGGAAATGAAGAGCGGATGCCCGGCCCGCGGCGTGGAGGTGAATTCCGGGTGGTACTGGCAGCCGAAGAACCACGGGTGGTCGGATCTCTCCGCCATCTCCACCAGGTTCTCGCTCTGCGTGCGCGCGCTGATCGTGAGCCCCGCCGCCTCCAGCCGCGCCACGTACTGGTCGTTCACCTCGTAGCGGTGGCGGTGGCGCTCGGAGACCACGTCCGCGCCGTAGACCTTGTGGGCGAGCGTCCCCTTCCTCACGTTGCAGGGCTGCGCGCCCAGGCGCATGGTGCCGCCGAGGTTGGAGCTCGCGTCGCGGCGCTCGACCTTGCCGTCGCGGTCCTGCCACTCGGTGATGAGCGCCACGACCGGGTGCGGGGTGTCGGGATCGAACTCCGTGGAGTTGGCGCCTTCCAGCCCGCAGAGGTCGCGCGCCGCCTCGATGACGGCGATCTGCATCCCCAGGCAGATGCCCAGGTACGGGACCTTGTTCTCGCGCGCGTAGCGCACCGCGGCGATCTTGCCCTCGATGCCGCGCTTGCCGAAGCCGCCGGGCACTAGGATCGCGTCCATGTTCTCGAGCACCTCGATGCCCTTGGCCTCGATCTGCTCGGAATCGACGTAGTGGATCTTCACGCGCGTGCGCGTGTGGATGCCGGCGTGGATGAGCGATTCCGAGAGGCTCTTGTAGGAATCCTGCAGGTCCACGTACTTGCCGACCATCGCGATGTCGACCTCGTGCTCCGGGTTCTCGAGCGCGTCCACGATCCCGTCCCACATCGCGAGGTCGGCCGGGTAGGCGGCGAGGTCGAGCTTCCGGCACACGATCTCGTCGAGCCCCTGCTTGTGCAGCATCGTCGGGATCTTGTAGATGGAGCTCACGTCGTAGCAGGAGATGACCGAGCGCACGTCCACGTTGGTGAAGAGCGCGATCTTCTTCCTCTCGTCGTCGGGGACGGGCTGCTCGGAGCGGCACATCACGATGTCGGGCTGGATGCCGATGCCGCGCAGCTCCTTCACGGAGTGCTGCGTGGGCTTGGTCTTGATCTCGCCCACGCTCGCGAGGTGCGGCACGAGCGTCAGGTGCATGTAGCAGGTGTTGGTGCGGCCTTCCTCGATCCCCATCTGGCGGATGGCCTCGAGGAAGGGAAGCGACTCGATGTCGCCCACGGTGCCGCCGATCTCGATGATGCCGACGTCGACGTCCTTGCACGCGGCCTTGATGCTCGCCTTGATCTCGTCGGTGATGTGCGGGATCACCTGGACGGTGCCGCCCAGGTAGTCGCCGCGGCGCTCCTTGTTGATGACGCGCTCGTAGATCTGGCCGGTGGTGAAGTTGTTGAGCTTCTTCATCCGCGAGGTGATGAAGCGCTCGTAGTGGCCGAGGTCGAGGTCGGTTTCGGCGCCGTCCTCCGTGACGAACACCTCGCCGTGCTGGAACGGCGACATCGTGCCCGGATCCACGTTGATGTACGGGTCGAGCTTGACGAGGGAGACCTTGATTCTGCGCGATTCGAGGATCGCGGCGAGGGAGGCGGCGGCGATGCCTTTGCCCAGGGAGGAGACCACGCCACCGGTCACGAACACGTACTTGGTCATCTTCGAATCCCCGGCTGGAAATGCATATTTTACAGTATGGGGACGGTTCCCAGGAACCGTCCCCACATCTATCGGTCCAGCGCCAGCGCCTTCGCTTGGGCGTCGCAGTCGAGCGGGGGTTTCGAGCCGGCGGCCCAGGCCGCCTGGACTTCCTTGCGAGCGGCCGCGACCTGGGCCACGTAGACCGGGTCGGCGTGCAGCCGGGCCACGGTGGACGCGCCGACGATGCGCCCGGCCTCCACGTCGCTCCGGTAGTGCACGCCGCAGACCACGCGGCTATGCCCATAGGCGACTCCGCGCGCGAGGATGGCGTCCGCGCGTTCCGGCGCCACTTCGGCCAGCGTGAGCGCCCAGGCCCAGCCGATCGAGGCGTGCCCGGACGGGTACGAGTCGGGCTTCATGCGCGCCTCCTCCTTGGGCGTGCAGGACGCCTCCTTCGTCACCATGAACGGGCGCGGCCGCTTGTAGTGGTCCTTGGGCTTGTCGTTGGCGCGGCTGGAATCCATGCGCACGCGGCGAAGGAGCATGTTGAGGTGCGGCGTGGCCTCCTTCGAGATCGCGACGCCCAGGGCGCAGGAGAAGACCTCGGTGGCCTTGGGAAAGCGCAGCTCGGCGTCCTTCTCCGCGAGCGCCCAGCGCGGCGTGCCCCGGTGCCTGCGGGTGGCCTTGTAGGCTTCCTCGTCGGCCGCGAGCGCCGCGGACCCGG
>JAGRPO010000136.1 GCA_019449455.1 Betaproteobacteria bacterium | reverse complement strand
GTGGAAGTGGACCACCCGAAGGCCGGCAGGACCAAGGCGCTGGGGCTGCCGATCAAGTTCTCGGATACGCCGGCCTCCATCACCCGTGCCGCGCCGATGCTGGGCCAGCACACGCACGAGATCCTCGCTTCCCTGGGCTACGACGACGCGGCGATCGACCGCCTCGCCGCCTCCGGCGCGGTGGCGCTCTCCTGACCCCGGCCGCGCGTTACGGCGTGTTACGCCCTTAGTAACTTCTTAGGATCGGCGCAAGGAAGTCTTAATAAACGCCTTCCCGGCGGGAACCTACAGTGGCGGCACTTCCACATCCCCCCGGAGACCGCCATGAATTCCCTGCTCCGCCGCGCCGCGCCGATCGCCGCCGCGGCCGCCGTCCTCGCCGCCGCTTCGACCGCCTGGTACGCCCAGGCGGGCCCGACGAAGCCCGCGGCCGAAACCAGGTCCATCGAGCGCGGCCGCTACCTCGCCCGCATCGCCGGCTGCAACGACTGCCACACGCCGGGCTACGCGATGGCCGGCGGGAAGATCGACGAGAAGGCGTGGCTCACCGGCGACAAGGTCGGCTGGCAGGGCCCGTGGGGGACGACCTACCCGTCGAACCTGCGCCTGGTGCTCGCGAAGATGACCGAGGACGAATGGGTCCGCACCGCGAAGACCGCGCAATACCGCCCGCCGATGCCCTGGTTCGCGCTGCGCGACATGGCGGAATCCGACCTGCGCGCCCTGCACCGCTATGTCCGCCACCTCGGCCCGGCCGGCGAGGCCGCGCCCGCCTTCCTGCCTCCCGGGCAGGCCGCGAAAGGCCCCGTGATCGCGTTCCCCTCGCCGCCCGCCCCGAAGAGGAGCGCCCAATGAGCGCCGCGGCGGCCTGAGCCTTCCGCCGCAAGGACAGTCCCCATGGCAGACAGGAAGGTCATCGCGGTCGTGGGCGCCACGGGCGCGCAGGGAGGCGGGCTGGCGCGCGCCCTCCTCGACGACCCGGACGGCGGCTTCGCCGTCCGCGCCCTCGCCCGCGACGTGCATTCGGATGCGGCACGGGCGCTCGCGCGGCGGGGCGCCGAGGTGGTGGCGGCCGACGTGGACGACCAGGCGAGCCTCGAGCGCGCTTTCGCCGGCGCCCATGGCGCCTACTGCGTCACCTTCTACTGGGCGCATCACAGCCCGGAGCGGGAAATGGCGCAGGCGGCCAACATGGCCCGGGCGGCCCGGCGCGCCGGCGTTCGGCACGCGATCTGGTCCACCCTCGAGGACACGCGCCGCTTCGTGCCGCTCGAAAGCGAGCGGATGCCGACGCTCCTGGGCCGCTACAAGGTGCCGCACCTCGACGCGAAGGGCGAGTCCGACCGCCTCTTCCTCGAGGCCGGCGTGCCCACCACGTTCCTCCTCACCTCGTTCTACTGGGAGAACTTCATCGACTTCGGCATGGCCCCGAGGCGCGGCCCCGATGGCGCGTACGCGATCGCGATGCCCATGGGCAACGCGAAGCTTCCCGGGATCGCCGCCGAGGATATCGGGCGCTGCGCCTTCGGCATCTTCAAGGCGGGCCATTCGATGGCCGGCAGGACCGTGGGCGTGGCCGGCGAGCACCTCACCGGCGCGCAGATGGCCGCGGCACTCTCGACGGCGCTCGGCCATCCCGTGCGCTACGACGACGTGCCGCCGGAGACCTACCGGAGCCTCGGCTTCCCGGGGGCCGGCGATCTGGGCAACATGTTCCAGTTCAAGCGCGATTTCGAGGCGCAATTCTGCGGCGCCCGCAACGTGGCCGCCGCGCGCGCGCTCAACCCGCGGCTGCAGGATTTCGCGGCGTGGCTCTCGGCGAACCGGGAGCGCATCCCGCTCGCGTGAGCGCTATCCCGCCGCGACCAGCTCGATGGGGCGCGAGACCACCAGGCGAAAGCGCCCGCGCCCGGACTTCTCGATGCGGATGCCGGCGTCGCGCTCGTCGAGCCGGCGCGACAGGAGGATCAGGCGCGCCTCGAGGTTGTCGCTCAGGTCCGGCAGCTTCGCGCGCGGGTCGAGGCGCAGCTCCCGGTTGGAGAACTCCGTGCGCCCGTCGGCGAGGAAGTCCGACACGAGCGCGTGGAAGATGCTGCCGGCGACTCCCTTGATCAGGTAGTCGCTGCCCAGGAAGATCGAGTCGTTCTCGGCGAAGTGGCGCACCGCGAGCGGCGACCCGGCCACCGGCGTGCGGATCGCATCGCCCTCGGCCGGCGCCTCCTCGGCCTCCGCCGCCGCCTGCATCACGTGGATCGACGTGCCGAGCTGTCCGGCTACCGCGACCAGCGCGTCCTCGTCGTCGTAGCCGAAGCGAAGGTCCTCGTCCGACTCCACGAAGAGCACGCCGAGGAGCCGCCCGAAGGCCTCGATGGGCACGGCGAGCTGGCTGTGCGACTCGGCGAGCCCCGGCAGCGGGATCTCGGTCTCGAGGGCGAGTCCCTCGCGCAGGGCCGACTCCCGGATCGCGCGGCCGTAGGCGTACTCGGCCTGCGCGAAGCCGATCCGGATGGGCGTGCGCTCGCGGGCCGCGACCCCGATGACGCCCTGGCCCAGCGGGATCTCGGACCCCACGCCGGAGTCGGGATAGCCGCGGCTCGCCACGGTGTACAGGCGCCCTCCCCCCGCGTCGCGGAGCAGGATCAGCGCGTGGTCCACGGAGAAATTTTCCGCGATGCAGTCGAGCGCCGTGTCGAGGAGCGACTGCAGGTCCGTGACGGCGCCGATCCTGCGGGCGCAGTCGCGCACCGCGGCGAGCAGGTTCCTGCGCTCCGGCGGCGGCGGCAGCACCGGCCCCGGCACGCGCTCGATCGACTCGACGCGGTAGACGTCCGAGCCGCGCAGCTTGAAGACGCCCTCCATGCCCGTGTGCGACGCGATGCCCGCGAGCTTCGCCTTCATGCGCTCGAAGAGCGGCCCCGAGGTCTCGGTGCGCAGGTAGCGGATCAGGATGCGGTAGCGCGCGATGGTGCGCGAATCGACCACCCCGAGGCACGCCACGGGGTTCGCGAGCACGTTGTCGCGCGTCTTGTTGAAGAACTGCCACGACAGCGCCACGTGCGACGGGTCCACGTACTCCACCTGCGAGAGGTAGGCGCAGTTGGGCGTCCCGTCGGCCGCGCAGGTGGCGATGAGGGCCGGGATCTCGCTCTCGAGACCCAGGCGGATGGCGTCGAGCGTGAGCGCCTTCATGGGCGTCGCGCGAGCGCCGCGCCGGCGCCGGGTCCGGGCGTCTGCACGAAGGCCGACGTGGGCGTGAACGTCACCGCCACCACGTCCGACCAGTCGCCGCCCGTGAGCGCCAGCGGCATCGCGCGGTCGTAGCCCATGCTGGTCAGCACGTCGCGGAAGGCGGCGCGCTGCCGGTCCGCGAGGGCCTCGTCACCGGGCTGCGGCGCCCCGGCCTTCGCATCGGTGCCCTTGAGCTGCACCGTGCGGTGCGTGCTGGGCAGGCTCGCCACGAAGGCGATCGCGCCGTTCTGCGCGAAGTCGGCGAGCATGGTCCCGCACTGCGAGGCGGCCAGGAGGATCGTCACCTGCCGCCGGTCCGGCGAG
>JAGRPO010000135.1 GCA_019449455.1 Betaproteobacteria bacterium | reverse complement strand
TTCGTGACTCTGCACGTGCCGCTGCTGGAGGCCACGCGCCGGCTGGCGGACGCGCGGCGCCTGGCGCTCGCGCGCCCCGGCGCGGTGCTCCTCAACTTCTCGCGCGCGGCGATCGTCGACGAGGAGGCGGTCGTGGCCGCGGTCGCCTCCGGCAGGCTCAAGGCCTACGTCTGCGACTTTCCCAGCCCGCGCTACGCGGGGCATCCCGGCATCGTCGCGCTGCCGCACCTCGGGGCCTCGACGGAGGAGGCGGAGGAGGCGAGCGCTGCGATGGTGATCGACCAGTTGCGCGACTTCCTCGAGGAGGGAACGGTGAGGAACGCCGTCAATTTCCCGGCCGTCGAGATGCCGCGCGAGTCGCCACACCGCGTGGCGATCTCCAACGCGAACGTGCCCAACATGCTCGGGATGATTTCGACTACGATGGCAGCGAGCAGGCTCAACATCCACAACATGGTCAACAAGTCGAAGGCAGACGTGGCCTACACGCTCGTCGACCTCGACAGCGAGGTCGACGAAGGCGTCCTCCGGGAACTCTCCCGCATCCCCGGCGTGCTCTCGGTGCGCCTCGTTCCCCCCCTGGCGGAGGCGCGCGAATGACGGACGAACTCGATCGCCTGCGCGGCGAAGTCGACCGCGTCGACGGCGAGATCCTCGAGCGGCTCAACCAGCGCGCGCAGCTCGCGCGAGCCATCGGCACGCTCAAGGTGGGGCAGGCCTACCGGCCCGAGCGCGAGGCGCAGGTGCTGCGCCGCATCAAGGAGAAGAACCCGGGCCCGCTTGGCGACGAGACCGTCGCGCTCCTCTTCCGCGAGATCATGTCGGCCTGCCTCGCCCTGGAGCGCCCGATCACCGTGGCCTACCTCGGCCCGCAGGGCACGTTCAGCGAGAGCGCGGCGATGAAGCACTTCGGGCTCGCGGCGGTGGCCAAGCCGATGCCCTCCATCGACGATGTCTACCGCGAGGTGGAGTCGGGCGCGTCGGATTTCGGCGTGGTCCCCGTCGAGAATTCCACCGAGGGCGCCGTGGGCCGCTCGCTCGACCTCATGCCGCAGACGCCGGCCAAGGTCTGCGGCGAGGTCCTGATCCGCGTCCATCACCACCTGATGGGCCGCGAGCCGGGCGCGGACCTGGCGTCGATCCGGCGCATCTTCTCGCACAGCCAGTCGCTCGCGCAGTGCCACGAGTGGCTCAACGCCAACGTGCCCAAGGCCGAGCGCGTCGCGGTCGCGAGCAACGCGGAAGCCGCGCGGCGCGCCGTCGAGGAGCCCGCCAGCGCCGCCGTGGCGGGCGACCGTGCCGCGGAGCACTACAAGCTCGCCATCCTCGCGTCCAACATCGAGGACGAGCCCAACAACACCACGCGCTTCCTCATCCTCGGGGACTACGAGCCGAAGCCCTCCGGGCGAGATCGCACGTCGCTGGTGCTCTCCGCCCGCAACCGCGCGGGCGCCGTCTACGAGATGCTCACTCCCTTCGCCACGCGCGGCGTCTCGATGAGCAAGTTCGAGTCGCGCCCGTCGAAGGTGGCGCTCTGGGAATACCTCTTCTTCGTCGACATCGAAGGCCACCGGGACGACGCCAACGTCGCCGCCGCGCTCGAGGAGGTGGGCCGCATCGCCGGTTACCTCAAGGTGCTCGGCTCCTATCCCGTGGCCGTCCTCTGACCTTCATGAGCCCCAAAGACCTCGCCCCGGCGCACGTCCGGGAAATCGCCCCCTATGTGCCCGGCAAGCCGATCGCGGAAACCGCGCGGGAGCTGGGGATGGCCGAAGCCGACATCCTCAAGCTCGCCTCCAACGAGAACCCGCTGGGCTCGTCGCCGAAGGCGATCGAGGCCCTGCGCGGCGC